>CAZPPF010000005.1:0-40363 GCA_964588395.1 uncultured Candidatus Saccharibacteria bacterium | reverse complement strand
TTATCCACAGTTTTGACAAAAACAAAAATCCACCACAACATGTGGTGGATAAGTCGAGCCGTCAAACGCTAGACGCTATTTCATTAATCTGCCAGCACTTGCATTGCTGATAAGGAAGTTTGCTTGGTCAGCATCCATGATTGCAGCTTGAGCCGCTAATGTGCCCGTACTACCATCATCAATAATTATGTTACCTGCTTTGTCATATGCACCGTGCACTATAGGATGAGCATTGTCAGTAGTTCCACTAACATAGGTGTCATAGTAAGGTGCTCCTGCTTTATCATGCTGAGTATTAAGCGTTGTCATATCTATCCAGTATGTTTGGTCTGCAAGTGTTTTATCACTTATCTTATCACTCGTGTTTGGCTCAGTCTTCATCTTAAAGCCGTACCAGGACTTCCCGTCTTGGCCCTCATAAACAAACGGTCGGTTAATAACCAAGAGTTTGCCGTCCTCAACTTTTCCAGCAACACTACCAGAATCGCTACCGTCCTTAGATTCAGCTGGTACGACATTGGGCGTCTTACGATATTGCACACCTGGACGTAAAACAATTAATTCATTCACTACTTCGAAGCCCTTGTTGGCTTCTTGGTTCAAAGTCTTGGCTTCATCATCAGTTCTGCGGCTTTCGGGTGAAGGAGATCCACCGACTTTTGCCGCTCCGGCAATTAGAAGACTGGCTGCCGTTGCAATTACTAGACGCTGAGGAACGGTTAGTTTTCTTTTGTTGTGGTTCGTTGGGGTTTCTGACATTACAAACAGATTATAGCAAAATGTTTATGCTTTGTCAACTAGATGTCTTACGTCACAAGTTTTCTAAGTTGTTTGAGAGAAGATATTTTATAGGTCTTGTCAGAAATTTTCATGGACGCCTCGTGCTTTCCCTTTCGGTCAATCCATACTTCGTCCCACTTTGCCGGCAAATTGAGCGGATGTTTATCATCAACTAGTACGCCATGCCCTATATCGCCAAATTCTGTAGCCAAAAAATCCGCCTTGGCCTGGTTAACCACGTGCACAGGAATTCGTAGTTCGTGTAAGACGGGGCATGTGTTTATTTTGTACCGTTGGTATTCTCCGTGTCCAAATGTCAAGATACGCACCTCGGCATCTAGACCCACCAGCCAACGCAGAGTTTCATGCGTTTCTGGGTAGCAGAAATCCAAGCCGCTCTCTCGTAGTTCATGCTCCAGCTCACCGGACATAAACTGCCAGCTTCGCTTCGTGACATCTTCTATATGATCACTATGCCTATATAGACGCATCAATGGCGCAACCACATCGTGGTAATCACCAGTTTGTCCTGCGAATGACCCAGCAGACACGGCAAAACGCTCGGTCAACACTTTATCAGCCCACGCAAAATATGCATCATGATCAAATAGTGTTTCGTCAAAATCGAGGAAAATGTGACTATACTTCATGTCTTATAACTCTGTGAGTATCTTGGCCAAAGCCCGATTGTTGTGCCTAATAAAGCTGCGGGCATGACGAATTGCATCGTGCGGACCATACACAACTGGCTCGGTCGCAATCAGGGGCAATCCAATGGCTTTATAGTGAAGCTGCTCCATGGCATCAAGATCAAACTCCACAGGAAATTCACCGTCGTGAGTGTAGTTGCGTAACATTGCCGCAGTTGGTTCATCGGTATTAAAAATAACATGATCTAGAATTGGTGCATCCACAAACCGCTCTATTTCGGCTGCATAATCATGAACCTTGAAGTCATCGGTTTGGTTTGGCTTGGTTACTAAGTTACATACATATACAATCTCGGCCGTTGTACGCTTCAACGCATCGCCGACTCCATCCACAACCAACGCTGGAGCGAGGCTTCCATACAAGTTGCCTGGCGCGATTACTATTGTATCGGCGTTGGCAATTGCCTTCTTGGCTTCTGGTGTAATCCGCGCAGCAGGTTCCAGAGAAATATATGGATGTTTTAATCCCTCGAAATCCATATGCCCAATCCTAAACTCTCCCTTGACCCTTCTACCCTGCTCATCTGTTAAAATGAGATGCGATTTATCTAAAGTTATGGGCAGTACCTTGCCTCGAATTCTAAGCATGGTGCTGGCTAGTTCCACTGCTTCACTAAAACTATCGGTTACTTTTTCCATGGCACTTAAAAATAAGTTACCGAAGCTATGACCCTTGAGTGAACCCTCGTTAAACCGATAGTTAAAAAGTTCGCGCATTTTTTCTGAATCACTGAGTGCAACCAGACACTGCCTTATGTCGCCTGGTGGCAAGACCCCAAGCTCATCACGCAAAATTCCGCTCGACCCACCATCATCCGACATATTCACGAGCGCAGTTATGTCTTTGGCATACTCTTTTAGACCACTGAGCAGCGTAAAACTGCCGGTGCCACCGCCGATAACTACAAATTTTTTACTGGATTTCATTACCTACTAATACTAGAGGGTTACTTGCTGACCTACAAAGACTAATTTACAACGGTTTTGTATCTGTTGGAGGTAGATTATTTCTGCAGTCGCTCAATTCGATCGGCAAACCATTTCGCACTGGGTCGTATAGTTCGCTTCATGTCCTGCTCTCGATCAACATTAACCAGGCCAAATTTGGGCCACCAGCCATACGCCCATTCAAAATTATCTAGCAGTGCCCAGTGGAAATAACCCCTTAGGTCTACACCCTCACTAATTGCCCGCTCCATGGCCACAATTGATTCCTCAATCCACCAACGTCGGTATTCGTCATGAGTATCAGCTACACCGTTTTCAGTTACTATGATGGGCTTTTTGTAATGTATCCAAGCTCGCAACAATAACGGATATAATCCCTCTGGCTCCATATACCAACCCAAATCATTCAAAGGTACACGTGGATTTTGACGTTTAAGTAAGCCAGAGTAATAGTCACTAAAGTAGTAATTAACGCCTACGAAGTCCTGGTACTTCCGAATTCGCCGCAAGAACCACCAATTCCAGGCGTAACGCATAAATTTGGTCGACATTTCATCGAACATGTTGTGCGGCCGCTTGGCCTGAATGTTCGCCAGCTGCATAGCAATTCCCACCTGCAGCTGCGGGTTTTCTTGTTTCAAAATTTTGTAGGCCTGTTTGTGAGCTCGTACCTGATGCAGAACAACCAGCGTAGCACTCCAGTAGTTCTTTTCTTGGGGTGGCCACTCAGCAGTTACGTAGCCAAAGGTAGCGTAGACGTTTGGTTCGTTAAGAGTTAGGGCGTAACTAATATCTTTGCCGTATTCTTCGGCTACTTTCTGAACAAACCGGCGCCAATAGCGAAGGTTTGCACCTTTTTTAAACCCACCTTTGTTCGCAAACCAGGTTGGCATGGTCCAGTGCCAGATATTCAACATTGGTTCTATGCCACGGCGATGCAGCTCCTTGATGTAATCGTGGTAATGCCGGATGGCTGCTTCGTCCCACTGCCCTTCCTTGGGTTCAATCCGCGACCATTCAATCCCAAATCGTATTGAATTAAGATTGAGTTTTTGCAGCAGGCTAAAGTCTTCAGCATAGCGGTTGTAGTGGTCCACACCTTTGCCAGAGACATAATTAGCCGGGTCTTCAGCCTGGTCTTTAATATCATCCCATACAGGGCTGAGGTGCTTAAGCCGCTGTTCGGCGCTCTTGGCTAATTGTTTAGCATGAGCCAGTTCCCACACCGTCCATTGGTTATAGGTGCCACCCTCTACCTGGTGGCTGGCCGTGCTGGCACCCCACATAAAGTTTTTTGGGAAGACATTTGTTTTTGGTTTATCAGCTTCCATCTTGGGCTTATTATAGCCTAATCGGAAGCGTAAGGCCTCAGGAAGAAACTTTTCCAGTGCTGCGCTGCCTCCGCAAGCCTGCCGAGGACCGCAGCGTCAGGACTGTGTAAAGTTTCTTCCTACCGGTATTCAGGGTTTTCGAAATCAAAACGTTCGCCCTTGTCCCACGCACTGCGCTGATTGCCATAGGCCGGGATCCCACCGTTGTCTTTCAACATCTTGGCTAGGTGCATAAGGTTCCAGGTCATAAAGGTAGTATTGCGATTCGTGAAATCATTTTCTGGTCCACCTGAACCTTGGTCAAGATAGCTCGGTCCTGGCCCCACTTCACCAATCCAACCGGCATCTGCCTGTGGTGGAATGGTGTAGCCAATGTGCTGCAGACTATACAAAATATCCATGGTGCAGTGCTTCACACCATCTTCGTTGCCAGTAATAAGTGCACCACCGACCCTGCCATAAAAGGCATACTGGCCATCTTTGTTCAAAATGCTCGAATTGCTGTAGAGTCGTTCGATAATCTGCTTGGTTATGGAGCTGTTGTCTCCTAGCCAGATTGGTCCACAAATAACCAAAATGTCTGCAGGCATAACTTTTGTGTCATATAAGTTTGGCCATTCATCAGTTTTCCAACCGTGTTCACGCATGTCCGGATACACGCCTGTGGCAATGTCATGGTCGATAGCACGGATCATTTCTACTTGGACTCCGTGTTTTTTCATAATATCCATGCTGATTTGCGCCAGACCCTCGGTGTTACTAACTTCCGGAGACTTCTTGAGCGTACAGTTTATAAACAAAGCCTTTAGATCACTAAAGTCATACTTCTTATCGGCTGACTTCTTCTTAGTTTGCGCCATAACTACCTCCACTTATATTTGTATTGTACTACGTAACATTGGTTGGGTCCCAGGTTGTTCTGTCGCCACTGAGGTTATCTAGTTCAAACATGTCCTCTTCTGACAGACTAAAATCGAGCGCACCCAGATTTTCACGCATTCGCTCACTATCAGTCGATTTTGGAATTGGCACGGTGTCATGCTGCATAGCCCAGCGCAGCATAACCTGGGCGTTGGTTACTTCGTTGCGCCCAGCAATATCAGTAATTGCTGGGTGGCGAAGTTGTGAACCCCCCCGCGCCAAAGGGCTATAGGCCTCCACTACAATGTCGTGTTGCTTACAAAAGTCCAAGACCGGCTTTTGTTGCTGATATATAAAGGGGTGCAGTTCAATTTGGTTAACGGCTGGAACGAGATCGGAGTGTTCCAGTAACTCCTCCAGATGCGTCACGGTGTAGTTCGATACACCTACCGCTTTAGCTTCGCCCGATTTATATATATCCGACAAAGCTCGCCACGAATCCAGCCGAGCACCACCGCCCGGCCAGTGAATCAAATACAAATCTACATATTTCAGCCCAAGTCGGCTGAGCGATCCGGCAAAGGCTCGCTTGGCGCTGTCAAAGCCTTGGTCACTATTCCAAAGCTTGGTTGTGACGAATATCTCTTTGCGATCGATGCCGCTCGTTTGCACTGCTTCACCAACCCCGCTTTCGTTGCCATAAATCTTGGCCGTATCGATCAGCCGGTAGCTCATCTTAAGAGCCTCCGTAACTACGTTAGCCGTTTTCCAGGGATCAATTTGCCAGGTACCAAATCCAATAACTGGCATATGTGCGCCGGTATTGAGCTTAATGCTCTTTGCCACTATCTATCCCATCATATTAGTGACTGAAATAATGTTGCCATCTGGATCTTTAAACCAAATTGCTTTTAGTTCTCCCATGACATGAATGTCACCGTCCATTGTTACGCCTGGTAGATCATAGTGTTCTAGCGTTACGCCCTTATCTTTGAGAGCCGTAGCCACTCCTTCTACATCATCTATCTCAAAACCAGCTGCAGTTGCTTGATTCGTACCAGCAAACTGAGTGGGATAGACAAAGACTTTACTGCCACCACCAGCCGAAAATAGTATGCCGCCTGGACTTTCTTCCCCCGCTTTCAGACCTAACGTTTCTGAATAAAATTTCTTGGCCGCTTCTAGATCTTTTACTGGCAAAACTGCTCCAACTTGTGCATCGCCTAACATAAGCCCCTCCTTGTATATAAAAATTGATGATTTTAAGAGAATGTTGGTTTTCTATCCTTAGTATACGCCCGTTCGTCAAACCCTGACTATCGAAAGTAACGAACTGTTTTTCGAAATTTTAACAAGGTCGTAACAATAAGCCACAGATGGCTTAAATGTTTTACCAAAATAATCTGCGCCTTGACTCCAGCTGCTTGCCATTCATCTATATGACGCAGCACATCTTTGATAGGAATATACTCATCAGCATAAGAGGCATTGGCTAGCATTGTTTTGCCGGCAATCCTATGGATATTCTGACTTATATCTATAGGGTTCCAGTAGGTTCCAACTTCCTGACGGCTATAACCATTACGCTCAAATGCTTGTCTTTCGGGCAGCAGTACTGGCATTTCCCAAACTGCTTGCAACACACTGCCACCACCTGTATTCATGAATATTCTATCGACCCCGTCCAGTGTAAGAATATTCAATGCAAAGAATGATCCTAGGCTTATACCGTATGTGCCAGCGACTTTTCTGCCCGCCATGTCTCGTCGAACAATGTCCATCAATTCATCAAGCGCTTTTCCGAGAAGTTTTGGATCTCCCACTGTTAAAACGCTGGGGTCAACCTGGAAAGCTACAATTCTATAACCAGCTAATCTTAGTACCCAAATTGACAGCAAAAATTGACTAATCCGCGCTCGAAATCCAACAATATAGTAGATAGTCGGTCGCTTGTCAGAGCCAAATACTCTATGCTCGGTCAGTTGAGCCATCCTAGGCCCGAGGTTTTTTATTGCGCATGTCTTTGTATTCCAGTTGACGCTTCATTTTATCTAAGCGCACAATGTACTTCTCAAACTGATTGAGTAGCTGTGAGTACTGCCAGTTGGGGGCCATGATATGCATCAGCTTCCCTTTCTCATCCAAGTATTCTAGCAATCCATAAAAATCACCGTCGCCCGACACAATAATAGCTTTGTCATAATTTTTGAATTCGCGCATTGCCCAAAGTACCAGGTCAGCATCAATATTACCTTTGATTGGTTTCTTGTCCTCTGGTTCGTCAGTTTTAGTAGATGGCTTTTTTTCATTGTGTTGCCGAGTCATGTCTTGCGTGGGCTTAAGCACCACCAGAAATCCCAGATCATGCATTTGCAAATACATATCTTCGTGTTCGGGCATGTGGCCAATGAACATAAATGCCTTGGTCACGCCGTATTGTTCAGCCAATAGCTGACGGAATTTACGCCAGTTCATTTTCCAGCCCACCTTTTGAATACCTAAATTCAGGTTCTGGCTATCTATAAAAGCATAGACGTTGGGTTTTCTGCTTCGTCTCATCTAATGTAATCGTACTCCTTTTTCAAGCACATTGTCTATCTCATCAATAATTCGTCGTTGAATCTGCCATTACCAAACTAAGATACAATTGTCGCTAAACGGTCAAACAGCACGCCACAATCACCGGCTGTCAGAATCAGTCCCCCACCAAGTGAGTTCTCGAGTATCTTTGCACCCTCTGCTGCCTGACGCATTTCACCGAGACCCAGGCTTAAGTCAGGTTTGGGAGAAGGAAGATCTGGACAGCCGCGTATACTTTGAACCGAGCGTGTTACTTCTCCGTCTGAGGCGGCCAGAATATAGTCGTGATTGACAGAAGAATTAACGGTGTCATCGTGATGTGTCAACTCACGATAGCGAACAGCCATAACATTACCACCTCCAATGGTCTTAATAAGCCCCGTAACGCAAACGCTGGTAAGAGGCCATGACCACAAATCACAGTCTGCCATTAAGCGTTCGAGCTTAAACCACAGACCGGAATCACGAAACTGTCGTACTTGCACATCAGGTTCGTGAAGCACTTCCAGAAAACATTCTTTAAGTATTTCAAAGTCATCATACGATGGCGGCTGCTGCTCTGCTTGTCTAGTGGCTAGATTCATACCGTTCCCGTTTCATCTATTTCCTGTGGTGGAGGAAATCGGAAACCAAACTTTTCGAGTATACCAACGATCTCACGCATGTCTTGCTGACTAAAACTGTGGCTTATCGATGTTTCGATTAATTTAAGGAATGTATCGTCCTGGGGTTCGATAGCCAGTATACGATCCGCAACCAACGGATCGTTTGCACTAATTACTGTCACCAAATTGTTCTCTTCGTCATAATATTCCCAACGTATATCTTTGCGAGGCCGGTAAGCAATATCGTCAATATAAAAATCCCATACCTCTTTGATAGAGCCTTCAGTGGCGTCAAGATCTTCATCATTTTCTGGCACTCTGAGTACTTGTTCGGTGCTAGCCCCTTCTTCAGTAAGTGTTTCAAAAGAATCATGTCCGGGCCAGTAAAATGTGCCGTCAAACGGTCTTGATACACTTGCACTAAGGTTATACATAAGTTCACTATTTCCTTCTCCGTCAGCTAATTGCGTTGCAGAAAACGATAGTTCAACTATTACCCCACCTGCTGTACAGAGAGTGCGCTGTTGTTCGACATGTTCGGTGTCAGATTTTTTGATAGGCTCACCTACTAACCAGTTAGCAACCGGTTCAAGATATTTGTGGCAGACTATCTCTGCTTCTTTGCTGCCATCAACGACAAATTCGAATGCCCTGTCCATAACGCAGTTTTTGCTTTCTCCCACCCTTATAGGCGTCTTGCCTATATGATAGCATTTATGCGTTAGCTAGCGAACAGAAATTGAAAAGCCAGTACAACTTGGTTCAATCACAGTTTAATTGAGTTTTGAATGTTCTCAATTTTCGCACGCTCTTGTTTGGTCGTATCGCGGTTGCGTACAGTTACAGTGTCATCTTCTAAGGTGTCGAAATCAATAGTTACACAGTATGGTGTGCCTATTTCGTCTTGGCGACGGTAACGTTTGCCGATGTTACCATTGTCGTCCCACATGACATTGCCGTATTCTTTTTTAAGCATGTCGTAGACTTCTCTGGCCTTCTTAACAAGTTCAGGTTTGTTTTTGAGTAGTGGAAAAACAGCGACTTTCACTGGAGCAATTCGTGGATCAAGTTTCAGCACCACTCGCTTTTCACCATTAACTTCTTCTTCATGATAAGCATCCGTTAGAACTGCCAAGAACATCCGGCCAACTCCTACAGACGATTCAATTACATATGGCACAAATTTTTCATTTGATTCTTCATCTATATATTGCAGATCTTTGCCACTGCCCTTCATATGGCTAGTCAGGTCATAGTCTGTGCGATTGTGTGTACCCCAAAGTTCCTTAGAACCAAATGGAAACTTGAAATAAATATCATGCGCAGCTGTGGCATAATGCGCGCGCTCATCTTCATCATGTTCGTGCCAAGACAGGTTTGTTTCATCAAGACCCATGCGCTTGATTAAAAAGTCCCAGGCAAATTTACGCCAATGTTCATAGACTTCTTTTTGATCTTTTGAACGGATAAAATACTGCATTTCCATTTGCTCCAGCTCGCGTACTCGGAAGATGAAGTCTCGTGGACTAATCTCATTTCTGAAGGCTTTTCCTATTTGCGCGATACCAAACGGTAGTTTGGCTCGCATGGTTTCCTGGACGTTTTTAAAGTTAGTAAAGATTGAGCCAGCGGTTTCAGGCCGCAAATATGCTACAGCAGATTCATCTTCTACTGCCCCGACCCACGTTTTGAGCATCATATTGAAGTAACGCGGTTCGCTAATGGGGTTACCGTCAGGTGATTTCTTGTCTTTCAACAGCTCCTTTAGTTTCTTCAGATCAGTTGAATCTGTGTCAGCCAAATGGTCAGCCCTGTAGCGTTTTTTCGTAACTAAATCTTCTACCATCGGATCGGTAAATCCTGCTACATGGCCACTGGCCTCCCAGAGTTTAGGATTCTGAATGATCGCACCGTCTACGCCATAGATATTCTCGGATTCTTTAACAACTGCATCCCACCATTCTTTTTTGAGGTTATTTGCAAGTTCTACTCCGAGTGGGCCATAGTCGTAGAACCCGGCCAGCCCGCCATAAATTTCGGATGCCTGAAAAACGAACCCACGCCTTTTGGCAAGGCTAACAATATCTTCTAGTTTCACTTCGCTCATCTTGAGCTGTATTATACCTGTTTTGTTCGTTCTCTTCTATTCAGAACTGTCGTCGTCTGTGTCGTGCAACATACCAAGGTATTTCCATCCACCGTCACTAACAGGGTCCCAGGTTCCAACTCTCCCAATCACCTGTTCGCTGGTGTAGATATTTCCCACAATCAGTTCGTCTTGATCTTCGCAAGCAATAGAATCGGCTAATGAATCAAAAGCTTCGAGATCACCTGTCCCCGAACGTGCTTCAATTGTACTCATGTTAATTGTGATTATACTCCCAGTTTTCAGAAAACAAGCTATTTTAAACCAAAAACTAGTACGGTATTCGTTGATCTGCTTTGCCAGTTAACCAATCATTAATTCTGGGAACCCAGACTGGCACCGATGCCAAGGGTTCATGTAGTTTAAATTCCTTATTCTTCACTTTGAGTATGTGCCAGTCAACGCTGACTGTATCAGTAGCCATGCGATTTGCCATTGTTGCTATAAATCTAGCTCGAATGTCTGCACGCCCTTTCGGTGGATTGAACTTATAATAATCTGCTTGATCCATTGCGCCTAAAGGATCCCTAAACGCACCACAACTACGCCACTTTCTCGCTAAACCTGCATCACTAAGCTCACCCCATAAATGGTCAGCTTGTTTTATCTTTTTTCTACGCACTTCTCGCTCTTCTTCATCTTTGGTAGATAAATCCCAATACTTTTGAAGTATTCGTGCCTTAGCTGCGTAATCCGATCTGTCTGTAAGTACTCGCCAATCTTTTGCCTGTTCGAGATCCATGGCTGCCTCAAGCCACTCATCAACAAGGATTAGTTCTTCTTTTGGAACATTGACTGACTCGGTGAGGTTTTTTGCACGAGAAGCTAGCTCTACCTGTAGTTCAATAGGAAGAATGGTTTTCCCGTTCTTTCTCATAACAGGACGGCTAAATGAAAGGTCTTCTGAGACAATTTGAGCCGTTGCTAATGGATCTTCAAGCGTAAGATCACTTAGATCAAATCCAGGATGTTCGTTCATACGTAAAAGTAAGGACATCGAACCAATGCGAACTGCTGTTGCCCATGGAGACATTGTGGGATCGCCATTAATAACATGTAGTCTTCTGTATTTTCCCCTGTGAGCTAAGGCTTCATCGCGAGTATTAAATATGGGCTTTGATTTTTGTGTTGTGCTAGCTCCTTCAATGTCACTGAGTCTGCTTGCTCTCTGGCTAATGTTGAACTTGGGTTTATCACTTTGTCCCTCGAAATCGACCCAGCCAGCACCAACTAGGAGATAACGTGTGACAGAATGTGCCACGAAATTATCGACTAATTTACTTATGTCTAGATTCCGAAGGGTAAGATAGTTCTCGTGCGAGCCCCAAATAGGTCTACATGGTTCGCCCGGATCGCCTCCCTTAGGTGGTCTATCGGCAATTATGCGAGTGTTCAGCCATACCGATATAGGATCCTTCTCTTGATTCCCTAAATCTGTAACAAGATCAGTAAGAAGTTCCTCACCCCCCACTGTGGCGCCCACTAGTTCACCAATAGTTTGGCACTCAGGTGTAGCATATTCCATATGATCTCCTACGTCAGGATAAAACTTTGCTCCATTCGAGTAGAACATATTAAGAACGGCTAACTTGCCAGGAAAATTTTGCGCTAAATTCAGATAATCTTTGCCGAGTGACTCGGGTTGAGCAGCATATCCCAATTCCGATTCAATCCCATAAACTCTTTGAACTGGTTCAATTTCAGCAGTGGTCATTTGTATTTCCTCGCATTTAGGAAATTATCTCACCGCAGACGAACTTAAACAAAAGCGGTTTATTTTTGTGGAAGTTTGAGGTCTTGGATGTCAAGGTGAAGAACTGTACCGGCTTGAGCCTCACCTTGAAGGATTTTGGTGGCCACCACGTCTTCCACGGCCTGCTGAATGACGCGGCGCATCGGACGAGCGCCAAATTGTGGATCGTAACCAGCATGCACGATGGCTTTCATGGCTGGTTCGGTCAACTCTATGCTAATATTTTTGTTGGCCAAGTTTTTGTTGACTTCCCCAAGCATCAGTTGGGCGACTTGCATCAGCTCAGCTTCGTTGAGTGACCTAAACAGTACTACTTCGTCAAAACGGTTTATAAGTTCTGGCTTGAATTGGCCTGATTGGATAAGTTTGTCAACCAAAGGACGCTGGAAATCTTCTAGTGAACTGCCCTGAGACATTTGGTTGATGATATCAGTGGCACCGGCGTTTGATGTAGCGATAATGATTGCTTCTTTGAACGAAGCCGGACGACCCCCGCTATCTGTCAGCTGGCCCTCGTCAAGCAATTGCAACAGCAGATTTAGTACATCTGGGTGGGCTTTCTCTACTTCATCCAGCAATACAACCGAAAAAGGTTGTTTTCGGATGGAGAGAATGAGGCTGTTGGCTGAACCGCTGGCGTCAGATAGAAGCCTGGAGACATCAGCTGGTTGTTGGTATTCGGTCATATCAAGACGGATCATTTGATTGGCGTCACCAAAATATGTTGCGGCCAGTGAGCGGGCGAGCTCGGTTTTACCTACACCTGTGGGACCTAAGAATAAAAAGCTACCGGCTGGTCGATTCGGTGACGACACACCAGCGCGCACACGCCGCAGCGCCGAAGCTACAGCATTCACCGCTTGGACTTGGTTAATCATTCGTTCGTGAATACTATCTTCTAGCTTAAGCAACACATCTGCTTCGGCGCCTTGTGCAGTGGCAGCTTTCACACCTAGCGTTTTTTCAACCGCAGCTTGCACCGATGTTGCCAGCAACACCTTGTCAGTGGCATATGGTGCAGCTTGCTCCAGCAAATCAATTGCCTTGCCTGGATAGGCTCGATCACTCATGTACTGACCACTCAATCGGTAAGCCTCGCGCACCGCGTCGTAGGTAACCAACAATTTAGAGCGAGCCTCTAGCGTTAAGGCTGAATCTTCTAGAATGTTCATAGTAGTGGCTTGGTCTGGCTCTTTGACCGTTACCGAGGCAAAACTATCCGCCACCGCCTGGTTGCTAGCTCTAAGTTTCTGATAATCATGTGGAGTAAATGCTGCTACAATTTTGAGCTTGTGGTTTTGTAGCACTGGCAGTAGTATCTGCGCCATATTAAAAGCCCCCAGACCATCGCTGAAAAACAGCTCAGCATCATCGAGGAACAGAATGATATTACCGGCTTTTATAGCTTCGCCGAAGAGCGTCAGTATCAAGCCTTCCAATTGTTTTTTATCAGTTGAGAGAATCATTGACGCGTTCAGGCTTACAACCTGATAATGTTCTAGATCTTTATCCTCACCAATAAGTAGCCGTTCAGCGAGTCCATACACCAGTGAGGTCTTGCCAGTCCCTACTTCACCAACTAAGGTCACACTGCCCGAACCTTGGCTTAAACCATGCACAATGGTATCCATTAGGTCACCATGAGCGAGCGTATGGAAATGTCCTCCCCCAGCCTGAATCGATAAACTAATGTTATTACTAAAATGCTCTAGGGTTGGGGTAAAACCAGTAGCCCAGTCTCGCCCAATGCCACCAAAGTATGGTTTGGGCTGGTCAAGATATAGCAAAAGTCGATTAACCCAAGCATAGACTTCTAACACGTCTTCTGGTTTTAAATTGTAATGAGCCAGGAACGCTTTGGTTTCTGGCAGGCCGCTCAAGATTGCTGCCACAACTGTGCCACCATGTAGTTCACCACTGCTCTGCCCATGCAAGCCCAAAACAGCCTGCCAAATCACGCCGGTGCTTTCCTCATTCTTACCAAGGAGTGCACCCACGTCATCCGGATGGATAAACAACTTGTTACATACAAAAGCCCCGGCGTTGGTCCGCGTTGCGGCCAACCAAAGCGTTTCCGGAGTTACAGGCGCACTGATTCGTGCCAGCAGATCACCGGCCAATACATCATCGAGCTGTTTTACAGGTTCATGTACTTTTAAAATTGCCAGATCATAGCGCTGCCAAAAACTTACCATCGACATAAGAAGTCCAACCCCGAGCGCCAACCAGCTTAAGCGGTCCAAGCCGGCTACAAAACCTAAACCTGCTCCAATCACCAGTAAAATCGCTAGGTAGCGAAGTGCTTGCTCGCCGTGTTTACCAATTCGTACCCCCATTCGGGCACGACGTGTCCTCGGACTCTTTAGATCAAGCTCAGTGTTCATCCAACTATCCCCTTGTACAAGCAGAACAAAGCCACGAATGGTACTAGTGGCCAAAGGAGCACAATCAAAGTTCCTACAACCACAGCCAACAAAGAAGCCACCATGGCCATAAACAACACAAATATACGCACAGTAAAACCAACTACCCGAGAAACTAAGTTATCAATCATACTTCGCATCAACGAATCAATACCCCTTCCAGGTGTAGTAGTAATCCGTCGCCAAGGTGCAAACAATGTCCGGGCCAGAATCCCCACAGAAAAAAGACGCCAAATACCAAAGATACGCCTTTGTATACGATGTAACGTATCGAGCCAACCGGCGCTATACCACCAGGCTACAAGCTCAAATAACATAACCGTATTGTACCCTATAGCCCATTGCGTAGAAAACTTCTTAGATTCGTATAAACCGTCCAACCATGTTCATGGCTAGCTGCAAGCACTTGCCAAGCACTGTTTCGGCATCCTTGACCTGCCTCAATCCACCTGGCGATCCAAGCCCAATGGCCAGACGAAGCAATTTAATATGATCGGCACTAAATGGCCCATTTGCCTGCACAATAAACCCCATATTTTCCAGATCAAAATTATATTTCTCATTCACATCAAGCTTGTTATCACTTTCGTCGGTCTGCAAATTGGGGGTATGTCCAGCCAACTTTAGCAGCTGCATGTATAGCCAAAGTTGGATCAACGCCGCATCGAGCGTGGCGTCATCCAACCCTTCCAACACATGCGCTAGCACGTCAAAGTATTCCGGCCCTGGCATGTCTTCAGTTACACGATTGATCAATTTCAACCAGTCATAACCCTGCATAGTGCGATTAATATCGTTCACAATAGTGCCAAAGTGTTTTTCGAGCCGTGTAGACGTTAGTGTGCCAATCTCGCCCCTGCCGGGAATAAAGCTAATCTGACTAACACTAAAAAGTTCAATGCCGCCCGCTAGCTTACTTTTGACCTTCCGTACGCCTTTGGCTATCAATCTGAGCTTGCCTTGGTCAGGTGTCAGCACAGTCAAAATTCGATCTGCCTCGCCAAAATCAGTACGCGAAAGAATAATCCCTTTCGTCAGAACCTGGTTCATTGTAATGCCAAATGTGGGGCAACTATTGTATCGACCGAACGAATCAGATCTTGGAGTTTAGTGAACGGTTTATAGTGATATGCCGCAATGCCCATATGCTGCCAGAGTGCGTCTGATATGCCACGCTCTAGCTGAGAAATATGGCTGAGGACAATTACCGGAACCCTCTGCCAGTCAGCGTAAGATCGTAGCTCATACAAAAATTCAACGCCATTATGCTTTGCCAACTGCAGTTCGGCAATGATGAGGTCGGGCGTGTTTTTGTTGAGTGCATCAACCGCCTGCTGCGCGTCTTTGCACCACACCACTTCATAGCTCACTGACTGCAAAGCTTCTTGATAGGTGCTGCCAAGCAGTGTATCTGGCTCAAGTAGAAGTATCTGGCTCATATAATGCTTAGCTGCAAACTGGGCGGCAGTGTGGCCGCTAGTCCCATTAATTTCTGATGCCTGGCCACACGCAAGCGAGCCGACATAGCATCGAATAATGATTCTGCAATAAATACTCCTGCGCCCGAGTGCGACGAAAGTTGAGGTAACGGTTGTCGTGTATAACCATATAGCTGGTGTGCTCGGCGGAACATATCCGTACCAAGGCCCTCATTGTCGCTAAACATACCCGCTACAATGCCCTGTTTTCCACGGTGAGCTGCCAGCTTGATGACGGGCTTTTCCTTGCCCTCATTACCAGCCTGAGCCTCAATAAAGACCAGCCCAAGGCTTGTCAGCGCAGCTTCCAAGCCGGCTTTGTTGGCAAGCACCGGTTCGTATTTTCCAGACATGTGTAATTCCAAGATGCAACCATACTGATCAGCTAAATCTGTTAGCTGATGCGCTGCATCGTTCAAAACTCCAGCAATTGAAACCGGTACCAAATACTCTTCAGAGTGTTGTTGATGTAAACGCAAACTCAGCAAGTAGCTATCCAGTAGCTGTAACGCACTATCGGCAGTTGACTCGATAATCCCTAAGTGGCCTTTTGGAACATCGCTCATCTGCGCCAGTTCGGCCCGTCGAGCAATCTGGAGCAATGGCTGTTTCATCTGCTCAGCCAGGGCTTGCAGCAGTCGTTCGTTGGCGTATGCCTGTACTTTTTTAGACTGCCGCTTAGCCATTTCCCTCTACCCTCTTTATATCTTTATTATAACAAGCTATCGAACTTGGAGACTATCACCCTCAAAGAGAACGCCATGATCAGGAATGTAAACTTGTTTTTTACCTTCCAGCACTGAGCCACCATACATTGCATCGTGTCCTTCTTCTTTTAGAAGATCGAGCGCATCTTCGGTACGCCACTGTGACACGAAAATCGCAAATCCGGCGCCCATATTAAGGTTCCCGTACATTTCCGTATTGTCATTCCCAGAATGTTCCTGGATAAAGTCAAAAACGGGTTGCGGCTTCGGAATATTATCCAAAACGTAAGTCAGTGCCCTATTTGCTCGCATAATTTTCCGCCAACCATGTCCAGTGATATTAGCCATATAATGTATGTCTATTCCTGTTTCAAATAGAAGCTTTAATGGGTCTACATAAATTGGTGTAGGTTCGAGTAAGGCTTCACCATACGGGGTACCGTCACTCAACAGGGTTTGGTACCCGTCTGGTATGTTATCAGCAATTTCACGTGCCAAAGTCAGACCATTCGCATGAATACCTGTACTCTTCAAAAAGATAATGTCATCACCCGCCTGAAGCCGCTCACCGAGAATTGGCCGTCTTCCGTTTCTTACCTCACCCAAAGCAGTTCCAGAAAGCTCAATTTTTCCTGGCTCTACAATTCCTTTTAGTGTCGGCGTTTCACCTCCTCCCCATGTAGCATGGGCTTTTTCGCACGATGCAGACCAACCATTAATTAAATCCTGTTGTCTCCCAGGATGCTCTGGATCATTAAACCACCTCGAGTCACCTACAGAAAAATGAGCAGTAACCACTTGCGGCTCAGCCTTAACCACGAGAAGATCGTTGACAATCATCGCAATAGTATCCTGAGCGATTTTATCGTAATACGATCTTCCGCCCAGTTCGCTTACAGCATCAGCAACAAGATTTTTGGTGCCCAGCCCTTCTGTAACCATAGCTCGATACTTGCCATTTTCACTCCACACGTAGGCAGACTCGCCCCGGCTTTCAGATACTTCTTGATATCCCCAACTATTCAGGTTGTGTGCTGTCGTAGCAGCAGCCTGTTGGGCTGCCACTTTAAACGGATCCATGTCATCGTAATTCACTAATTGATCATACGTTAGTGGTGTTTTTTCTGGTTGGTTCATTACATCTCCTTTGCGTAGTTAACAATTTTTCTAAAGATAAGGTCGGCAGCGTTTCGGGCCGCATCTGTTCGACTTCTATCAGGATGAAAAGCAGCTATCGATCGTTCGGGGTGTGGCATCATTCCCAGTATTAGGCCGTTTGGATCGCAAACCCCCGCAATGTTTTCCATAGATCCATTGGGGTTATCATCGTAGCGAAAAACAATTTGCCCACTCTTATTTAGGTCAGCTACAACTTGGTCACTACCTACAAACCTACCTTCGCCATGAGCAATTTGCATAGGTATTGTTTCTTTTTGAACTTGTCCCGGAAACACTCCAAATAGACTCACAGAAAGTTCTGGTTTCAAATCGACCCACTTACATATGAACTTACCTGAGGAGTTGGTTGTGAGACTAGCCTTTTGTTCACCAAGCTTGCCTTCGGGCAATAGCCCAGTACGAACAAGAACCTGAAAACCATTACATACACCGAGAATTGGTTTTTGATCATCAGCAAACTCACGCAATTGATCACCAAGATACGAAGTCAGTTCATTAGCTAGAACAGCACCAGAAGCAATATCATCTCCGTACGAAAATCCTCCTGGTATTGCCAACGCCTGATAGTCTGCCAGATGCTTACTACCCTCACGTAATTCATTTACATGCACCTGCTCAGGTTTTGCACCCCCCACTTCGAAAGCATAGGCCATTTCCATATCACAATTAATACCATCTGTCTTCAGTATTGCTACGCTAGGAATTCGCTCGCTCAATGGAAAATCTCCTTCATGGGTGCCTGCCAGGCAGTTTTCAAAGTATCGATATCTGTTTTAAAAAGTGGGTTGTATCCCCCAACAGTCACATCAAAATCAGTGGAGTCTTTGGTCTTTCCAAGTAATTGGTATGGAAGCCCGTCAAAGGCTTCGTGCATTTCTTGACTACCCTCAACTTCGACGATAAAACAGCCTGCCGTCTCATTGAATAAAAACGTCTCGGCATTGGCTTCGTTTGGAACGTGTAATTCAGTTCCTGTCCCGCTACCAAAGCACATTTCAGCCACAGCCGTAATTACGCCACCCTCGCTCACATCGTGGCATGCCAGAATTTTTCCATCCCTGATAGCATCGTTCATTTTCTCGAGCGCCGCTGGCAGTATTTCAGTATCGATTTTCGGTACTTCTCCACTACTTCCGCCGGCAATATCATAGTACGTGCTTCCACCCATGTTTAGGCTAGGCGTACCTACCAAATAGAGCCATGATTTCCCAGGCTTCTTAATGTACGAAGTCATGGTTTTTTCAACGTCTGGAATTCGCCCGAACACAGACATACAAAGTACAGGTGGGATCTTAATAACTTCTCCATTGCCTCTATACGTTGAAGAAAGACTATCTTTACCCGAAACAACGGGTATATCTAATTCATCCATCATTTCCACTATCGTATCCACTGAAGCATTAAGTGAACCCATTGCTTCTGTATCGGGAAATGGCCATATGAAATTTTCTACTAAAGCTGCTTGTTTTGCATCGCCTCCTACGGCTACATAGTTAGCCATAGCCTCTGCAATTGCCCAGCGAGTACCTTCCACGGGGTCAAGACGCATAAGAATAGGGTTCATGCCATGAGACTGAACAATACCATATGGTTTATTTAGTAGAGGACGAACAACTAAAGCATCGTTTGGCCCTTCTTGTGTCACGCCTCCAAAAGGACTCACTATGTTTCCTCCTTGCACTCCATGATCGTACTGACGAACAATAGGCTCTTTTGACTGAACGTTACCATGGGCAAGCACGGCCTGTAGCCGTTTTAACCACTCCAGTTGTGTTTCGGGAGTCTGTGGTTTGCGCTCTTCAATGTGCTCCTTTTGCAAATGAGCGTACATCGCTCTCTGAGGAAGCCCATTTTTCAAAAATTCATAATCGAGTTCAGCAACTCTGGTATCTCCGTAGTTAACCGTCAGCTTGTTGCTGCCATCAAATTCTCCAAGAACCGTTGCCTCTACATTATATTTAGCGCAGATTTTTATAAATGTCTCTAGATTATCAGGAGATATCGCTGCCACCATCCGCTCCTGTGATTCGCTCAACCAGATTTCCCACGGCGCAAGACCTTCGTATTTTAGCGGCGCATTACTAATGTCCACCGTGACACCCGTTTCTTCGCCCATCTCTCCCACTGCCGAAGAAAAACCTGCCGCCCCGCAATCTGTCAGTACGCGTATGAGGTCTGCATCACGTGCTTCAAGTAGCGCATCAAATACTCTCTTTTCTTCTATCGCATTACCAATCTGAACAGCACTGGAATTTACGGTTGCAGTTCGCTCTGTCATTTCGCCAGAAGAAAAAGTGGCACCGTGAATACCATCCCTACCGGTTCTTCCGCCTAATATAACTACAAGATCGCCGATGCGGGCTTCGCCCTTTTGGGCCCGAAATTCTGGTAGAAGTCCGTAAGCACCTACAATGACGGTTGGTTTGGCACGAAAATCCTCATGATAGTGTATTGACCCGTTAGCTGTGGGAATACCATCGCGATTACCGTAGTCACGCACACCTTGCACAACACGACGCTGTAGGTAATCTGGATGGTGTAGTACACCCGATGGCAACATTGCTGAATCAAGATTTGGGGGTGCAAAACAGAACATATCAGTAGAAATAACAGTTTTTGCGCCCTGCCCAGTTCCCATAATATCGCGGAATACTCCTCCGCTACCTGTCATTGCTCCACCGTACGGTTCGATTGCTGAAGGGCTGTTGTGCGTTTCAACTTTTCCGCATATGGCCATACCCTCATAAAACTGAATGACACCTGAATTATCTTCAAAAGCAGATATAACCTTCCCTTTGAAATGTCGTTCAGCTTCCTGCCTGATACGTTTAAAAAGCGGCTCTCTTTCAACAACGCCCCCGTCTCCATGGACTTCTAATACCCGAGCATTAAATGTTTTATGACCACAATGTTCACTCCAGCGAGCTGCAATAATCTCTAATTCAGCATCAGTCGGATCACGGTCTAAACTTTTGAAGTGATCCTGAATTACCGTCATCTCCTTATCGTCCAAGAATAGTTTGTCTTTGGAAATTTCTGTCAGTTGCTCAAGTGAGGCCTTACGAATTGGTACTGTTTGCACTGGTCCGGGTTCTCCATGAAAGACTAAAGAGTCTGGTTTTGTTGTTACTATGTGTTGAACTTTTTCATTCATAAGTAGACGCGCCGCTATTTCTTGTACTTGTCCACCTTCAACACCAGTCTTAAATCGGTAAGCCCAGGAGGAGTCAGCCGCTTCTGGTTGTATGCCTAAATCATGTGCTGCTTTCATCAACGACTCAGCTTCTGGATTCATAACACCTGGCTTATACGCCACCTCTACAATCTTGTCATCGAATAAGATTGGGTTTCCAAGTCCTACCTGAGTAACAGGGTCCACGAGCACACCAGTAAGTCTTATTGCTTCTTGTTCGGTAATACCCTCAAAGCGATATACTTTCGCGGCCTCCACATCAACAGCAATGCCCATAGTACGCTGAATATCTGCCGCCAACTCAGTCCCTATCGGGTCTTCACCGTTCGGCATAGTCCAAATTTCATGAATGCTCACTTGGCAACACCCAGTCCTGAATACATGAAGTTATCAATATTAAACGGCAAGTTGGCCTTTTCCACCACTTGAACTCCTTTATGTTCTTGTCCAGCAGCCATACACACTCCTAATTACAGAGAATTATGTCGATGGACAGCCTCAAACACAAGCACAAGCGTGTTGTTTTGTACTTTTTTACAATCTACAGAAATTTATGGTACAAAGACGATATTAGCCATGATAATGTTATCGAAGTCGCCCTTGAAGTTATTTGCTTCGGTCCAAATCTTGAGTGTTTTGTCTCGCAGCGGTATCAGTACCATACTTCCCTGTTTGCCTGTCACTATTTCACCGTCTAGCCGAGCTCCCAGGACATTTGGCACTTTTGGTGCCTTGTAGGGAGTAACTTTTATCTTTCCTTGTTTCACAAAAGATTCAAATTGTCTGAGAGCCTGGTCGTATGAGGTGTTGACCACCTCAAGCCTCAGTGCAAACGAGTTGCTAGCCTGACCGGTTACAATACTAGGCACAAAACTTGGGTGAAAGTAACCAATAATCGGAGTTGCGCCGTTAGTTGACTCAGTTACGTAGGCACTCCAGGTCTTGGGATATTGCACATCCACGCTGCCATAAGCGCTTGGTCCCGTATAATGCCGCAGCGGATTCTTTTCTTTTTCTACAAATTCGTTGTCTTTGGCGGTTTCTGTCTGTTTTTTGGCAATTTCTACAGCCGCTGAAACTTTTTTATCACTATTGTCTTTGTAGTCTTGGCGACCCATGTACGCCCACGCCGCAAAACTGGCTGCTCCAATAAAAAACAGGCTTATCAAGATAAGAGGAATGAGCAATATATTCATTGCCCCCGTTTGATTCGACCGGCTCATACCGCTTATGATAGCACAACACATTGGGTGTTTGGTATGATGAGCATATGTCACAGCTCGAGAGGCCAAAAGTTGGTGTGGGTGTTTTAATTATCAAGGGTAATAAGGTCCTCTTGGGCAAACGAAAAAATGCTCATGGCACCGGCGAATATGCCGGCACGGGTGGACACTTGGAAAACGGTGAATCATTTGAAGCCTGTGCTCTACGCGAAACCGCCGAAGAGGTTGGCCCAAAGCTCAAAATCAAAAGTCTGCGCTTTCAGTGTGTTACTAACCTGACCAAATATTTGCCAAAACACTACATTGATATTGGTATGGTTGCTGAGTGGAAATCTGGCAAACCTGAAATCATGGAGCCAGACCGGATTGAAGGCTGGGACTGGTACGATATTGATGCCCTCCCCAATCCTTTATTTGGTGTCATCGCCAATTATGTCGAAGCCTACAAAACTGGAAAAATTTACTTCAGTTAGAAAAGTCGGCTTTGACTTTTTTGACCTTGTTTTCGGCTTCTTTTAGATATTTTTGGAGTTCTTGAACAATCTCCATCCCACGTTGGTATTTCTTGACCGCTTCATCAATATCAAGTTCGCCGCTTTGTAATTCGCTCAGGATAGCTTCAAGCTCAGCGCTGAGGCCTTGATAATTAACTTTCTTTTCCGCCATCAGAGACCTTCCGCCTCAAGCAACTTGACTAAACGTGAGAAAAACATTGGTGTTACGGCACGGATAAACTGATAATGCTCGTCTTCAAAGCCAACTGGTTCGAATTCTTGCGAATCTTGGTCGAGAACATACAAGTGTGCGTCTGACCGTGTTTCCGGAGTATGACGATGCTCAGTTTTATTAGTTTTAACTGCACGAAATTGCTCTAGATCTGTTACCTTATTGTCTTGCCCGTGATATTGTGCAACAAACAATCCTTCTTGACCTTGGCCGGGTCGCACGTGGAGACGTAATTTTCCTGGTTCGTAAGTACTATTCGTCGTATCCAATTCTCCAAGGTAGGTATTTTCAAATCGTTTTAGCTGTCTTTGTGCACTTCTTCGCCAAAGAACTGAAGCTTCATAAGGTTCAGTTTTAGTTGCACCACCTCTATGGGGCTGAAACGCCAGTCGTGCAAGTGTAGTTCCCAGAAAAGCTTTCCGCCGTCTTTCAGCTTTTTGCTCATCGCTTTCTCGCCATGCCTCTAAGGTCGTCTTTTCAGCTTGAGTTGCCTCAATTAAACGCTGTTGCGGAGTTATCATAATTTATCTCCTACATTTCTCTCTTTAATATCTTTGATTGTTGCAGACATTAAACTTTTATACAAAAGCACTTCTATATCTGAACCAATCATTGGCTTACCCTTTGGCTTAACAATGGCGTAGCCGCGTTTTAGAACGGCTTCGGGGCTTAGCGCCACCAACAAATCCTGGTAATTCTCTAGCGCGTGCTTGGCTTGATCTAGACTATGAATAATCGTTTGTTTTAACTGGGTTACAGTGAGTTTTAGCTCAGCTTTCCAATCTGCGACTAAAGTACTAAGGCTTTGCCCTAGCTGCAAACCGGCCGATACAACTCTGGCTTTTTCTTCGCGCTTATCAGGGGTCAAAAATTGTGCAGCATTGCTTGGGGTACTGGCCTGCCGGTCGGCTGCCAGCTCGGCTAGACTCAAATCTATCTCGTGTCCAATAGCTACCAGCGTTGGGATGCGACTTGCGGCAATAGCCCGAGTAACCTGCTCGGTGCTAAAAGCGGCTAGATCTTCGGCACTCCCACCACCTCGTGTTATGACCAAAACTTCGGGCAACTCGGCTTGTTCATTAAACCATTCAATAGCCCTGACAATTTGCATCGGCGCAGCCTCGCCCTGTACTTGGACATCGGCCAGCTCAATATCTATACCACCCCACCGTTCGTTCAAGATTTTCACAAAATCTGCATAGGCGGCTGATTCGCTCGAGGTAATCAGGCCAATTCTGGCTGGTGGATATGGCAACACACGTTTGCGTAGTGGGTCGAATAATCCTTCGGCCTCAAGCTTGGCCTGGAGAAGCGCCGCGGCGCGCTTAAGACTTCCCTCACCCACCGGCTGAATAGTTTGCACAGTCACACTAAAGCCATAGAGCGGATGCAGCCGCGGCGCTCCGCGGACTTGCAGCATCATTCCGTCCTCCAATGGTCCCGGTAAGTTATACACCGTGCCAAAAAACCGCACACTGGCCAGCTCATCTTTCAAATCAAAATATACCCACCGATTCTTGCTGACCCGAAAGTTGGCCAGTTCCCCCACTATCACAGCCGAAGGATACGCAAACTCTAGCGTCTGGTTCAAAACCGCAACAAAATCTGAAACCGCAAACACTACCTCTGCCATGCCTATATTGTACCCTGCTTACGCTGCTTCGAGCTGCTCGGGTGGTTTGGTATTCATAAATTTGTGATAGAAATAATATCCTGGTGGCAATTGGATCAGCATACTGAGTACTCGGTACATAATGGTCACGGGGATGCTTACACCAGCCGGCACCCCAGCAGCCGCCAGCGTTGCAGTCATCAAACCTTCGTAAATACCTACCCCACCTGGCAGAACAGAAATTAGTCCGGCAAAGTTAGCAATGGCGTAGGCAATAATTACCGCACCCGGATTCACCCATTGTCCAAATGCCACGTAAACTGTGTAGATTGTCAAAACTTCGGTTAGATTCGCAAGTAGCGCAAACATGAGCGGTTTTTTAAGGTCACGATAATTTGCCTGGATAATGACATAGTTCTCGTGTAATTCCGTAAAAATCTGCTGTGCACGAGAGATATTAATGGTCTCTGGATGGCCTGGACGAAAACGCTCCACCAACCAGTTAAAAACTTTTGTCAAAAACGTCAATGTATTGTTAATACGAGATTTACTGCCCACGATATAAGCCGTCAATAATGTAAACACCAATAGTAGTGTCGCCAAAGAGCCAGCAATCAAAATAACGATCCCACTGGCCTGTCCGCCAATTGCTAGCGTAATCAGCCCGATGAACAGCAATATTTGAAACGAAATAAACACCATGATAAAGCGCATAAATTGAATAATGGTCGACTCGGCGCCTGGCACATCAAACGACCGCATTCTTACACTAAAGTACGAAAACGACGACACGCCACCACTAGGAAAAACGTTATTTACAAAGTTTAGCTCCAGCGCCACGCGGTACATCGGCCAAAACTCCACTTTCTCGTCCAAAATTGCCAGCAAATTTCGATACAAGTTAGCGTACGAATAGTAATTAAACACCTGCCACACTGGCATCAAAAGTAGCGCGGCTGAATCAATGTTTTTGAAGTTTTCAAACGTATCGACAATCTGTTTACGCGTTACAAAAATCAAGATGCCTAGCGCGATAAAGGTCACAACCGTAGTTATCAGACGCCAATTGCGTCGAATGAAGTGGTTTTCGCTCATTAGTGATTCATTATACCGTATACTTGTGTCTAGTATGACGCAGACGGTATGTGTTTTAGGTCGTCAGCCCGCACTTGGACTGGCCGAGCTGGAGAGCCTCTATGGCCCAGATAAGTTACAACCACTAGGCAATGTGGCTGCCTTGCTCGATATTGATCCACCTCTCATCGATTTTTCGCGCCTCGGTGGGACCGTTAAATTTGCCAAACTTCTAACCATTCTTGATACGACTGCCTGGAAAAATATCGAAACGTTTCTAAAGCAAGCTGTCACGTCTCATGCCGCTGGCCTACCAGATGGAAAGCTCAAACTCGGCCTAAGCACCTATGGTATGGACGTGCCAGTGGATCGAATTAATGCTACCGCACTCGCTGTCAAAAAAGTTATAAAAAATAGTGGTCGCTCGGTACGGGTCATTCCAAACACCGAACCAGCACTCAATAGTGCCCAGGTTTTACACAACAGCCTAACTCGCGAGCTTGGGTGGGAGCTTATTTTCATAAAAGATGGCTCTCGCACTGTTGTTGCTCAGAATATTGCTGAGCAAGACATTGATGCCTACGCCGCTCGAGACCAAGCCCGACCCAAACGTGACAGCAAAGTGGGTATGCTTCCACCCAAATTAGCCCAGACACTCATAAACTTTGGCGCAGGCCAGATTGATTTCGCAGACCCCACCTGCGAACCAGCCACAAACAAAGAAAAAACGGTGCTCGATCCCTTCTGTGGCACCGGTGTGATTATGCAAGAAGCCGCGCTCATAGGCTATGACGCCTACGGAACCGATTTAGAACAAAGGATGATTGATTACTCACGCGCCAACCTCGACTGGCTGGGTGAGCATTTTTCTCACCCGCCATTTACCTACTGGCTCGATCAAGCCGACGCCACCAGCTACGAATGGAAACATCCGTATGATTTCATAGCTACAGAAGCGTATTTGGGCCGTCCCTTCTCTTCTCAACCAAGTTCCGATGACTTGCACGAAGCCATTCAAAACGCCAATACCATCATCAAAAAGTTCCTCCAGAACCTCTCCAAACAGTCCAAACCAGGCCTTAGACTTGCCTTGGCAGTACCGGCTTGGCACGCCCAAAACGGCTTTCGTCATCTACCCCTTATTGACCAGATAAGCGATTTGGGGTACAATCGGGTGAGTTTTGTTCACATTGCGGAGGAAGATCTGGTCTATCACCGCGAAGGGCAAATTGTCGCCCGTGAACTATTAGTACTAACAAGGAAGTAACATGTCACACGTCAAAGCTGGTGGAACTAGCAAAAACAACCGAGATAGCCAAGGTCAGCGCCTTGGAGTTAAGCTATTTGGCGGTGAAAAAGTTAAACTCGGTCAAGTTATTGTCCGCCAAGTCGGCATGACCAAACGCGCTGGCGCCGGAACTACTCTTAGTCGCAACTTTACTATTCACGCTGCCAAAGATGGCACCGTAGTTTATAAAACCCGCAAAGTCCGCCGTTTTACCGGCAAATCAGTCGCCCGCACCGAAGTTACTGTCGAGTAGTATCATCTTTTCTACTTATTTTTCGTACAAGTTCTAATCGTTTATCAGTTAGTCTATCTGCTACATCCACTGGCAGCACCGCTGCGTTCTGCTCCAAGAAACCCTGCATAAAAATATCCATTACTTTGTCAGTATCTGCGCCACTAATATGAGCATCTAGTAAACCTTCTGCAAAATACACATATTGGTCAAGTAATACCTGTTCTGGTGTTTGTGGTTGTTCCGGAGTGCTTAAATCTTCCACTGCCATACTATTGCTCGCCATCCTCTCGGGCAATTTGTTCCCTTAAGGCACGCATTTGTTCAGCAGTCTGGGTTCGCTCGTTCTCTGGTTCAGGACGGAACGGCTGTTCAAAGGCTTTTGGCTGAGATTGGGGAGGTGTTACTTCAACAGGGTTAGGGATTACGACCTGTTCCACTCGCCTTACTACACCGGCACGCTCACGCAATAAAGCTACTTGTTCTGGACGCAATGCATGATTAGGATCATCGGGCATTTGTGCTTCAAATGCTTGCCTCTCGGCAACTAATTCCTCTTGAGTAGGAATACGATCGATAATATCAGGACTTGGTTGTGGTGTTGATTCTTGTGTCATGTTTGTTTTTAAGTTAACGAATACATAATAGCATAAGCTTTATAGATTGTCAACTATCGTTTGTTTACATCAAGGGAAAAAGAGTAGCCGAACAAAATGTATTTCATTTTGCCCGCGCGATGAGAAAAAACTGTAGGTTTTGTCTCTATTATCCCTACATTGAGAGGTGTTGCTTGATGCGGTCAATCACATCAGCAATAACAACTTGGGATTTTACGAGGTAATCGTCTACTCCCATAGATTGGGCGCGCTGCTTATCAGCATCTTGGCTGAGTGCGGTGAGCATAATAATCTTCATATTGGCTGTTTCAGGGGTGTTTCTCAGGATGTCTAGCACATCAAAACCACTTACTTTGGGCATCATGACATCGAGCAGGATAAGATCGGGGCGATATTCCATGGCGGCTGCCAGAGCGTCTTCTCCATTGGGTACGCGGCGAACTTGGAAGCCTTCGGCCTCCAAACGCATGGTATAGACACTGGCAAGCGCTTCATCGTCTTCGACAAAGAGAATTTTCTTGTTTGTGGAGGTAGCTGGTTCGGGTGGCGCAGCTGGCTGAGGTGTTGTTGGTGTTTGGTCCATAAAGCTCATGGTATCTCAGTCGCTATAAAATGGCAACCTCTTCGTGCTACCTTCGCGAGCAGAGTGTCTTAATAAAACCCTGGAACATTGGGTGAGCGCGGTTGGGGCGAGATTTGAACTCGGGATGGAATTGGCTGGCTACAAAGAATGGATGATCAATAGCTTCGATCATTTCAACCAGTGTTTTATCTGGTGAGGTACCCACAGCCTTGATCCCCCAGGACTCATATTGGTCGCGGTAAGCATTATTACATTCACAGCGATGACGATGGCGCTCGACGATGCTCGTAGATCCGTACAATTTGGCACTCAAACTGCCCTTTTCGATCTCACAGACGTAATCACCCAGGCGCATAGTGCCGCCAGTGCTCATTTTATCTTCTTGACCATTCATTACATCAATGACTCGGTGCTCGCCTTTGGGGTTAAGCTCCACTGTGGTGGCGTCTTTGATTCCAGCGTTGCGAGCGGCGGCAATTACACCCATCTGAAGCCCCAAACAGAGGCCCAAATACGGGATTTTGTGCTTCAAAGCATATTGCGCTGCTTGAATTTTACCTTCCAGGGCTCTGGTACCAAAACCACCGGGTACCACTATGCCATCAATGCCCTTCAAGGCCTTTTCGACATCTTTTTCTTTGGCCAGTTTGCTGGCATCGATCCACTTAATCTTTACCTTGGCTTTGTTGGCCCACCCGGCAGCATACAAGGCCTCAAACACCGACATATAGGTGTCTGTATTGTCCATGTACTTGGCAACCACACCCACATTTACGGTCGATTTATCTTTATTAGAAATGGTTTGCTCCACCACTTTGCGCCACGACTTGAGATCTGGCTTTTTGGCTTTGACGTTAAGGCGCTTAGTAATAACATCGGCAATACCGGTATCTTCTAGCGTCAGCGGCACTTGGTAAATGCTTCGTGCATTTGGTAGTAGTGCTATAGCCTCCTGCGGTACAGCACTATAGAGACTGAGCTTGTTTTTGACCGTTACGGGGGCTTGTTTTTCGCTTCGCACCACTAATACGTCTGGTGAAATACCAAGACCGCGCAGTTCACGTACAGAATTTTGGGCAGGTTTAGTCTTGAACTCGTTACTGGCTCCTAGGAATGGCATGTAAACCACATGCACGAACAAGCAGTTTTCTTGGCCAACTCTGAGGGGTAGTTCGCGAATACTTTCAATGAAGCTGAGGGATTCGTAGTCGCCCACGGTACCGCCAATTTCGACAATGTGTACATCATAGCCTTGGCCAGCCTCAATGATATTATCCTGGATGGCCCCTGTTACATGCGGAATAATTTGCACCGATTTACCATCGTACTTGCCTGCCCGTTCGTCTTCGATAACTTTCAAAAGTATCCGGCCACTCATCAGGCTACTGGCTTGAGTTAGCTCTTGGTCCAGGAATCTTTCGTAGTGGCCCAGGTCCAAGTCGGTTTCAGCCCCATCACGCGTTACAAAGCATTCGCCGTGTTCACGAGGGTTTAAGAGCCCAGCATCAACATTGAGATACGGGTCACACTTTTGGATGTTTACTTTGAGTCCGCGAGCTTTGAGGAGATTTCCGATGGAGGCGGCAGTGATACCCTTTCCGAGGCCAGAAAGCACACCACCGGTTACAAAAATAAATTTAGTCGGCTTTGCCACCGATCCTCCGCCATCTTTTAATACCCTACGATACTACCGATTTTTCAGGGGTTTGGCAAGCTATTTGCTGAGTTGTGCGAGGGCGGCGTCGAGTTGGGGGTCTTTGCCACTTTTGATGTCATCATCTGAACGCTTAACTTCTTTGTCGGGATTGATGCCATTTTTGTTGATGTTGATGCCGCCTGGGGTGTACCACTTGGCAATGGTGACTTTAAGTACGCTGCCATCGTTGAATTTGACCAATTGCTGAACGCTGCCCTTACCAAAGCTCTTAACGCCCAGTAGCGTCGCGGCTTTGTTGTCATGCAAGGCGCCGGCAGTAATTTCGGAGGCTGAGGCACTGCCTTCGTCGATGAGTACTACGGTAGGAATACCATTAAGTACCGGCGTGCTCTCTGATGGATAAGTGCGGACCACTTCGTTGCCGCGACGCTCCGTCAACACAGTCTGGTTATTCAGCCACAAGCTTGAAACATTCACAGCAGCGTCCAGCAAACCACCCGGGTCGCCCCGCACATCCACAATAATTCCCTTTACACCGGCTTGCTTGAACTTCTGTGCAGCGTCCCGGGCCAAGCTACTGGTGTCCTCAGCAAAGCGCGAGATCTTTATATAACCAATGTTGCCATTTAGTGTCTTCGTCTCCACGCTCGGAACCGTAATTTCCTGGCGAACAATGTCGAGTTCTAGCTGTTGGCTGCCTCCACGGACTACTTTTAGCTTCACGTGCGTATCTTTTGGCCCGCGAATCCGTTTAACTGCTTCACTGACAGTGATATCTGCCGTGCTTTTGCCATCAACCTCTACGATGACATCTTTGGGTTTGAGGCCGGCTTTTTCAGCTGGGAAACCAGCGATTGGCGAGATCACAACAATAGTATTATTGGTGGTGTCTTTGCTTAGTTCCGCGCCAATGCCAGTAAATGTGCCGTTTAGTTGATCATTGAAGTCCTGAGCATCTTTGGTATTGAGATATTCGGTATACGGATCGCCGGCAGCGTTAGCTAGGCCGGTTTTGAGCCCATCAAGCAGTTTATTCGCATCTAGTTGGCCGTCAAAATTGTCTTTGAGGCTGTTATATAGCGTTTGGACATCTTTCATGTCCAGTTGAGCTGGTAGACTCTTGTTCTCAGACTTATGAAAAATGGCATCGGGACCAAGGCTAATGCGTCCTTGCCCCACAGCAATTCCCAGGTAAAAGATTCCAACGCCGACAAAAACACCAACTACTGTCCGCTTCCAATTAAAGCGCCTAGCTTTGACAGCCTGAGCACTACCCTCCGCTTGTTTCTTTTTTCTAAACATTAACTCTATTATCTCACACCCAACCTGAGAACAAACTTAAAGTGATTACTTAAGGTTTGATGCCAAATTGCTCTTCCAAGTAAGAACCACCATTAGAGCCATCCACTCCGTGGTAAATTTCACGCATTGTATCTTCATAGTCATCATCACCCGGATAAATTGTGTTTGCCTCCTGAGCTGCTCGAAATGATGATACTTTCCCAAATAATTTTTCTAAGTTAGCTATGTCTTTATCGCCTAGTTTGCGCGTCTTTTTGGTCAGAACCCTATCAAACTCTCCATCTGGGTCTTGGGTTGCGTCGGTAATCTCGTACTTCGCATAGTCTCGTGATCGTCCAGGGCCTTTGCTTCTATATCCTTCAGGATCGTCATCAAACATTGGAATGTGCCACTTCTCGCCTGTATCACTACGATAATTGCCACTTGTAACGACGTCTATCGCGCCACCTTTTTCATCATTGAGTTCGATTGTTACCCATTTACCAAAACCAAATTGTTCGATCGTGCCATGTCGAGCGACAGATTTTGCGACAATCTCAAGCGCCCTAAGGTTTGGTGTTAGCTCATCACCGTGCTTGCGATAATTTTCTGCAATTGCACGGCTATAGCGCATGAATATTCCTACTACTCTATAGTCTGGAGCTTCTTTTAATGCTTCAGCGCGTGGTTGACCCAACTGTGCTTCAGCTGTTTCAAGATCGTACCTATCGCCTGCTTCTCTCGGGGTCGATTCTGCTAAATTAACCTTACGTTTCCGCTCCGCACGTGTCATATGCATCGCTTTTTCAGTGTCATGACTATAGTCACTCGATTTAGCTTCTTCGTAATCTTCTCCTGTACGTTCTTCAGCCCACTCTGCATCACTATCGAGCATTTGTTTAAAGGACTTTCCCTTCCCCTCATAGCCGCCAGAATGATTATCCTTACGAGTTTTGTACCGAGTACGAAGGTTCTCTGGCAGCTCATCTGCATAATTTGCCCGAGCCATATCACGAAAGTCAGCACCCGCTTCAGCCATAACCTGAGCCTTGTCTTTATCACGGATCCTGTCCGGGCTTCGTTCCTCTTCCTCAGGAGTTAACTGTGTAGGATCAGTAGCAGTATCTTGTGGAGAAGCGTCTATATTATCTTGGTTGTTTACCTCTTCATTACCCCCGTTATTGAACGTTGCGATGTCATGCTCCTGCTGAGATTCATGGTGCTGTTGTTCGTCATCCGGAACGTTTGCTAAATCTTCACCCATTGTTTTTCCTTTTTGTTTTTATTGTTTACGACTTAACATTTTAGTTGAAGTAAATGTAGATGAGGCCCGAGCCGTTAATGCTCATTTCGCTGTAGTGGCCAGCCAGGTCATAGTTATACTGACTTACGTAAATCGTATTGCCAGAAACTGCCTCTACCCACATGGCGTGACCGTAGAAGCCATTCATCGAAATTGCCACTGAATTAGCACGAGGAGTCGAGCCAGTTGGTATACCGGCAGCACGAGCGTCAGCTGGCCATTGATTGGCATTTCCGACACCGCCCCAGTACGGCATGTGACCGAATGTCTGATACACCTTCCAAGCGGTGTAACTTACACACTCTCGGTTGTACATACCCCAGGGGTCAATCAGACTATCTTCGGCCGCACGGTCAAGGTAACCCGGATAACCACCATGGCCTGGATCGCCCGCAACTACATTGCCACCGAGCGTTCGGTTGGCAGCTGCCTGAGCAGCCCTGAGCGCCGCAACCTGAGAACTATTCTGCTTAATTTGCGAGTTTAAGGCATTTTGCTGATCGACATTGGCAGACAAGAGTTGGTTTTGCTGGCCTTGTTGGCTGCTCAATTGAGCCTGGGCATTTTCTTGATCTTTGAGGAGCTGCTCTACCTGTTGTTTTTGATCATTTAGCTGATGTTTGAGCGTAATGATTTTATTAAGTGTGTCCTTGATCTGGTCATTGACTGAGTTACGGTATTCTTGTTTGTCCACAAATTCACTTAAATCATGGCTAGACGCCAAAACTTCGAGTGTGGACATATCACCTTCGTAGTAAACTTGCTGGATATTGGCTCCGAGCACGGCTTTTTGTTTGGCAAGTTCTGTCTCGGCATCAGCAATTTGCTTTTCTAAATCTGCTTGTTTAGCTTGGTAACCGTTAATCAAGTTCTGGGTGGCGTTTATTTGAGCTTGTAATTTGGCAATAACATCGGTGAGACTCGCTGCTTCAGCGCCAAGCTGGGCCACATTTGATCGTTTGGCAGCCGAATCTTGGTTTAGTGCATTAATTTGGGCATCAAACTGATCGGCCATGACGTGCGTCAAACCAGCACCAGAAAAGACCACAACTGCCGCTAATAACAAGAGTGGGAAGGCCTTTAATCTAATATGACGAACTTTTTTCATTTTTTGTTTTTGATTTAACAGTTTGATTTTAGCATAAGCATTCACTATTTTCAAGATGTACCCTCTCTTGCATTTTATTGATCGTTGGGGCCTCAAAATAACTATTCTTTCGAAGCACCCCGCACGAGAAATGTGATATTAAAAATTACATTTCGAGCTCAGGACAGTGCTGAGAAAGAATAGTTATTTTGAGGTTTCTATAAGTTTATTTGACAGCTTTGAATTTTAGGTACCGCCGGGTAGCAATAATGGAAGAGGCGGCCCCAATGAATATACCAATAGCGAGTTGCATTGTCAAAAAAGCCCAAAAGTGTGTTGCGAAATATTCATTGGCATAATTTATGTCTAACAGACCGAGACTGCTCGCTTGGAGTGTTGACGAAGATACAGCAAATAGTCCATTCAGTAAAACAATAGAAACAATCGCCGAGAATATGCCATACAGGATAGATTCCACTACAAACGGACCACGTATAAATGAGGTACTAGCGCCAAGTAACCGCATAATCTGTAGTTCATCACGACGGTTGAAAATTGCCATTTGAATGGTATTAAAGATGATTAGCATTGAAACTACAGCAAATACCAGCACGCCGATCACCCCAGCCTTACGCATAAAGTTGGTGGCACGAGTGATGTTATCGACTGCTTCCTGACGCTGACCAGAATATGAAGTTTCTTTAGCCTGTAATGATTTGATTTCTGATTTTTCTAGGAAAGTTTTGATAGACCCAATTTGGTTAGGATCTTTTGGCTTGATGTGAATAGTTGCTGGTATCGGATTGGTATCGAGCGAAGCGATGGCCTGCTGCAATCCGGTATTACCTTGGTTACTCTTCTGAAAATCTTCTTTGGCCTGATCCTTGCTGCGATAATCAACTTCTTTGACATTTGGTTGGCCCTTGAGCTGAGTAAGCAGAGAATCTTTTTGCTGCGTTGAAACGCTGTCTTTTAAATACACTGAGATATCTATTTTGTCGGTAATTTGCTGGATAGTGTTGCTAAAAGTGGCGTTGGCAATAATAGAAAATAATACAATGGTCAGCGTAATCAACATCACCGCCATAGCGGCAATGCTGAGCCAGGCGTTTCGCACAAAATTAATACAACCCGAGCGAATAATCCGGCGAATGGTAATGAGCCAGCGCTTGAAACGTTCCCACCGGGTCATGGATGGTACTCCGCATTGGCACGATCGGATACAACTTTGCCATCTTTGATGGTAATCACACGACGTTTGAGGCGATTGACGATATCTTGGTTGTGAGTGGTCAATATCACCGTGGTTCCATATTTATTAATCTTTTCAAGCACCTTAATAACATCCCACGCATGCTTGGGGTCCAGGTTGCCAGTAGGCTCATCAGCAATCAGGATTTTGGGCTGACGAACCACTGCCCGAGCTATGGCCACGCGCTGACGCTCACCACCAGATAGTTCATACGGCATGCGCTTTTCTTTGCCCTTTAGCCCCACGATATCCAGCACCCGCGGCACCGTGTGGTCAATTTCGCGGTTACTCATGCCCACAATTTCCAGCGCAAATGCTACATTCTCGAAAACGGTTTTTCCGGGCAAAAGTTTGAAGTCCTGAAAGACAGTGCCAATTTTGCGCCGCAGCAGCGGGATATCTTTGTCCTTGAGCTTGTCGTAATCTATACCACCAATGATAATCTTGCCGCTGGTGGGCTTTTCTTCCCTTGTCAGCAGCTTGAGAAGCGTTGACTTACCCGCCCCACTGGCACCAATAATAATCACAAACTCCTTAGGCTCGACGTGCACACTAATACGATCAAGCGCCGGCCCAATTTCTCGATTATAGGTCTTTGTTACCCTGTCCAATAAGATCATTACTGTATTTAGTATACCAAATCTGCTTACGCTTCCAGGTTTTGATCAAGGTAGGCCTGAATGAAGCCGTTCAAATCGCCATCGAGGACTTTGTCTGGGTCTTTGGATTCATGTCCTGTTCGGAGATCTTTGACTTGTTTGTATGGATGCAAGACGTAGCTGCGGATCTGGTTGCCCCAGGCCGCTTGTTCGTTGGGACCTTTGAGCTCAGCTACTTTTTCTTGATGTTGCTCGAGCTGTAGTTGGGCAAGCTTTGACCTCAAGATAGTCATCGCTGTTTCTTTATTCTGCAACTGAGAGCGCTCATTTTGGATGGCCACAGTTATGCCGGTTGGAATATGGGTGACTCGCACAGCCGAGTCGGTAGTGTTCACGCTTTGGCCACCATGGCCGCCACTGCGATAGACATCGATTTTGAGGTCTTTATCATCAATTTCTACCTCTTCGGGTTTATCTACTTTGGGCAAAATATCAACTTTGGCAAAGCTGGTTTCGCGGGTGTGTGTGGTGTTGAACGGGCTCAGCCGAACCAAGCGGTGTACGCCGTGTTCACCCTTTAGCTGGCCATAGGCAAACTCTCCGTCCATTTCTAATGTCACACTTTTTATTCCGGCTTCTTCCCCGGCTGATTCATCAATGGTTTTAATATTGAACTTTTGCTTTTCGGCAAAGCGAGTGTACATGCGAAGCAGCATTTGTGCCCAATCCTGGGCGTCGGTGCCACCTGCCCCGGCGTAAATACTCATAATGACATTGTGCGAATCGTACGGTCCGGTAAATTTGAGGGCTTCTTTGAGTTCATCAAAGGTGGCTTTGGTGGTTTCGAATTGCTTTTGCAAATCGCCCTGCAGGCTTGTGTCACCAGTTTGAACCAGTTCGTCGATGTCTTTCAGGGATTGCTGAAGATCCTGCCAAGGTTTTGTGGATGCTTCTAGACTGCTAATTCTCCTCATTGTTTCCTGGGCGGTTGCTTGATCACTCCAGAAATTTGCAGCTTGAGATTGAGCCAAAAGTTTTTGCAGCTCCTCAGTCTTTTCTGAAATGTTTAGTTGCTTACTCGCCTTTTCAACTTCAGCTGACAACTCAGCAACCTGCTTTTGTAACTCTTCCATATCCGCTAATTATAACAGTCATAAGGATAGTGAGTTTTGTGAGGCGTCTCCGCAGCAAAGCGAGGACCTAGCCGAAGAAAACTCACTATCCTTACACTATTCCCAGAGTTGGGAAAGCTGATCGTGGAGTTCGGTAGCGAGTTTTTTATCGCAATTGCCTAGCAGCCCTATGCCCCAAACTTTTTGTTTGAACATGTCGTTTGTGACCTGGATAATGCCGTCTTTTGTGGTTGCTTCGATTCGCTCCGGGATTTTGTAGTAGTCGTCAATTTGTCCGTCGAAAAAGTAGCGATAACTATAGCCGTTGGCTGTACCAGAAACGGTTTGACCGCTGCGCTGGTAGCGACCCAGTGCATACTGCTTGGCGGCTTCAATGTCGACTTCGGCCAGCTGGCCGGCAAAGACGTTTTTGAGCTCGCTAATCATGATCTCGAAGAGCGCGGGAGCGTGGCCAGGCATAATTTGGGCGCCAAACCACCAGTTGGTACTGCCCCACGTTTGTCCAAAACCAGAGCTCATGCTATACACCAGGCCACGCTCCCGCGCCGTCCCCAAAATCCGTGAATACAGCGTTTCGGTCAACATACTATTAATAAGATTGAGGTTGTCTGATTCGGGATCACTCAGCCGTCGCTGCGTAAAGGTATCAAAGTAAAAATAGAGGTTATCGACTGAGTTGTTGGGAATACAGTGTGCAGATTTTAGACCTTTTGGTTTTTCGAGTGGTAGCTTTTGACGGCCATTGCCACGTGGTAGCGCCATCTCACTTATCATTTTCTCGGCCACTTTACGGCGATCGCCGCCCAGGTTTCCAGCCACTACAAAACGCAAATTCGAAGTAGTGTGAGTGGTTTCGTAATGCGTGCGGATGTCCTGAATCAGCACATTATCCATGAGTTTTATACGCTCTTGGTCGGTCACTACAAAAAACCCGTACTTTTCTCGTAAAGATAAGCTTAGGTGTCTGAAGTGATTATTTGACCGCGCCGTCAGCTCTTCCCGAACATTGCCAAATTCGGCCTGGAACTCATCTTCTAGGAATAGCGGCTTAGAAATAGCCACTAAAAGTAGTTCCATCACCCGCTCCCACTCAAAATCGGCACACTCAGCTTCATACGTAATGTCATAAGTACCGGTGGAGGCGTTGCAGTAGGCGCCATTTTTCTCAAACTCCGCCTGGAAAGCGCGAGCTTTTGGAATGAATTCATTGGCCCCCAAGAGTAAATGTTCCATGAGGTGTGGTGTTTCCCATTTGCTGCGGTCAACCAAATATTCACCGGCACGGAAATTGAACTCAAACGTCATGACACTAGCATCAGGAATATCAATCAGCAAACCCTTGGAACCATTTTTTAGGCTCAGCTCTTTTAACGTGTGCTTCATCGGCGCTTGCCTTTCTGACGGCGCTTACGCTCGGCTTTGCGCGTTTTTTTGCGCGTTTTGGTAGTGAGGGTTTTCTTGGTAGCACTTTGTTCTGGCCCCAGACTAAAGTCACTTTCGTGAAATTCTTCAACATCAACTATTTTGTCGGCATTTTGCACAGATTGGCGAGCTGCACGAGTAAGTTCGGTGTCGATTGGCTCAGCCAAATCTTCTTCTGGTACCGGTTCGGCGTGGAAAAGTGCCCGGATAATGTCGTGCGTCAAAGTCGCTTGCATGGTATCGAACAAAATTTGGCCTTGGCGACGGTATTCTACAAGAGGATCTTTTTGACCCACGCTAATCCAGTGAATACCTTCCTTGAGGTGGTCCATATTCTCGAGGTGTTGCATCCAAAGATTGTCAAGGATTTGCAAGTACACATCACGCTCAACTTTGCGCATAATGTCAGCCCCAAAGGCAGATTCACGACCCTCATACAGCTCGCTAGCTTCGGTAGTCAGGACTTTTTCGAACTTATCAGCTGTAGTGTCGAATAGCCGGTCCAGTGTTTTTTCGTCAAACGGAAATACCTCTTTAACAATCTCTTCGAAACCCTCACCAGTGAGGTCGGGCGAAGCCGCCAAGGACTTGGCCTCTTCTTCTATCATGAGTTTAATGCGCTTTTTAATATCTGGTTGGTTGAGAATTTCGCGGCGCATGCTGTAAATAGCCTTACGGTGGCGATTCATCACATCGTCGTATTGGACCACATTCTTTCGACTGTCAAAGTTAAAACCTTCAACTTTTTTCTGGGCAGCTTCTAGGCTACGAGAAATCATGCGGTTTTCGATGGGTGTATTTTCATCAACTTTAAGACGATCCATGATGGCTGCAATGCGTTCGCCGCCGAAGATACGCATCAGATCATCTTCGGTACTTACAAAGAACTGTGTCATACCTGGGTCACCCTGTCGGCCGGAGCGGCCACGCAGCTGATTGTCTACGCGGCGTGATTCATGACGTTCGGTGCCGAGCACAAATAGCCCACCTTTTTTCTTGACCTCATCACTCAGCACAATGTCGGTACCACGACCGGCGATGTTGGTTGCCAGCGTGACCGCTCCAGTCTGACCAGCGTCGGCAATAATCTTGGCCTCGCGCTCGTTGTTCTTGGCATTGAGCATCTGGTGCGGAACCTTAGCTTTCTTCAGCGCATTGGCGAGCAGCTCGTTTTTCTCAATTGAGGCGGTACCAAGTAGCACGGGCTGACCCTTGGTGTGTAAGTGCCTAACCTCTTGAATTATGGCGTTAAATTTGGCAGTTTCGCTCTTGTAAATGCGGTCTGGCTTGTCGATGCGGTTCAGCGGCCGATTTGATGGAATTTCTACTACATCAAGCTTGTAGATTTCGTGGAACTCTTCACTCTCAGTTAGAGCCGTACCAGTCATACCGCCCAACTTTTCGTACAAACGGAAGTAGTTTTGGAATGAAATGGTGGCCAGTGTCATGGATTCTTCTTGGACTTCCACACCCTCTTTTGCCTCAATAGCTTGGTGCAGGCCTTCGTTGTAGCGTCGGCCCTTCAGAAGTCGTCCGGTATGTTCATCAACGATCACCACTTCGCCCTCGTGTGTCACCACGTAATCTTTGTCCCGTTTGAAGAGTGTTTGAGCGCGCAAGGCTTGCTCGAGGTGATAAATAGTCCGAACGTTTTCAGTTGCGTATAAGCTAGTTATGCCAAGGATTTTCTCAATGTGCTCCACCCCATCATCGGTTAGGATTACGGATTTACGTTTTTCATCTACTTCGTAATCTTTGCTCTTGAGCTGACGCGCGATTTTGGAAAATTGGGCGTAAGCATTGCCACTCGTAACCGCCGGTGCAGAAATAATCAGTGGCGTGCGGGCTTCGTCGATAAGAATAGAGTCTACCTCGTCGACCAATGCATAGTGCAAGTCCCGCTGCCGCAGCTGATCGACTTCACGAACCATGTTGTCACGCAGGTAGTCAAAGCCAAACTCATTGTTGGTGCCATAGGTAATGTCAGCCTGGTAGGCTTCCTGACGAGTCGCCGGCCGCAAGTGGTGAAAACGCTCATCATCGTGATCAGTATTGCTATATTCTGCGTCATACACAAATGACTCTTCAGCGATAATTACCCCCGTAGAAAGACCCAAGAATCCATATATTTGGCCCATCCAGCCAGCATCACGCTGCGCTAAATATTCGTTGACCGTCACCACATGAGCGCCTTTTTCGGTCAGCGCGTTTAGATATACCGGCAGCGTGGCCACCAAGGTTTTACCTTCTCCCGTTTTCATCTCGGCCACGTTACCTTCATGCATGACCATGCCGCCAATCAGCTGCACGTCAAAGTGCCGTTGGCCAATTGCACGACTAGCCGCTTCACGCACCACGGCAAATGCATCTGGCAAAATGGCGTCAAGCGACTCTTTTTTGAGTCGGTCTTTGAGTACTTTGGTCTGTTCTTTTAGCTTGGCATCAGATAGTTTTTTGTACTTGTCACCCAGTGCATTAACTTCATTGGCGCGTTTTCGCAGACGTTTGATGGTCTTTACCTGCGGATCGCCTAAAACTCGTTTAATAAATTTCTTCATTAGAAAAAGAATTTCCCCTCAT
>CAZPPF010000004.1:0-48237 GCA_964588395.1 uncultured Candidatus Saccharibacteria bacterium | reverse complement strand
AACCCCGTCTCAAGTTTGGAAAACTTGCATATTAACCGTTATACGAATCCCGCCTAGGACAACAGATGTGATTATAGCAAACTAATAGTCTTTAGAGCTGGATCCAAACCACATCGTCGATGTAGACCAAGGTGTTTGAGTTAGCTACAACAATAACTTGTAAGCTAGCTTTTTTGACGTTTGCAGAGCTTGGTACGTAGTTGAAGGCTACATTGCCTGCGCCTACCGTATGTACACCGGTCTTGTACTGGCCAGAAATCCAATTACCATTTACATCGTATTCATCAACGTAGAATCCAACTTCACCGGAACTGATCTGCTTGAGGTTTACATAGGTGCTCAAGTTGTAAGTTTTAGTCGAGTCAACAGTTACTACTGGTGAGAACAAATGAGCGTTGGTGGTGGTGCTAACCATTTTGATTGAGTTAACTGGGTTGTTTGGGCTACCGTTGTTGGCAGAATCAGCCGTGACTACACCCGTTTTGTCGGTTCTCCAGCCACTTGAAAGTCCGGCATCAAATGTGCCGTTGGCCACCAGGTTATTTACAACTGGTGGAGGAGTAGGTGCGGTGGCCGAAAGTGGAAACCACTGAGCATTGTCGAAGTAAGCGGTAATACCTGAGTTGGCAGTAGCAAATACCTGCAAGCTGGAACTTTTTACATTTGCGCTGGTTGGTTTGTAGCTAAAGTTAATCTCATTAGCCCAGACATTTCTGGCGGCAGCCTTAAACTGTCCAGAGATCCAATTGCCAAAACCATCATATTCGTCAACGTAATAACCAAATTCACCACCAGTCATTGCTGTAACGTTGGCGTAACTCTTGAGCATATAGGATGTGTTGGAATCGACGGCTACTTTTGGAGAAAACAGGTGTACTTCTTTGCTAGTAGCGGCAAATTTGACTGAGTTGGTTGGATCAGGGTAGTTGCCGTTGGTGCCACTGTCTGCAGTAACGTTGCTTGGGCTGTCGGTAGTCCAACCACTCAAGCCACTATTGAAGCTAGGGTTTGGTAACAAATTGGTGTCGCTAGTTACTAGTCCATTGCTGACGTTCACAACTGGAACATTCTTTGACTTGATATAAGCTGCAATTTGATCGAGGCCAGCGGTGCTGTATTCATAATCATCAGCTTTGTTGCTTGCCTTAGTTTTAATATCGTGGAAGGTAAGTACTAACCACTGGTTGTTCTTAATAGCGGTGTCAATATAACCTTGTACGGTTTTAACAGTGGTATTGCCTTCGATGTGCTGATCACGGATCAAGTAATCGTTATTTGGCCAGGTGTTGTAGCCAGTATCTTGGAAACCGCGCATTGAGCTGTAATACTTGGCAATCTGAGCTAGAACAGTAGGGTTATAGTCTCCGTAAGGTGTTGCCAGCGAAGTTGTATTAATACCATGAGCTGCAAAGTCAGCCTTACTTTGAGTAAGTTCCTGGGTAACTTGGGCAGGAGTAAGTGGAGCAGATTGTCCATCGGTTGCGTCAAAGGTTGCCAGGTAAGGGTGGGTGACCGTGTGTGAGCCAACTTCCCAGCCATAGGTATTTTTGAGCTGAGTGATTTGATCCCAGGTCATGTATGACTTGTCAGAATCGGCGCGGCAGGTATTTGGAAACGTAACCATGCCAACGCAACCGCTAATAACATAATCCGTACCGGTGTAGCCATATTTTGCTAGCGTCGGTGCGGCTTGAGTCAATGCACTGTTATAACCATCGTCAAACGTAAAAGAAATTTTAGCTGCTGGAGTAATGTTTGTGGTTGCAGCGTAGGCGTGCATAGGTGCAACCATTGGCAGAATAACACCACCAAAAAGCGCCAGCGAAACAATGCTGGATTTAATAACTTTACGACGAACTGACTTGATTAATGACAACATTAAACCTCACCTCACTTAGAATAATAGGCCCACTACTTGACCGATAGTATATAATACTTAGGTCATTAAATCAAGTACTTTATAATGAAATTAAATTTGAGCAAGTTCCCAAAAAAATTAAAGCTGAGCCGGATAACTATTGATGTCTTGATAATTTTTGGCGCACTAACGGGGCTGGTCTATTATTATTCTCTCAAAGCCAATGATTTTTATGCTGACTCGGTGTTTGCGGCAATTCAGCCGGATCTGATTAGTGGAAGGGATTGGACCCACCTAGCAGGGGCAACCCAAGATGCTTCCGGAGTGCATGTTAAACCACTGGGGCGGGCTATCGTAAACCAGGATGGCACAGGCGGCCAACCCAATCCACCCGTGAATGTACCAGGCTCCCACCTGGAAGTATCAGGAGATTTTGAACTGAGCCTAAGAGCCAAAGACTTATCCGATAAAACTGCATCACTGCGACTCTACGCAGCCGTTCCTATTATTTATGATGAATGGCGTTATGATGGTCCATCGCTTGATATTGGTATAAAAGCCGACAAGGTAACGCTTTCTATATGGGACGGATCAAAAGCCGATCCATTAGAAGTTAAGAGTTTTACCATGACACAGGCAAGTGAGGCGGTGCTGACGGTTAAGCACGTTGGTAAAAGCGTAGTCGTATTTAGTGGCTCAACCCAATTGGGGACAATGCCCGATCACAATATATTTGCCTCACGAAAGATCTGGTTTGGGCTGGATGCCGAAGTCGGCGGCAATGGTTGGACTTTGACGTCACTCAATGTCCACGCTCTTCATAAGGCTAAGCTTCAAATCGTTAGTGCCCCAAACGTAGCGGTTCCACATTCAGACCCAAACGCCCTGCGTAACCTCAGCAAACGCCCGCTTATAATAGGAACAGCCATTGCTGACTACCCATTGCTTAGTGACGACACTTACCGCAGCCTGGCTGGGGGCCAATTTAGCATACTCACGCCAGAGAATGCTATGAAGCCGCAGTTTATTCATCCTGAGCCGAACGTCTATAGCTTCGAGGAAGCTGACACACTGGTAGATTTTGCCAAGGCTAACGGCATGCAAGTCCACGGCCATGCCCTGGTCTTTGGCGAAGCCAATCCCAAGTGGATGCAAGACACCCCCCTAAATCAACGTCAGCAGGTCATGATTGATCACATTCAAACTGTGGTTAATCACTATAAGGGCAAAGTGAGTGAGTGGGACGTTGTTAATGAGCCTTTAGCTAATAATGATGAAAGCGATACCACTAGTCCAGATATACGCCAAACCATCTGGTACCGAGCTATGGGCGAACAATACATAGACATTGCGTTTCAAACTGCTCACCAGGTTGATCCAAGCGCCAAGCTGTATATTAATGACTTTGGACTTGAAGCTGATGGAGACCGCTGGGACAGCATGCTAGCACTATTACAACGCCTAAAAAGTCGAGGCGTACCTATTGATGGTGTAGGTTTTCAAGCTCACGTATATGAAGATGGTGATCAAATTGGTACAGCGACTCTACAAAAACATATTGAAGAGTTACAGAAATTTGGCTTTTCGTCTCGAATTTCTGAAATGGATGTAACTGGTGTAGATGCAGGTCAGCAAGCCGAGCAATATGCGAGCGTACTGAAGGTTTGTCTGGCAGAACCCAGCTGTACGTCGTTTACTACATGGGGCATTACCGACAAATATGGCTCTACTACCATGTTGCATAGTTACCCGCCGGACTATGGTGATGACCTTTTGTGGGAAGCCAATTATTTGCCAAAACCAGCTTACAAAAGTCTGCAAGCAACATTAGCAAAATGAACTAAGCATAAACATTAATATAATATAGTTGACAAATATCCTAAATAGTGTAGAATGCATAACCAGTATGATTATGGGGTGGAGCCAGTAGTCATCTACATTAATTAATGGGAGGTTACACCTTATGTACCAAGCAGTACTCGGTGCCACAACCGCAACTACCGCAGCAGTTGTTTTGCCTAACACTGGCAACAGCACACTTATGGCAGTTGTCGCTACAATCACCTTCGCCGTTGGCGTAGCTATCGTAGCAACCAGCGTTTTTCGTTTTGCCGCTAAAAAGGCTTTCAAAGCGTAAGACGTTTCTAAGAATGGGGAGGGGATGAGCTATTTATAGTTTGCCCGCTCCCTCTTTTTATAGAAATAATTATTATGAATAAGCGATACATTTTCACCATCGGAATCTTGTTTGTATTAGCGGGCAGCCTTATGGCTTTTCAGCCATTAAGAGATTATTGGCATTTGCATCACCAGGGTCCAGCGGCCAATGCGCCTGATCGCAATGGCCAGCTTTTAGCTGCTACCAAGGCAAACAATGTAATCAAGGGCAAACCTGTTCGAATTGTATTACCCGATGTAAGCATCGATGTCCAAATTGCCGATGGTATATACTACCCATCTTCTAAAACCTGGTCATTAAGTTTGACCAAAGCGCAATATGCGCTTATGACGCCCGAAGCGAATAATCAAGAAGGCAATACCTTTATCTACGGACATAACCGCAAAGAAGTTTTCAATCGTTTACCAAAACTTCAAATTGGTCAGCTTGCCTATGTATATACCGACAATAACCACATTTTTACCTACAAATACCGGAGTCATTACGAAACCAATCCTAATGACGACACGTTATTTACCTATCGTGGTGCACCCATATTGACCCTGCAAACGTGCACAGGTATTTGGTATCAAAATCGTGATCTAATGACCTTTGATCTGGTAAAGGTTTCCTAACATGACCCCCAATCCTATATTTTTTGATACTTTTATTGCGATTGGCATAATCTACTTGCTGCACTTTGGTTTATATCTGGTTGGGGCAAATTTCTACGATGTCTGGCAATTTCATCGCCAAAAGAAGTTACCAAAGCGTCATCACAACACTCGTCCGCGCGTTACCGTACTGATTGCTGCCTATAACGAAGAACTCAGCATTATTCGTTGCCTCGAATCCATACGCAAAAACACCTATCGAAAGTGGGAAGTTGTAGTGATTGATGATGGTTCCAAGGACAAAACACACGAACTGGTTACGCAGTACATTTGCGATCATCCGAATCGCACCATTAGCTTGCTGAAGATGCCAAAGAACTCTGGCAAAGCTGCTGCGCTTAACTACGGATTAAAGCGCCAAGCACAAGGCGATCTCATTATGACACTCGATGCAGACTCTATCCTGCACAAAAATGCTATCACGAATGCTGTTTCTTACTTTGGGGACGAACAGATTGCCGGAGTTGCAGCTAATGTTCGTGTTATGGAAAGCCCAACGATCATTGGGCTTTTGCAGCGATTCGAACACATGATTGGATATCGTTCAAAGAAATTTTATTCGCTCACAAACTGTGAGTTTATTATTGGCGGCGTTGCTTCGACCTATCGTCGTTCCATCATGAAGGACGTTGGTTTTTATGATACCGACACGAGTACCGAAGATATTGGCCTGAGTCTCAAGATTTCCTCAAAGGGTAACAAAGATCATCGTTTGGTCTACGGTGTAGACGTAGTAGCTATGACTGAAGGGGTTAAAGACTTCAAAACACTGCTCAAGCAACGCTACCGTTGGAAGATGGGAATGCTCCAGAATCTGCTCAAAAACAAAGCATTGTTTGCTAATAATGATCCAAAATTCACCTGGTCTTTGACAATGTATCGTATTCCGATGGCTTTCCTAGGTGAAGCGCTATTGGTTCTAGAACCCTTGGCCTGGGCTTACCTTATCTACCTATCGATAGCCTTTCACACCATAAGTATTTTTGTGGGCGCTTACATGACAATTACGCTGTATATTTTTTGGAATATTTGGCCTGATGAACATGCCTCGGTTCGTCGTAAATTCTCGATGAGCTTCTATGCACCCATTCTGTATTTTGTCTTTTACATCATGAGCATTGTGCAGATAGTCTCTATCTTCCGCTGCTTGTTCAACATGAAACAAATTACTCGCAAGGTAAAAACAGATGGCAAGTGGGTTTCACCAGAACGTACCGGCCAGTCAGTCGCTATTACTTAGATTTCGTGCATCACGGTGATTTGAGCACCAAGAGAGTTTAGACGCTCGGCAAGATCTTCATAACCACGGTTGATAGTATATACGTTGCGTAGTACCGATGTACCTTGAGCGCCTAGCATTCCAATGAGCAACATCACGGCTGGCCTGATACCACTTGGACTAACCACATCGGCGGCGCGCCATCTAGTGGGACCGTTAACAAACGCTCGGTGCGGGTCGGCTAGCTCCAGATCTACACCAATTTTTTTAATCTCGGTGTACATCAGGGCTCGATCTTCGTAGACCCAGTCATGAATAAGCGTGCGACCTTTGGCCACGGCGGCAATTGGAACAAAGTAGGGAAGATTATCGATATTCAGTCCAGGGAAAGGGCGACCATAGAGTTTTTCAAGCGGCGCGACCAATTCGTGATTGTGTTTAAAGATTGTCAGATCTACCAAGTCAGTCTTACCATTTTCAGCTTTGTAGCGCGGTGTTTCCTTGAAGGTCAGACCCATTTTTTCGAGCTTCAGAAGCTCAAGTTCCAAGAAATCAATCGGCACACGACGGATTGTAATAGAAGAATTTGTAACCACCGCCGCAGCAATAAATGTCATGGCTTCTACGGGATCTTCGCCAGGGGCGTAGGTGACATTCTTTTTTATATTTTTTATGCCCTGAATGTGCAAAGTACTCGTGCCGATTCCTTCAACTTTTACACCAAGTTTTTGCAAGAAAAAGCAGATGTCTTGAACCATGTAGTTGGCGCTGGCCATTTTTATCACGGTTTCGCCTTCAAACCGAGCCGCCGCCATTAGAATATTTTCGGTTGTGGTATCACCCGATTCATAGAGTACAATTTCGCGCCGTGCCGGGTGTTTACGGACTAATACATTGTAATGACCACTCTTGGTATCGACTTCAACACCCAGTTCTTCTAAGGCGTACAAGTGTGGTAGCACCGTTCGGCGTCCCAGCTCGCAACCCCCGGCGTAGGGAATCCTGAATTCATTAAATTCGTGCATGAGAGGGCCAAGGAACATCAAAACACTGCGTGTCTTGCGAGCCGCCGCCTTGTTCATATTCTCAAGATTTAGCTTGGCGGGCGGTTTTATTTCGAGATCGTTGCCAGGCAGCCATTTAACTTGGACCCCAATACTCACTAAGACTTCGATAATACGATTTACTTCTTCAATACGGGCCACATTCTTCAGCCGAGTTGTACCTTTATTGAGCAAGCTGGCACAGAGCAGGCCTACCGCAGCATTTTTACTGGTTTTGAGCGTAATTTCGCCCTCAAGTTCATGTCCGCCTTCGATGCGTAGATTAATTGAGCCCTCAGAAATACTAATAATTGGTTTATTAAGTACGTCGCTGATGCGCCCTAACGTCTCGAGGCTGAGATTCTGCCGGCCATGTTCGATGCGATTGACGGCTGATTGGCTAGTGTTAAGAAGTTTCGCAAAACCGGCCTGGGTGAGGCCTCTTTCTTGTCGTATCTGATAAATTAATTGACCGATTTTCTCGTTGGTCGAGGGCATATGTGCCTGAAAGTATATCACGCATGGTATATCAGTCAAATCTCGGAAGCACATGTTTTTTGAGGCACATCCGCAGCCGGCATGTGATATATTCCATCACATGCCGAGTGAGGACAGTGCAGAGAAAAATAAGTGCTTCCAAATACTAAGGTTGTTACAATAGGTGTAAACGGAGTGTCGATGAAGGACAAGAAACTACAACAATTGCTAAAGGCCGAAGAACAGCGTCAACGTGATGGACTGGAGTTAATTCCCTCAGAAAATTACGTGAGCCGCGATGTTTTGACGGCTCTCGGGAGTGTCTACACCAATAAATACTCCGAAGGCTATCCCGGCAAACGCTATTACGGTGGTCAAGAAAACACCGATCAAGTAGAACAAATTGCCATAGACCGAGCAAAGCAACTCTTTGGATCTGACCATGCTAATGTCCAGCCGCACAGCGGGGCGCCGGCCAATATTGCCGTTTATCAAGCCTGGCTCCAGCCCGGTGACACCATTATGGCTATGCGTCTTGATCATGGTGGCCATCTGACTCACGGTGCACCGGTGACCAGTAGCGCTAAGCTGTACAACTTTGTGCGCTACGGTGTTAAGGACCCCGAAACTGGCGAAATTGACTACGATGAAATGCGAGAAGTCGCTCTAAAGGAAAAGCCCAAGATTATCTTAGCGGGATTCAGCGGTTACCCACGGAGTTTGGACTACGCTAAGTTTGCAGCTATCGGCCAGGAAGTGAATGCGGTGCTGATGGCCGATATGGCCCATATTGCGGGGCTCATTGCCGGCAAAGCCCTGCCAAATCCTTTTGACTTTGGTTTTCACATTATTACCAGTACTACCCACAAAACACTGCGAGGCCCTCGTGGTGGGCTGATTATGAGCCAGGGTACAGTCAGCAATCCACTGAAAGCTCCTGAAAAGACTGTCGAGAACCTACCCACCCTTATTGATAGGGAAGTCTTCCCCGGTTTCCAGGGTGGACCTCACATGAACAATACATTGGCAAAAGCCGTGGCCTTTGGTGAGGCGCAGCAGCCGGAATTTCATGATTATGCTGTACAAGTACTAAAAAATGCCAAGCGACTGGCAGATGAACTGATGAAGCGCGGCTTCAAACTGGTTACGAACGGCACAGACAATCATTTAATCATGGTTGATATGCCAAAAAGTTTCGATATTACCGGTAGAGAAGCACAAGACGTTCTTGATCTGATAGGCTTAACGGCTAACTGCAATGCTATTCCCAATGACTCTTTGCCGCCGTTTCGTCCAAGTGGGCTACGGCTAGGAACTCCGGCGATAACAACCAGGGGACTCGACGAGTCACATATGGAGCAAGTGGCCGAATGGATGAAACAAGCCATCACTTCCCGCTCAGACACAAAAATACTTAACACGTTAAGCAAAGAAGTAAAAGCTTTTGCTGATCAGTTCCCTTTGCCAAGCGACAAATAATACTTAACTTGTTAAGCTTTAGTAGGAGTCCCCAATCTGAGAGGATTCAGTTTGGGGTAATTCGACGAGTAAATTTGAGGCCGCTCCAGGTATCGTCAATGGCGGCAACCTTAATGTCCACCCACCCCATTGGAAGAATGAGGTCGCGAAAAGTTTGCTCTGTTAGGTCAGTCTCTACTCCCGAAGTTTTTTTGGGCCAGCTGACCCATAGTCCTACTTTTATATCGTTAAAATCAATCTGATCTAGGAATTTTTCAAATTCTACGCGCGACGAGAAAAACCCGTGAGCCCAGTGTGATGGCAATATTTCTGAAGGGACAACATCACCAGACCTTAGAAATCCTCTGAACCATCCTGGCTGGTTTATCATAAAAACACTTTGACCTGGTTTATACCCGAGTTTTTGCAGTAATGGCGTGTCCGAGTAACCGGCCACTAGAATTCTCCTAGAAACTGAACCTCGGGTACCAGGGCTATATCGAGCTTTTCCTTTACTGTTGCTAGAATCATTTGAACGACGTCGTACATTTCCTGGGCAGTGGCATTGCCAAGGTTTTCGATTTTGAGGATATGGTCTGGGTGTAAACCAACATTGCCCCACGTTTGCCCGCGCTGAAATCCTGCAGCCAAAAGCACGTGGGCCGCCGAAACGCGCATGCTGTTTTGGCCATGAATACGGTTCTGGATATACAGCTGCTCACGAGTGATGTTAGTTTCTTCGTGATCGATGATAACCTGGGCTTTGTCTTCACTGACTACCGGGTTTTTAAAGAAAGATCCGGCTGTCCAGGGTCCCTCCGAGGCATCTTTTAGCAAAGATCCGGCACGTTTGCGGGTTTCCATAATAATGGCACGCCGATTTTCTAAGCTAACAGGTGTAATGCCTAAGTCTTTTGCAACTGCCAATGCCGATGCGTACGCAAGCTCACTAGTGGGGCTTGTTTGCAGCTCAAAGGTTGCGTCCAAAACCACTAAGTTTTGGTTTTCAGGCTGTTGCAAGGTGCTGGTGCGATAATCAAACGCAAAAAATGATGCATCCCTAATACCAATAGAATGATTCGAGGTGTCGAGGAGGGTCGCTTCTACCAGGCAATCGGCAACTTTATGACCGTAGGCGGCAATGTTGCCGCTGATAGCGGCGCCGACGCCACCTGGGATGCCGCTGGTAAACTCCAGTCCCCAGGCATCTTTTTGAATTGCATACTGAATAAATTGATCCCAGTTGACGCCGCTGTCCACCTTGAACTTGCGCGGACCAATTTCCTGAATACGCCCCGATTTGTTAATAATCACTGTTCCAGGCAAGCCTTTATCCGAAACGAGACAGTTCGTGCCATAACCCAAGATCCAAATCTGACCCTCAGAACCGTACTGCACAATTGCCGCTTGCAGATCGTCATCAGTCTCAAGCTCAACAAGCTGCTCTACTGGTCCACCTGTTTTTAGCGAAGTGTACCCGGACAAATTTACATTGTGACTCAATTTCATTGCCCTTTATTATACCCGTATTGCTTGCAAACCTCGCAACCCAGCGGTAACATACCAGTACATGGGAAATCATTCAGCACCCTCGCCGAAACCTTTCAAATCCTTGGGAAATCGCATCAAATTGGCTCGTCAAAGCAGTAAAGAAACGTTAGCCGAAGTTTCCGGTGCTGTTGAAATTGACGTAGAAGCTTTGGACAAGATTGAGCAAGGTGAACAACGACCAACCGAGGAAATCTTACTCCTCCTAATCAGTCACTTGAATGTTCAAGACGAAGAGGCAACAAGCCTTTGGGAAATGGCTGCCTATGACAAGATGAATGACCAGGGTGAACACACGGAACAAGTCAAACAGATGGCGCTTTCGATGCCCACAGACATTCGTATTGTCTACACGGATATGGTTCATGTGATGGTCAATGACTACGGTGTCGTTATGAACTTTATGCAAAACGGGGGGCCTAACAATCAGCCACTCGCAGTCGGCCGTGTGGGTATGAGCAAGGAACATGCCCAAAGTGTTTTACAGGTATTGCAGCAAACATTGGCGCAGGCAGAAAAAAAACCAGCCCAAAAACACTTGCCCTCTCCAAAGGCTCGAAAAGAAAAAACAGATAAGAACTGATATAATCACCTAGTTAAGCCCGCGTAGCTCAGTGGATTAGAGCATCTGTCTTCGGAACAGAGGGTCGGCGGTTCGAATCCGTCCGCGGGTACCATTACATATGCCGGCAATTACTTCTATTGACCAAGCGAATCAAATTTTGGCGGCCTATGTTCCGTTGGTCAAAGAAATTACTGGGAAAAATATCACTGTCGAGCGAATGTGGCCGTTACTTGAGCTGATAGGTAACCCTCATAAAAGACTAAAAGTAGTACATGTCGCAGGAACAAGTGGTAAAACCTCAACTGCTTACTTCATAGCAAATTTCCTGAATCAGACTGGCAAGAAAGTTGGGCTGACAGTTTCGCCACATGTCGATAGTGTCACTGAGCGTATCCAGATAAATGGTAAGCCGCTTGATGACGAACTGTTCTGTACATATCTCGAAGAATTCTTAGGCCTAATTGACTCAAGACAGCCAACATATTTTGAGCTCTTGATTGCTTTTGCTTTCTGGGTGTTTGACCGCGAAAAAGTAGACTATGCGGTCGTTGAAGTTGGTCTGGGCGGCCTTCACGATGCCACGAATGTTTTAACTGCAGCCGATAAAGTTTGTGTAATTACAGACATCGGACTGGACCATACAGATATTTTGGGCAAAACCATTCCAGAGATTGCGGGCCAAAAAGCCGGTATTATTCATGAACACAACGTTGTTTATTGCATTAAGCAGGACGAGATAGTCATGGAGACTATAGAAAAACATTGCCAAGATCGGCATGCCCAACTGTGCGTGTTGTCACTAGAAGATGAGCAATTACCCAGTAAATTACCACTGTTCCAGCAACGTAATTGGTTCCTGGCCAAAAATGTGGCTGATTATGTCATTGAGCGGGATAACTTGAGCCCTTTAACTGATCTTCAAGTAGAAGAAAGCTACAAAACCTACGTGCCGGCCCGCATGGAAATTGTAGACTACCAGGGAAGGAAGGTCATTATGGATGGAGCACACAACCCTCAGAAGATGACCGCATTGGTGCGAAGCTTACAGGCCAAGTTTCCAGATCAAACATTTGATGTTTTGATTGGTATGCTCAGTGGCAAGGACTTAGAAGCAACGCTAAAAATATTATTACCAGTTGTGCGTACCGTTACCGCTACCTCATTTAAGGCTGAACAAGATATGCCACGCGGCTCTATTGAGCCTTCAGAAATAATTCGTATTGCTCAAGTCCTTGGTCTCAAAGATGTTCAAATTATTCCTGGTCCAAGGCAAGCGTTTCAAGAGCTCATTGCATCGGGAGATAAATCAATTCTCGTTACGGGCTCGTTTTTCTTGCTAAATTACATCCGGCCACTTATCTTTAAAGTATGATTCGTTTTATTGCAGCTATTGATAGCAAGCGGGGTATTGCCAACGAACATGGTTTACCATGGCAAGGTCAATTACCAACAGACGTTAAATACTATCACAACAAAATACTTTCAGGCGGTACATTACTTATGGGTTACGGGCTCTATAAAGAATTACCAAAACCTTATCCCAGCGGTACCAATTACGTAGCTATTCAAGGTATAGATGAGAAATTGCGTGATGGTTTCGAACCAGTTGAAGAAGCCTACGAATTTCTCAAGAATGCTAAAGACGATGTTTGGAATCTAGGTGGAGCTATGTTATTTGAAAGTACACTGGATCTCGCAGAAGAACTGTATATTACGCAGCTAGACAAAGATTTTCAGTGCACAAAGTTTTTTCCTGACTTCCGTGACAAATTTGAGCTGGTTAGTGAGACCAAACCACAAACCGAAAATGGTATAACATTCACCTTCCAAGTCTGGAAAAAGAAGTAATATCCTTAGGTCCTGCGATAAATTTAACTGCACGTTTGCGGTAAAAACGCGCATTATAATCCTGCAAACTAATGTGAAAGGAGCCAGACATGGGCGACATGAAGCGAAAAATGAAGCACAAAATGAACGATATGGAGAACAAAGCTTACGAAACGAAGGGTCGGGTTGAGCAAAAGACCAAAGACATGAAGAAGAGCATGTAATTAATCGTTCCGTAAAGTATAAAGACCAGGTATATGCCTGGTCTTTTAAATTTCAGAACTTTTAGGGACTCCCAGAGTTGCACTTCGTGTCAAGCGTAAGCATAATAATGCATTAATGAGCAAGACGAAAAAAGATGTGGGAGCTATTGCACGCCAATCTGGCGTATCCTTTCGAGTATGGGCGCCATTTGCAAGTAGCGTTTCGCTCACCGGAGATTTTAATAACTGGTCTGTCACACCAATGACATCCGAAGGCGATGGTTACTGGTTTGAAGATATTGAAGAAGCCCAGCCCGGCCAAGAATATAAGTACGTTATTACCAATGGTGATAGAACTCTAGTTAAAAATGATCCTAGAGCCATGCTGATCACGACATTGGCAGGAAATTCTGTAGTTGTCGATCCTGAATTTGATTGGGGTGAGACAGAATATACGACTCCTGCACCTAACTTACAGGTAATTTACGAGATGCATATAGGCACCTTCAATCGCCCTGATGACTCATCGCCAGGAACATTTGAAACTGCTGGGCAGAAGCTTGATTACCTCAAAGACCTGGGTGTAACAACTATTGAAATCATGCCGGTTGCAAGCATGTCTATGAGTCGTGAATTCTGGGGTTATACGCCGCAATATTTATATGCAGTTGAAACGCTTTTCGGCGGCCGGCACCAATTTATGGAATTTATCAAAGCAGCTCACGAGCGTGGTATTGGAGTAATACTCGATGTAGTTTATAACCACCTGGGGCCTGGTGATCTAGATATCTGGCAATTTGACGGTTGGAATCAGGACGAAAAGGGCGGCATATATTTTTACAATGATTGGCGCGCCAAAACACCATGGGGGCATACCCGCCCAGACTATGGTCGGATAGAAGTGCGGCAATATATTTTGGACAATGTACGTATGTGGCTCACCGACTTTCATCTAGATGGTTTAAGGGTAGACTCAACCATATTTATCCGAAATGCTGAGGGGCATAATGATGATCCCAGCACAGATATTGCCGAGGGTTGGACACTTTTACAGAAAATAAACGAACTGGCTAAAAAAATTAATCCTCAGTCAATCGTAGTTGCTGAAGATGTTGGCTTCAATGAGTACATCACTAAGCCGCAAGCTGATGGTGGAGCCGGTTTTGATGCACAGTGGTCAATAAGTTATCCTCGAAGCTTACGTAATGTCCTGGACGCAACCAATGATTCTGATCGTAATTTTGATGATTTGTGCACAGACTTAAATAAGTACTTTAATGACAGCGCTTACCATAAGGTGATCTATAGCGATTCACATGACAGCGCAGCAAACGGGAATGCACGCTTAAGCGAGGAAATATCACCGGGCAATTCAAGTAGTGTGTATGCCCGTAAGCGCTCGTTAATTGCGTCATCAATCATTCTTACTGCACCTGGAATTCCTATGCTCCTGCAAGGGCAAGAATTTATGCAAGGCGGCAGTTTTAGTGACTGGGATGCACTTGATTGGGAAAAAGCATCTCGATTCGAAGGTATGGTTCAAGCGCATAAACACTTAGTTGCTCTTCGTAAGAATCTGCATGGAAATACAGCCGGTCTGTCCGGGCAATCTTTTAACATCATACACCGAGATGACGAAAACAAGGTTCTTGCCTATCACAGGTGGCAATCTGGTGGCCCGAAAGATGACGTTGTAGTAGTGATAAATTTTGCCAACAAACTACATGATACATACGAGATGCCCTTTCCGAATAACGGCGACTGGCAAGTCCGCTTCAATAGCGCATGGAACGGCTATAGCCCAGACTTTAAAAACGTTACAGTTTCTGGTGTTACCGTCAACAATAACCGCAGCACGCTAGTCCTGCCCCCTTACTCCACACTTATCCTTTCACAAGATTCTTAGAAAGCACACCAAAGCGTATGGCCCTAAAGCCTAATCCTGGTATGCTTAGAAATATGAAAAAGCTATCCCATCGTTGGCCCGAGGGTGCCATTGTGTATCAAATATACCCCCGTAGTTTTTGTGATTCCAACGGTGATGGGGTTGGTGATATTCCCGGTATTTTTGAAAAACTTGATTATCTCAAAGACCTTGGTGTCAATGCAATCTGGCTGTCGCCATTTTACCCGTCGCCCATGGCAGACTTTGGTTATGATGTAGCTGATTATTGCGATGTTGACCCTATTTTCGGAACGCTGGCTGACATGGAAGAGCTGATTTCCAAGGCGCACCAAAAAGACATTCGGATCATTGTTGACCTGGTGCCAAACCATAGTTCCGACGAACATGAGTGGTTTCGCCAATCACGTCAGTCGAGCGATGGCCCATACGCTAACTGGTACGTGTGGCATGATCCAAAAGGTAGTGACGAGAAGGGAAATCCCCTTCCACCAAATAACTGGGTAAATGTCTTTAGCGGCGATAGTTCCTGGAAGTGGGAGCCGTCTCGTCAACAGTTTTATCTACATAGCTTTCACGAGAGACAGCCAGACCTTAACTGGTCGAATCCTAAAGTCCGGGAAGCTATTAAGGATGTCATGCGTTTCTGGCTCGATAGAGGCGTTGATGGTTTTCGTGTTGATGCGGTGCCATTCATGGCCAAAGACCCAAAGTTTCGCGATGATCCCAAAAACCCACATTATAGACCCGGTAAAGGTAATCCATATAATGCATTCCTACACAAAAACAGCATGGCGTGGCCAGCCGTGCACGCATACTTGTCCGAGATGGCTACGGTTTTAAAAGAAGACAAGTACCGGAATTCCGGACGCTTTATGGTAACCGAAGGTTACCCACAGACCGACGACACAGTTACAGAGTATTTAAGCTACTATCAAGGTATGGACCCAGAAGTAGCGGCACCATTTAACTTTGAAGGATTGAGTCTGCCGTGGCATGCACATCCGTGGCGTGAATTCTTGCAAAAGTTCCACACAGCTCTCGACGAATTTAGTCTGCAGTGCGTTCCAATCTATGCTTTCGGAAACCATGATCAGCATCGACTCGTTACACGGCTTGGCGAACCGGCCGCCAGAAGCGCCGCGGTGTTATTGCTAACACTTCCCGGTATGTCATTTATGTACAATGGCGATGAAATTGGAATGAAAAACGGTGATATTCCTACCTCAATGGTTCAAGATCCCGGCGCCAAAGGAGGCACTGGTCGTGACCCAGAAAGAACTCCTATGCAGTGGACAGGCGGCCAAAATGCCGGCTTTTCAACAGCCCATACAACCTGGTTACCGGTTACAGATAATTATCGAACACACAATGTCGAGGCTGAATTGCAAGATCCTGATTCATATCTTTCGCTATACAGAGGCCTTGGCAAATTACGTAACCAGTCGGTAGCTTTACGCTATGGCACATTTAAAACCTTTGATACTGGAAACGAAGCAGTGCTGGGCTACACGCGAACCCTTGATAACGAAGAGTCTATTATTCTCATAAACTTTTCAGCAAAACCTCAAACGCTAAGCTTTAATTCAGACACAGATTTCGGTACTTTCATGCTTTCTTCCAGCCCTAAGTCAAAGTTACAATCAATCAAGGCCGACAAGTTACAATTACAGCCTCACGAAGCAGTCGTTTTTAGCCGAAAAACTCGATGAAATTTAGCTAGATGGTCACGGATTGCCAGTAATGAACTGGTGCGGATTTGCGGCTTGACCATTTACTCTGATTTCAAAATGTAGATGCACTCCTGTTGAGACACCTGTGGTACCCTCCAGTCCAAGTGCAGAATTTGTATCAACCTCTTGCCCAACACTAACGGTTATAGAGGCTAAATGACCGTAGACAGAGGTTACTCCATTGCCATGGTCAACAACTACATGATTGCCCAAACCACCCCTGTGTTCTGTAGCGATCACACGACCTTGTCTGAAAGCATAAATGGGGGTCACGCCAGAGGGTCGCTGGTCGGTAATGTCCAGACCTGTATGAATAGCTTGATAAGGCAGTTCTGGAACCCCGAATTCAGTGGTAATAATGCCATGTAAAGGCCAGCGTACAGCCGGATTAGCTGGCGCGTTGGTCGAGGTAGCAACTGCATTAGTCGTGGCGGGAAGTGCTTGTTTGGCTGCAGCTAAGGCTGACGAATTGGGATCAATAATAGGCACAGGATTATGGTCGGCTGGCTTTATGACAGAGCTCACTACACGGGTATTTGAAATGGAATTAAAAACATTGCTAGGAATTCGGATGATGAAAGAAACGGTATTAACTATTGTACCGGCCATAAAAGAGAGTATATTGCCGGTACCCCGAGCAATAAATCCAACCCCTACCAGTGCACCATGGCTTATGGTATGGCCACCAGTTGTTGCGATTGAGGTTGTTGTATGCAAACTTTTGCTAGCCGTCTCGCCAGCTGAGCTCATAGCCGTTCCTAGCCTTTGTCCCGCTGTAGCCATTCCACCTGCAATAACGTTTGGACTCTCTAGAAAAGAACTTTGCTCTACCGAAGCGGCATTGGCAGCCTGAAACCCTGTCAACAAGACTCCGAGCAGTAAAATTCCGAAGGCTATTGCAAATACGCCCACAAAAATAAATCTTAATTTCTCAGCAAGGGTGTCTATACGCTCTATCATAAGGTCTTCGCCATCTAACCAGCCTATTAGCGCTAAAATTATACGCCTCGTCTGAGGTAAATGCATCCATAAGCAAAATAAAAAGCACTCCTGAAAGTGCAATTGTTTATTGGAGGGCCCACAGGGACTCGAACCCTGGACACGCGGCTTAAGAGGCCGCTGCTCTAACCAGCTGAGCTATGGGCCCGGTTAAAGACTACAAAACTTTAGCAGATTACCCCTGTTTTGGCAACTAACTAGCAAACAAAAAACTCCCTGGATGGGGAGTTTTTTGCTCCTAAGATTAGTTGTTAATGTTGTTCATGGCATCTCCCTTCTTTATTGCATCGATCAGCCGCGTTAACCCAATCCCGCCTCCGGAGCGTGGGAAAAAGTTAAGCCCTAAAAACTCATGTAGTTCGTGTTCGACCCGTTCTTTTCCAAACAGTTCGAACAACTTCTTGGCATATTTACCGTCTGATATTGAGTAAAATTGGCTCGCCATTTCTTTGACATTGCTACTCCGCTCGGCACTGCCAATTGTTTCTTGGCCACCGATAATCACATCTATTTTGTTGGCATGCTCGCTACCATGTTTTTTCATGTTCCAAAATGGAGAGGTATAGATTGGAAAGTCTTGGCAGAAAACCACCTTTCCAAAATCTTTAAGCATCTTATTTTCGTGTTTGTGCGTGAGCTCTGTGGTTTTATAAAAGTCTTTAAGCTCGTCGTATGTTTTGTAAACAAATTCTGGTTCTTTTCCAAAGCCTAGATACTTCAGAAGCTCGGTCTCAAATTCTTGAAGCTCGTCTACACCACCCTTTAGTTCAAACTCGAACATTGGAAAGATGAGTTTGTGTCGACCTGCAACTGGTTTTGGTTCATTACGGTAACTTGTGCTTACACAAAACACACCCGGCAGCTCTGGCTGAGTAAGTAACTCATATTCCAGCCACATTTGGCCGGTTTGTGGCAATGGCCATACTTCGCCCATGTAGCTGTAGGTAGCAACCGTCTCTGGATCTTCGCAGGCGGCTAAAATGCTCAGCCGATCTTGCGTACTTACCTCGCAAAAACCTTTATTCAGGCAAAAGTTGCGAAGTTTGTTCACTACTTCGCTGAACGCACGTATGTCGTCTATTCCCCTATAGTTGTTTATCATGTAGTACCTCCTTTAGGTTTGTTGAATTTAATGCATAAAAAAACAGCCCCGAAGGGCTGTTCTTTTGAAAAAAGAGTTCCTTGCTTTTTAAGCATCGGAACTCTTTTGTTTATGCATTGTGATATAAGTTAGCATAAACAATTTATGAATGCAACTCTGTGCTAAAGTTAGGTAAATGCTCACGCTTGTTAATCCTATTCCTTATAACGGTATTTCTTGGACAATCGGCTGGATAGTCGTCTGGCTGTTTGCATTTAAATGTTTTCGTATCTACCGCGTCACGAGAAACCCTTTGGCCGGAATGTATTGCAGTATCGCTCTGCTTATGGGTACGTCGTTTTTCTTTTTTGGCGTACCAAACTTATTTACCCAAGACCCAAACACACTTCTCAAAACATACTACTTAGCTGATCTATTCGCCCAGCTTGGCATATTGGCACAGAGTCGCCTGCTTTGGTTTATTGGTTTTAAAAACAAATCCAGCTGGTGGGTCATAGCTCTTCCCACGCTCCTCTGGTCAATAACTATCTTACTTCTAGAAACTCGCTTACTACCATCCCATGTAGTGGTTGATACCGGTGCCCGACTGGTGCTCTACATTGACCAGGCTCCAGTACTCTACATGAAGAGCATGTTGTACGCGGTTATCGCGTTTCCCATCAGTTACTTTTTTATTCGCCAAGGTTTTACTCAAAAGGTCTTCAAGGCCAAAATTAACTCCATAGCCGCAGGTCTAGTATTTTTGTTTGTATCAACATCATCAATTCAAAACGCACTTTTTACCAATGGAAGCGACACCAAACAGACGTGTATCACTAACGCCGCACTCTTTTTGTTGTTTCAGCTGGTCAGTAGCAGCTTTACTATATATAAACGTCTCAGTACTAAACGCTTTCAAACAAGTTCTGGCTCTCGGCCTTAACGACCTTGTGGTGATCTTCCTTACGGCGGCTATAGGGTGGTATCTGAAGATAAAAGGTACTACCTTTTTTAAGCTCACTATCGAACCAAATCTTGGCATTGAGCCTGTCGGCTAATTTCCGAGAAATGTAGAGTCCCAGGCCCGTGCCGCTTGATTCACGAGTACGGTAATCTTCTGATCGGAAGAATTTGTTAAAGATATTTTTTTTGTCGGTTTCGGCTATGCCAATGCCGGTGTCTGTGACGCTGAATATTATGCCGTCTTGGTCACGCTCGGCGTTCTTTACCGACAGCGTAACCGAGCCCTCCTGAGTATATTTGAGCGCATTTACTACGAAGTTTTGTAGGATTTGTTTGATGCGGTAACGGCTGCTGATAATTGGCCTCAAATCACCACTTACTTCGGTCCTAAGTTCGAGGTGTTTTAAGTGAGCCTGGGTCAGGAAAATGTCCGATAGTTCTTGCAACATTTCTTTGGGATTGAGCGGATCAACATCTACTTCTAGCTGATCTTGTTCGGCACGTGATAAGGTCGTGAGGTCATCAACGATGTTGCTGATGAATCCAATATTACTATGCGCCTGCTCAATCATGTGGTGAACACTAGGATCAGACGGAGCATTGGGTGAGGCAAGTGTGGTGGAAAGATTAGCTTCGGCAATTGCAATTGGAGTGCGTAGCTCGTGCGAGGCAACCGATATAAATTCTTCCTGCTCTTCTTCTAAGGTTTTTTGCTTGGTGATATCGCGCAAAATAACAATGTAGCCATGATTTTGTTGGTTGACAATGTATGGAGATATATCTGCCTCAAGACTAAGTTCACTACTGTCCTTTAGCGCAAGCTTAAGGTCACGCCGGCGTAGTGGTGTAGCGGTAGCTGACGCCAACAAATCAACCGGTGCTCCCTTTTCATCCACAACGTGCAAAACTTCTCCGAGCGATTTACCAACCAAATCGTACTCTGAGCTGATAAGCTGTGTGGTCACTTCGTTGAATAAGCCAATCTGGCCAACTTGGTCTACGATGACAACTGCATCGGCAATGTTGTTAATGAGCGCCAAGAGCTGCTGACGTTCTTTATTAATCTGAAAATCTTTTTCGGCAAAGTCGAGCCGCTCGCGCCGATCGGTACGTGTCAGCCGAGCTACATATAGTCCTACAACCGTGAAAGCTATAACGCGGAAGCAATATTGCTTGAAGGCGTCGAGCGGCTCGGTAGATTGCAACGTGAGTGCGAGAATGCCACCAAGTAAAATCTGTAATCCACCTACCGCCACAGCCATCTGATTGCCGTACCAAAATGCCGTGGAAATAATGGGGAATATGAGCAAGCTGGCATAGGGACTTAGTAGTCCATTGGCACTTTGCGAAACAAGCAGTAGCACAAACACGCTATCGATTAACAAAATTGTTGGTGTAGCAGTGAGCCACTTCTGATCTAAGACTTTTGGTACGTGTAAGAGCGCGTTGTAGATAATAGCGAGTAGTGCCAGTACGGCAACATCACGAATATTTTGCCCAGGCAATAGCGGATACGAAACCAAAACCAGGCCAATAATTATCCAGCGCAAATTACGAGTTAAACGCAAATAATCTGTAGTTTTGTGTTTCAATACCGGATCGGTATGCGTCGGTTCAGTCTGTTCCATGATATTTCCTTTAAGTATACCAATAAGCGTAAGGGGTGTGGTAGCAATTCTCAGCATGGGGTGGTTTCCTCTCTTGGCGCTGTCCTCGCTCGGGTTGTGATGAATAAGCTATCACAGCCCGGCTGCAGAGGTGCCTCGACACGAAACCACCCCATGCCCAGTGTTTACTGCTAGAATATATCTGATGAAAATACTCAATGGTTCAGAACTGGCTGGTTTTATTAAGGAACGCCAAGCCAAGGCGGTGCGTGGTTTGCGTCAGGCCAATGACATAGTGCCCAAACTAGCAATTATTCAGTGCAAAGATGATCCAGTGATTAATACCTACGTTCGTCTCAAGAAGCGTTATGGAACTGATATAGATGTTGAAGTTGATATCCATTTTGTGAGTCAGTCTGAAATTCTCGAGCTGCTTGATAAACTCAACACCGATGCAAGCGTCCATGGCATTATTGTGCAATTACCACTCGAAGATACCGATCAAACTGACGAAATAGTGAACATGGTAGCATCAGAAAAAGATGTAGATGCGCTCGGAAACGACCCTATGTTTGACCCAGCCACACCTATGGCCATTCTGTGGCTCTTAAGTGGCTACAATGTCGACCTAAATGGTAAGCACATTTTGCTCATTGGACGCGGCAAACTGGTTGGTGCACCACTTGAAAAGTTGCTCAAAGCGTCTGATCTGGATGTAGAAGTCATCGACCGAGGGGCAGCGGATTTATCTGAGCATACCAAAGATGCAGACATTGTTATTACGGCCACCGGTAGCCCGGCAATTTTATATTCAGATATGATCAAACAAGGAGCAGTTGTGGTTGATGCAGGGGTTGCCAGCGAAGAAGGCAAGACGGTAGGTGATTTGGCAGCCGATGTGTACGAGCGCGACGATCTGACCATAACCCCTCAAAAAGGCGGGGTCGGTCCCCTAACGGTCTGTGCCCTGTTTGACAATGTTATTCGGGCTGCGCGGCGAACTGTTGAAGAGTAATGAAAACTATTGGAGTATTTGATAGTGGCGTCGGGGGCAAATCAGTAGCAGCTGCTATTCGAAAAGCGTTTCCTGACTGGCACGTGATAGATGTAGATGACAAAGAGCATTTGCCGTACGGCACCAAGACACCAGAAGAACTCAAAGCCCTTTCCCTGCCAATACTTAACACGTTAAGTAAATCCTGCGATATCATTGTGATCGCTTGCAACACTGTTACTACCACTATCATCGAAGATTTGCGAGCTTCCCTGCCCGTTCCATTGATTGGTTTAGAGCCCATGGTCAAACCGGCAGCAGAACAAACCAAAAGTGGAGTCATTGCAGTCTGTGCAACTCCAGCTACTTTGGCGAGCAATCGCTACCAATGGCTCAAGGATACCTACGCACAAGGCAAAAAAGTGGTTGAACCGGACTGTAGCGACTGGACGAGCATGATTGAGTCAAACCAGGTCGATCGTAATCATATTGAAGATAGAATAGAAGAGGCTCTGAACCAAGGAGCTGACGTGATTGTGCTTGGTTGTACTCACTATCATTGGATCGAAAAACTTATCAAAGAAATCGCAAACGGGCGAGCACAAGTATTGCAGCCTGAACAACCAGTCATAGAGCAACTTAAGCGACTGCTTGTACGTTCGCCCTAAACTGTTCGCCCCGATCTTTGTAGTTTTTGAACAATCCAAAACTAGCGCAGCCAGTCGAGAGCAGCACAATGTCGCCTGATTTGGCCTGATTGCGAGCTGTTTCAAGAATTTTCGGCATGATACTGCCACCATCCACAATGTTAGTAAAGCCGGCCTCTTCCAACGCCTTCCGGATGGCTGGCGCAGTGTCACCAATGAGTACTACAGAGCGGACGTTATTCTCTTTGATCGTCTTGGCGAGGCCTTCATATGAGGCACCCTTATCTGATCCGCCCAAAATCACAACTTTCGGCTGCTCAAAGGCTTCTATAGCTACCATTGCTGTCTCTGGTGTCGTGCCAAACGAATCATCATAATACTTCACTTCATCAAACTCTCGAACAAACTCCAAGCGGTGCTCGAGGCCGGTAAATGTTGTCAGTACTTGTCGAGCGGCTTCAGTGTTTTGCTCGACTTGCCAAAAGGCAGTTACTGCAGCACAGACATTTTGCCAATTATGCTTGCCGAGTAGTTTAATTTCATCAACCCCACAAATAATTTGGTTATCAATCACCACGTTACCTTCCAGTACATCAGCACCAGGACTTTTCATATATGGAACCTTTTGCCCAGGGCTTACACCGGCAATGTGCTGAGAATAATCGTTGGCTGCATAGTAGACGGCTGTGTCCTCGGCGGCTTGATGCACGAACAACTGTTGTTTGGCAGTGATGTACTCGTCGATATCCTTATGCCAGTCCATATGCTCAGGCACAACCATCAAACAAACCGCCAGAGGAGGGGAATATTTCAAATCAATCAGCTGGAAGTTGGCCAGTTCCAAAACAACCCAATCGTCCGACTGGATATCTTCGTGCAACAAGTCAAGTGGTGGCGTGCCAATATTTCCGCCCAAATGCACACGTTTACCAGCCGTTTCTAACATCTTGGTGATCAATGTAGAGGTGGTCCCCTTACCTTTGGTACCCGTTGTGCCAATGATATTACGAGTGGGACAAACTTTCATAAATTCATTGGTCACCGTTGTGACTTTTTCTAGAATTTCGGCTGAGTTAGCTGCCACAATATCTTTGGGGTGCACCACGGGAGAACGCACAATCAGATCGAAACCGTCCAGATTTTTTAGGTGGTCCGGCCCGAGCCTAGCCTCGACACCATCTGGCAAGTCCAATGATTCGCTCATGTCACAAACTGTGACCTGATTCCCAGAGTTGTTCCAATACTCATAGGCCGAGCGGCCCTGTAAACCAAAGCCCAATATGGCGATTTTCATAAGGTTTATTGTATCAGGATTCAGGCAGCCAGTTGGGTTTTGACAAGTTCGGCAACTTGGCGAGGGGTCATGTCAGCTTTCAAGATTACAGCACTAACACCCAGTTGCTTCACGGTCTCTGGTAATTCTTGCTCACCGACGTTAGTTAGGATCACAACCTTAATGTCTTTGCCCCAGTCGGTTTTACGCATCACATCTAACATTTCATCACCGGTCATTTCGGGCATCATAAGGTCCAGCAAAATAATATCTGGCTTCATGGTTTCAGCCAGATCAAGGCCCAATTTGCCGTTCTCAGCAGTCTCAACCACATAGCCTTCCGCTTCAAACTTGATGCGGTACATCTGGGAAATGGCTTGGTCGTCCTCAACAATCGCAATCTTGGGCATACAAATCTCGCCTTAATTAAATTATATTATATACCTTATTAAACGAAGCGCTTAAAGAGCTTTTACTGATTCGCATAAAAGTTCTAAGCCCTTGTCTAGGTTATCAGTTTCAGCCGCAAAAGATACTCTCACATAATCATCATGTTCTGAGAAAGCACCACCCGGTAGAATAATCAAGCCTCGGTGTGTCAAACGATTTACAAAATTAGTGTCTTTAGCGCCATGAGGCAATTTTAAGAAAAAATAAAAAGCACCTTGTGCCCCATATATATCGGGAAATGCCTTATTTAAAATTTCTTTGGCATGATTGCGCTTTCCTTTGTACTTGGCAACCATCTCAGAAGGATCATGCGAAAAAGCAGGGAGGGCAGCATATTGCGCAATCGATGATGATGAAAAGACGATGTACTGCTGCAGTTCATTAATTGCTGCCACAATCTCTGCTGGCCCATTGATATATCCAACTCGCCAACCAGTCATAGCGTAACTTTTGGATAAACCATTAAGCGTGAGCGTATTAGGGTAGACGCTGCCAATACTAAAATGCGGCTCATCATAGGAAAAGTATTCATACACTTCGTCAGAAATTACCAAGAGATCATGTCTTTTTGCCAAATCAGCAATTTTTCGGAGTTCGGCTTCTGGGTAGATAGCACCGCTTGGATTATTAGGAGAATTAATAACAAGTACTTTCGATTTTGGAGTAATTAGTGGTTCAATATTTTCGGCAGTTAGTTGAAATGAGGGGGCAGTATCAATAAAACGCGGCACAGCTCCCAGCATTCGTGCCAAATCTCGATAGGGCGGAAAAAAAGGATCTGGCAACAATACCTCGTCGCTCGGGTTTAGCACCGCTAGATAACTCAAGAGAATTCCCGTGGTTACTCCTGGTGTTACTAGGACATTACCTACCTGTGTTTTAATGCCATTTTCTTTCTGAAGTTTTTGAGCGATGGCCTGACGAAGCTCTGATAATCCGCTAGATGCAATGTAGCGTGTTTTGTTTTCTTCAATGGCTTTGATACCCGCATCCTTGACATAGGAGGGTGAATTATCTTCCGGATAACCAATACTTAAATCAATGGGATTAGGAATATCTTCAGCTAATTCAAAAGCCAGCCGTATTTTACTACTATCAAAATTGCCCAATCGATCTGCAATAAACTTGTTCATTTGAGGTTGCTCTTTGTTATCATAATATGGATACCAGTAAAACCGAAGTATTTGGTGCATGAAACCCATACTCTATACACATAACGACCTAGACTCACTCAAGCAAGAAAACCCGCAGCTGATTGTTGACGACACTATAGAACTCGCAATAGATGAGCTTTTTGACATTCGCCACCCCGAAAAAAAGGATACAAAGACCAAGGATGAGGTGCGTGGCTTCGGCACTGAAATTACAGCTGACCACCCTAATGACTGGGGACAGTGGGTATACTACCCGTGGCTCAATAAAGTTGTACATTTTCCTCCTGTTGAAGCCTTCCGAAGCCTCAGAACGTCACGCAATCGTAACTTGATAACCGCTGACGAGCAGAACAAATTATACGGTGCGACTGTTGTTATTGTGGGCATGAGCGTCGGCAGTAATGTGGTTGAAGCTCTCGTGTCGCAAGGTATTGGCCAAAAGCTGGTTTTAGTAGACATGGACGTAATTGAACCGAGTAATCTTAATAGGATTCGCTCACCGTACCACCATGTTGGTCTTCACAAAGTGGAGGCAATCTCGAGAAAGGTCTGGGAAATTGATCCGTTTATAGAGGTTGTTGGTTATTTTAGAGGTTTAAACGAAACAAACTTACCAGAAATTTTGGATACGCATAAACCAGATGTCATCGTTGATGAAATGGACGAACTGCGGATGAAGATATTGCTGCGCGAAGCCGCTCGAGACCGAAAACTACCAGTCATCATGGCAGCTGATGATGGTGATAATGCCCTGATTGACATAGATCGTTATGACTTAGATCCCAAAACAGCAATCTTCAATGGCCGAATACCAGATGAAGTGCTGGCCAAGATTAAATCCGAAACCCTATCAAGGCCTGAACTCGGCATGATGATAGGGCGCTATTTTGTAGGAGCAGAGAATGTTCCACTTCGGATGTATCAGTCGCTCGCTGAAGTGGGCAAAAGTTTGCCAAGTTGGCCACAACTCGGCGGCGCTGCAGCATTGTCCGGAATAACACTGGCGTATGTTACTCGCAAAATTCTTCTCGGCGAAAAAATAAAAGATGGACGAATACTGATTTCTTTGGATGAAAAAATTGACAAAGAGCACTTAAGCGATACCCATCAAGCCGAACTCAAGAAGTACCAGGGGATGATGGATGGTCCAAAATGAGAGACCGGCTTCCTCGAATCTTAAGCAATACCGAAAAGCTCGAACACGCTCTAAAGACCAAGCCCGAACGCTTTTGGATTAAGCGCGGGGAAGACATGGCGCTTGAGCTGTTTCACGAAATGTCCCAGAGGGTACCTGCTTATAAAGATTTTCTAAAACGGCATCTATATAACCCCGCTTCTGTTAAAACTATTCAAGATTTCAAAAAGATTTTGCCCATAGACAAAGATAACTACTTAAGAAAATATCCGCTCAAAGATTTATGTTGGGATGGAGAGTTGCCGGAGAAAAGCTGGGTAATCAGCGCAACATCCGGCTCTACAGGCGAACCATTTTACTTTCCACGTACAGATATACAAGATGAGTACTATGCACTGACCGCTGAGCTCTATTTGCGTAGCAATTTTGGTATAGACAAGAAAACGACTCTGTACATTGATGCGTTTGCCATGGGTGCTTGGATAGGTGGTTTATTTACCTACGAGGCTGTCAAAAAGGTGGCCGAGAAAGGCTATTCACTGAGTATTATTACCCCAGGTATCAATAAACATGAAGTTATCAACGAGGTACGCCGCCTAGGACCGCACTTCGACCAAGTCATTATTGGCTCGTACCCGCCCATACTCAAAGATATTATTGATATTGGTATCGAAGAAGGTCTGAATTGGTCAGACTATAATTTGGGAGTTGTGTTTTCGGCCGAAGGTTTTAGCGAGAACTTTAGAGACTACATTGCTAAACATGCCAAGCTAGCCAATATCTACACCTCTACACTGAACCATTATGGGACAGTGGATTTGGGCACCATGAGCCATGAAACACCAGCGTCAATCATGGTACGGCGACAGGCCGTGAAAGACAAAGAACTTTTTAAAGGTATGTTCGGAGCCATTACTAAACTGCCTACACTGACACAATATCTCCCAGAACTTTTCTACTTCGAAGAAGCTGCAGGCAAACTGTATTGTTCAAGCTATAGTGGATTGCCCTTAGTTCGCTATGACCTCAAAGACAACGGCGGCATTCTAACGCTCAATCAGGTCCAAAATTTATATAAGAAATCTGGCAAGAATTTTATAACAAATATAAAGCGGACCGGCCTGGAAAATACATTATGGAACCTGCCTTTGGTCTATTTGTATGAACGCAGTGACTTCTCTGTCACACTAGTGGGCGCCATTATTCATGCCGAAGAAATCCGTAAAGCTTTGCTTGAAAAGGCCTTTCATCGTGCACTTACTGGAAAATTCACTATGGAGGTCAAGACGGATCGCAAACAAAACAGCAAACTTATTGTTAACCTTGAGCTTAGACGAAATGTTTCGCCCTCCAGCCTGCTAAGCCGTCAAATTAGGATTGCAATTGTCAAAGTGCTTTTAGAAGAAAACACTGAATATACCAGTAACTACGCGACCTACGGCAGTAAAATCTGGCCCAAGATTATCTTTTGGCCAAACGAACATGCTCTGCACTTCGATGGTAAAGGCAAACAAAAATGGGTCAAAAAGTAATCTTAGTCCTTGAGTAGCTGGTCTACCGAAAGTCGTGGCGTGGGTTTAACAGTCTTTTTGACAAAGCCAAAGCGCAGCAACACGATTGGCTCGTTATGTATACTCAGTTTCTTCTTGATCCTACTGACGGTCTCCGGAACTATGACCGCTGCACTAATAGCACTAGTGTGTATGTGGTTTGCCTCGGCAGTTAGACAAGCTTTTTGATACAGTCGACCAGCCTCAATCCAAGCGGCGGGAGTCTCTTTATCTACACAAATTAAGCCAATAGCCGCCGAATGCTCCACTCGTTTTGAATCCTTTTTTGCCTGGTCTTTGGCCACTTTCTTGTTCTTTTTGATAACAACCTTGGCTACGAGCGAGACAGGTCCTGGAATTCCTTGCGTATAGGCTGGCATGCCGTCGGGTTGGCGAGTCCAGTTGTTTCTGACCCAGCTGGCAAGTTCTGCCCGAAATGCCGGATTCGACATGGCGTGATAGGTTGCATCGTAAGTAGCTTTTGTTAGGGCTGCTATATCTTTCGGCTCAGTAAATAATCGTAGTTTTGCCGTTTCATCAGACAAAACTTCAAGCTCAGCCAAATGTTTCGATGAAATCGCTTTTGCCTGGTACAGACGTCTATTAGACCGCCGGTGCTTGATGAGTGGCAACCAAAACTCCTCACGACTCGTGCCAATTTTTTCGAAAGTCAGCAAGGCAACATTATCTGGACTAGAACCTTTAAACGCATAAGTAGCCTCATATCCCATATCTTTGCCCGCAAGAACGAGGGTCTCAATAAAGCAGCCAAGGCTTATAAACAGCTCGCGCTTTGTTGGATCACCTACGGTTAGCTGTCTATTTGGAGCATAGCCTATAACAAGCTGATTTTTTTGGATTTTGACCTTCCAAGGTTGGGTGTTGTGGCTTGAAGGAGCGTGCCTGGCCACGCCCAAAAGCGCACGAATGAACTCGTGTTTTTCTAAACCGACCTGTCGCTCACTAAGCTTAACCATATATAATGAAGTTCAAGATGTTTACTATACTGGTAATTTTAGCGGTATTTTCCCAAATAGCAATTGCTCTGAGCGTCTACTACCGAAGAAGAGGCAACACCACAAACCTGATTTTCATGTTCCTGACACTTGCACTGGCAGCTTGGGCATTCACTAATTATTTAGCTATATCTGTCGCACAAAACGCTTCTACGATATATGCCATCAGAACAGTACTGTCTTTTGTCGTTATCCAAAACACATTGTTTTATCTTTTCGCCGAAACCTACCCTAATACGCCGATTTCCAAGCTTTCATCCAAACAAAAGTTGATGATTCCTTTCTCGCTGTTTGTCATTGCACTTACTCAGTCTCCCTTTTTGTTTCAATCTATCACTATCAAAAATGGTACGGCCAACCCCAATCCTGGCCCGGTCATCATATTTTTTGTTATTAATTCTGTTCTCACTATCGCGTTTGGGCTCAGAGCCCTGATAGGTAAGTTCCATCGTGCAAGGGGCCAACAGAAGGAACAACTACGTTTGCTAGTACTGGGATCAATTGTTTTGTGGGTTATTGTACCCCTGACAAACTTTGCCATTACACTTAGTGCCAAAACGACACTCTTTGTTCGAGTTAGTCCATTCTACACCTTACTCTTTGCAATTTTTATAACCTACGCAATTGTCGCCCAGAGATTATTTGACATCCGGGCTGTGGTAGCACGTTCGGTAGCCTATATTCTGCTGCTCGTGACACTTGGTCTAATGTACGGCGCCTTACTGTTTGGGTTATCATCACTCATCTTTACCCAAGCTTCCTTCAGTCAAAGCTGGGTCAAGCAGCTCACATACGTTGTTTTGGGTGTTTTCCTAGCATTTTCGTTCCAACCTATCAAACAATTCTTTGACCGTTTGACCAACAGGTTGTTTTACCGGGACGCCTATGATGAACAAGCTGTTCTGAATGAAATCAGCGAAGTGCTAACAACTCAAATTTCTCTTCAGGTCATCATGATGTCGTGTCTTAGGATTTTGGGAGATAACCTAAAAGTCATCAAGGGCAGTTTTATTGTGGTTGATAATTCCTCAATTTATCGGCGAGAACAGTATAAAGAGCCGGAAATTACCATTGGCCCCATGGAAGTTAGTTTGTTTAACAAAAACGTTTTGGTATCCGACGAACTTGAAGGTGGTGAAAAGAAAAAAACACTCGAAAAATATAATGTAGGAGTGAGCGTTCGCCTTGTCACTCAAAAAGGCGTGGTTGGCTATCTACTATTTGGTCACAAACAGAGCGGTAATATCTATACCACGCAAGATATTCGATTTTTAGAAATTGTGGGTAGCGAGTTGGCGATCGCTGTTCAAAATGCGCTACGGTTTGAAGAGATCGAAAGCTTCAACATAACCCTGCAAGAAAAGGTTGATACTGCTACGCGCAAGTTGCGGCAAACCAATGACAAGCTACGTGCGCTCGACGAAGCCAAGGACGAGTTCATTAGTATGGCCTCACACCAGCTGCGTACGCCACTTACGAGCGTCAAAGGCTACATCAGCATGGTGTTAGAAGGCGATGCCGGCAAAGTTAACGGTAACCAGCAAAAACTGTTGAATCAGGCGTTTGTAAGCTCTCAGCGGATGGTGTACCTGATTGCGGACCTTTTGAACGTGTCTAGACTGCGCACCGGCAAGTTTGTAATTGAGCGCAAGCCAACTCAGCTGGCAGAAGTTATCGAGACCGAACTTTCCCAATTGACCGAGACGGCAAAAGGTCGCGGCCTAGAGCTGACCTACGACAAGCCCAAAGATTTCCCCATGCTCATGCTGGATGAAACCAAAACCCGTCAGGTCATTATGAACTTTGCCGACAACGCCATCTACTACACGCAGAGTGGCGCAAATCGGGGGCATATTCGTATTGGTCTAGAGGACAAAGGCACAAGTGTAGAGTTTACGGTTACGGACGATGGCATTGGGGTTCCCAAAGACGCGCAGCACCATTTGTTTACCAAGTTCTATCGGGCTGGTAATGCTCAGCACGCTCGCCCAGATGGTACCGGACTGGGTCTATTTATGGCCAAGAAAGTCATTGTGGCCCAAGGTGGAGCAGTTATCTTTCATAGCGAGGAAGGCAAAGGCAGTACTTTTGGTTTTAGTTTTCCCAAAAGCCAGTTGCAAGTACCCGAACATTTAGCAAAGCCTACAGAGGAAGCAAAGCCTCTTGTTAAAAAAACTTGAGCTTACACAACTATTATGGTAAAGCTTATTGACAAAACAGTAGTTTTGTAGTAGAATGTGATCATCCTAGCTTATGGGTGTGAGGGATAACCCCGTAGCCGGACATTAACAGAGGTGGATCATGAAGCAGCACCAGGCCACCGCCTCGCTGCTTTTTTAGACTCTTGCATCTGTTAACCGGCAAATTCATAGGCAACGGGTACATTAACAAGTCGAATCATTTCAGTTCATAACTGCTGTAGGTAAGGCACTAAAAGTGCAGGCCATCTAATACTAGCTACCCCTGTTATTCTGGGGTTAGTACCCCAAGGCTAGTAGTAGGCGGTCTGCACTTGACGTGCGTTGAGGCACCTCTGTTCACAGAGTACGTCTCCGCTTACCAAGGCAGTATGTGACTACGTTAAATTCAACACACTAATTTTGATTTCGTTTTTGTTACGGGCACAGCATTAAGCCTGAGAAACCTCTTTGGTTCAATGCTGTGTCAGTACACCCAATGGGGGTGGACGAACAACAAGTCGATGGAGACATCGACTTGTTGCTTCGGCGCAAAACGATCTCAATCGACTTGGTTGTGGGATAGCCCACAGCCTGGCAAGGTCCCAGGACCGCGCCAGTTCCACCCCCCAACCGGGAGGAGGAGCAGAAATGAGTACAGAACACATCGACCAGCTCATCGAGGAAGGCATTGCCAAGGCACGAGAGCTGCGTCTTGCGAACGAGGAAGAGCGTGTGCGTCTTCTCGCGGCCCGAGCCAGTGCCGATGCGGTGCTGGAAGAAGGAATCGTGAGCGGCGCAGCACTGATTCGTGCAGCTCAGCAGCAACACGAGGACGTGAGTGCAGAACTCGAGCACGACTTGGCCCAGGCCAATCGGATTGCTGGAGTCGAGCCCGAGTCCCGTGCGTCTGACGACGAGGTCGACCTGACCCCGCCTGCAGGCGAAGCTGCCGTGTTCGATCAGGACGCCGAACCTGTCCCCGTGGCAGACGAGGTGCCTCTGGACCGGACGGCCGTGCTTCCAGTGAATCCGACAGTTCCGCCTACTCGCCGTCAGCGAGTGCGCACGAGAGTGAGCACAAGTAGTCGACGAGTCTGCACCTTCGTTGCAGTCGCCGCCGCCGCCGTTGCAGCCATCGTGACCCTCGCGGTCATGAGCAACTACTACGACGACGTGCTCAACTGGGCTGACGGAGATGCCGAATGGGGCAACAACTGGTTCGTCCAGGCCCTGTTCATCATCCTGCCGGTCATCCTGATCGCCTACGGCGTGTGGATCATCTGCAAGTGGCTGTTCTGCTCAGACGACTGCAACACAACAACTGAGACCGAGGTCACGACCGACGTCGGTTGACATGCCCGAACGCGCTGCATGCCGTGCAACCGCACGAGAGACTTGCAGTCTCTGCGTTCACTCAGTCAAGGAAATCGCTTTACACGACAAGACACCCCCAGGGAGGTGATAGTAATGAAGCGACACACTGTAATTTGGAGTGTGATGGCAGCTGCATTTGCTGTCTTCGTCGTCGTCGTCCTCGCAACTGGGGGCATCGGTGACGTGTTCAGCGGTGGCAAATCGGCCCAGGCCGTGCTGTCAACGACAGACTGCAACAACCAGCAGGCGGTCTCGAACCTCCTGATGGAACAGGGCTTCAAAGCTGGCGACTTCACTGTCGGAGAGGACAAGTTCAACCTTGACCTTCCCGCGGCGAAGCAGGCTGGTGATGGCAAGTTTGCCGACAAGCCCCTCACGACCAAGGACGCCTACGTGGCATTCTTGAAGAGTGACGTGCCGGCAGCACAAGCCGTCAAGAAGCACCTGCTCGAGGCTCAGCCTGGAGCTACTGCGGATCAGATCGTCGACCCGAACAACATCGAGGGTTTCCAAATCCTCGTGGAAAGCGAGTGGGGTGGCAACACTTCGTTCGCCGATGGGAAGACGGTCGCCGCCGGCACCAGACAGAGCCAGAAGGGCGACATCGGATGGGTATTCATCAATCCGTCTGCTTGCACCAAGAACGGCAACGTCCCAACAACAGCGCTGACCGTGGTACGGATGGCTTGCGGTAACCCGCAGCTCACGCCCCCCACTCCCGTGGGTGGCAAGCCAACTCCGTCGACTTCCCCGCCAGGGACGCCGACAACGACGTCGACAACGACGCCGCCGAACACCCCGGTGTGTCAGTACAACTCAAGCCTGCCGCCGAACAGCCCAATGTGTTTGCCGCCCAAGGTTCCGACCCAGGACGTCAACGTCAATCCGGCTGTTCCGTCAGGTGTACAAGGACCAGGTACCACTCCGGTGGGAACGGATCCAGGACCGGCTACGCCTGTCTACGACACACCTTGCGGGCTTGCAATCTGCCCAACCACCACCACTCAGGCACCAGCGCCGTCGCCGTCTCCAACGACGACAACTCTGGCTCCGACGCCCACACCAGTGACGCCGGATCCGCCAGCAGATGGTGACCCTGGAGCTCCGCCGAGCTCATAGATGGGGGGATAAAGCATCTGCCAGTGCTTGTCGTAGCAATACGACTATTAAATTTGGCAGCAGGTTGCTGGTTAAGCCGCTCGGGTAAGCCGAGAAAAACCAGCGTTTTGTTGGAAAAAAGAAGTTGAGTCGCCTCCACGCGATTCCTTCCTCCAACGTAGTCACGCAAACAGGTGTGGAATAGTAGTAGCTTACAGCTGCTCAGCGCTCCCGCGCATTCCACACCTTGTTACACCCTTATGATTTGAAATGATTCGGCCTGGAAGTTCATTAACAATTAGGAACAAGCAAGAAAATAAACATAACCATAATATTGACAAACAGAAATACTTGTGCTAAAATATCGTTCAACTGTGAGGTGGGCTTCCTTTTTTGGAAACCTCTGGCAGCTATGTTCTTTAAAAATTAGGACAAGCGGTTAGTACAAGTTCTATTAATGTAAATAACTTCTTAGGAGGTTTATATGAAAGATGTAGTCAAGGCGATTCTTTCGGTAACTCCGGTTCCAAAGAAGACCTTAGCTCTTATGCTCGCAACCATCTTTACCTTTGGTATAGTTGGTTCAGCATTGGCCTGGTCTCCAGATCGTCCAACTTACACGGTCGCACATCCTGCTGACCACGTTACGTTCGACTCAATAACAGACAACCCAAACTATGGCGACGAACGAACATTCTTTGACGCCAAAGATGCTACTAACACCACTCAAGGTGGATTTGTAGATAAAGTTAACGTAAAAGATGGCGAAGAAGTATTGATGCGCGTTTACGTGCACAACAACGCTTCCGACACCTTGAATGGTACAAATTTCGATGGTCCTGGTGTTGCAAAAAACACTAAGGTTCGAATTTTCTTGCCAACTGCAACCGGTACCGCTATGCGGGCCAACGCTTACATTTCTGCTGATAACGCTCAACCTGGTACAGTAGCCGACACTGTCGACTTTGCCGGTGGCAGTAACTTCAGCGTTTCATATGTTCCTGGCTCAGCCGTTTCTTATACAAACGCTGTACCAAGTGGCATGAAACTAAGCGATGACATTGTAAACGGTGGTGCGCTAATTGGTTATCAGTCTCCGAATGGTATCATTCCGGGCTGTTTCCAATACACCAGTATCGTTACAGTAAAAGTTAAAGTTCACGTTCCAGCACCTAACCTTACGATTACCAAACAGGTAGCTCACCCAGGTGACGCTTGGAGCAAAAACATTACTGCTAAGCCAGGAGACACGGTTTCTTACTTGCTTACAGTTAAGAACACTGGAAACACAGTTTTAAACGATGTTTCTGTACGTGACCAACTTCCTGCCCACGAGCATATTGTGGCTGGTAGTACTACTATCACAAACGGTAACCATCCTAGTGGAATAGGTGCCGGAAGTGATGATGTGGTTAAAAATGGCATCAACATTGGGAGCTATAATCCTGGTGCAGTTGCTTACGTTAAGTTCAAGGTTACGATTGATGCTGCTGACCAATTGAATTGTGGAAACAACGCAATGGTTAATACAGCTACAGTTTTCCAACCTGGAAACAACACCACAGCTTCTGACACAGCTACAGTTAGCGTAAATGCTAATTCAGCCAAGTGTCAGCCCGTTACACCACCTGTAACCCCAACCACTCCAACTACCCCAACGGGTCAGTTGCCGAACACTGGTGCTGGCGATGTTATCGGCATATTTACTGCCGTAACTATTGCTGGGGCTGTTGCTCACCGCTTGTTCCTTGGTCGTCGTTTTACTCGCGGCTAATCCTTGTGGAAAAGCACTAGCGCAAACGCGCAAAATGTGCTAGAATCAGGATAAGTTCAAGAGCAATGACTGACCGCTCTCAAACAAACAATTTAAAACGGAAGTCCCCACGGCTACTAAGTCGTGGGGATTTTCATTTCGTCTCTGTTATGCTACACTGACGCGGTCTTAAATTACATTCTTTCAGGGTGGCTGATGGTCCCATCGTCTAGCGGTTAGGACACCGGGTTTTCATCCCGGCAACAGGGGTTCGATTCCCCTTGGGATCACCAACTCTTCTGAAATCATTTTATAGCTGCGGTTTAAGTTTGACATAAGCTTTATTTCAGGACTACTATAGGCCCAATAACCAAGGACTGAAAAATGAAAAAACCAAAATTCTTAGATGCCAAGCTTGTGATTATTTTTGTCTTATTATTCGCCGGGATTGGCTCTTACTTACTTATGCAAAGCCATGCGGCAACAGTTCCATACTCACAATTTTTGACGTATACAAACGCTGCACAGACCTCAGGCGTGAGCACAGCAACTGATTATGTGAATCAAGTTGGAACTCAGACGGTTTCACAAGTTGCTGCCGGCGGACAACTTACGTATGTGGTTGGCGGTAAAACGGCAATTAAATCTATGTGCTATTTTTTGCGTGCAGTAAACCCGAAAGGTGTTGGTACTACAGCAACGGTTGAACTGACCAATCAGTATAAGTCGACGGTGATTTCGTTGCCAGTTGCAGGTGACTATCAAGAACTGTGTGTTGGATCTGCTAAAAGTGGCACCTTGAAACCATACAATGTCTACAACAAGTCAGCGCAAGATGGTCCACAGGTACTGGTTTATCAGACCGTAGTGAATTATTAGACTTCTTGAGATAAGCAGTTACATTTTGATCAGAGGTGGATCACTAATTGTTTTAGAATAAACAAGTTTGTTAGATTTACCCCTGTTCAAACTAAGCATAAGCGGGTAAAATGAAGAAAAGTATGGATACTACAAGTCGCGTACCAAACGTACCGCTGGCAAAATTCAAGCGGACTAAGATCATTGCTACTATCGGACCTTCGACCGATAGCTATGACTCCATACTTAAACTGGTGCGAGCTGGAGCCAATGGTATTCGACTGAATTTTAGCCATGGTACGCATGAAGAACGCGAACGTCAGATCAAATGGATTCGTAAGGCTGGTCATGAATATGGTAAGCCGGTAGCAATTATTCAAGATTTACAAGGACCCAAAGTACGTCTGGGCGATTTTGACGGTGTTATTACCGTAAATGCCGGACAAAGCCTGGGGCTCAAATACGAGGCCGATTACGAGCGTTCGGGATTAATCCCCACACAATACGATCTCAGTAAAAAGGTAAAGCGGGGCCAGCCGTTATTTATATATGATGGCAAGATACGCAGTGAAATAACCAGCGTCAAAGACGGCATTGTTCATGTGCGGGCCGAGAATGACGGCATATTGATTAAACGCAAAGGCATCAACCTACCAGAAACCGATTTTGGCGGCGATATTATTACTACTAAAGATCGTCGGGATCTGGCCTTTGGTTCTGAACACGATATAGATTACGTGGCTCTTAGTTTTGTGCAACACGCCCGTGATATAGCAAAGCTTAGAACACTTCTAAAAAACTTGGGCAGTAATGCCAAGATTATTGCCAAGATAGAAACTGCTGCGGCCATAGAAAATATTGAAGAAATTGTTCAGGAAACCGATGCAGTTATGGTGGCCCGTGGTGATTTGGCTATTGAGACATCACCAGAATCTGTACCCATAATGCAGCGCAAAATTATTGGGCTGGGACTCCACTACGCCAAACCAACAATTGTAGCCACGCAAATGCTCGCCAGCATGATGGAAGAACCAGAACCGACTCGCGCTGAAGTTTCGGATGTGGCAACAGCAGTGATTATTGGTGCCGATTGTGTGATGCTGAGCGATGAAACCGCCGCGGGCAAATACCCAATCGATGCAGTCAAGGTAATGAAGCGGGTTATTTTGTACACCCAGACAAATAACCCAATAGAAAACGTTCGTTTTGCCGATATTACCAATGATACTAGTCGCCAGACCGCCATATCTTCAGCCATAATTAAACTGGCCAACACCATACAGGCCACGGCCATTGTAGCCGAGACAAAATCGGGCGCCACTGCCCTACAAATTGCTAGTTTTAGGCCCAAACTGCCTATTATTGCGGTGACTTCTGATGATCGAACGGCCCAACAACTCGCTATTGTCTATGGAACTAAAAGTTACGTCCGCCCAGCTGATAAATTAGCAGCCACCAAACTGACCAACTGGCTCTTGCAAAATAATGTACTGCGCAAAGGGGAAGTTGTGGTTACGGCTTCGGGTATGTATCCAGGTGTAGTTGGTACCACTGATACCATCAAGGTTCGCGTGTTATAGTATTCGCTAGAAAGGGTGGGCAATTCCCTTGGGGTTCAACAAAAAAACAATTCGCGATATTGACCTGCACGGCAAGACAGTACTGCTGCGGGCCGATTACAATGTGCCCGTTAAGGATGGCAAAATTACTGATGATTATAGAATCAGACAGTCTCTGCCAACCATCGAGTTTTTGCTGGGGCAAGACTGTAAATTGGTGATTTGCTCCCATTTAGGCCGTCCAAGTGGCCCACGTGATGCTTCGGTGAGCCTGAGGCCTGTCGCCAAACGTCTTTCGAAATTATTAGATAAAGATGTAGCATTTGCTTCGGATTGTGTCGGGCCGGAGGCCGAAACGGCTGCGCGTGGGCTAAAATCTGGGCAAGTACTGTTGCTTGAAAATTTGCGTTATCACGAAGCGGAGGAAAAAAACGATTCTGAGTTTGCCAAGCAATTGGCTAGCTTGGCTGAAATATTTGTGCAGGACGGTTTTGGAGTGGTACACCGTGCCCATGCCTCCACCGATGCTATAACCAAGTTTCTGCCGAGTGTGGCTGGGCTGCTGCTCGAAAAAGAAGTCAGTACTATCACTGGAGTCATGGACAATCCCAAACGGCCGCTCATGGCGGTAATTGGCGGTGCCAAAATCTCTGACAAATTAGAAGTGCTGAAGCGTTTTATAGATATCGCCGATTTTGTGGCGGTGGGTGGAGCAATGGCCAACACCTTTCTCTTGGCCGAAGGCATTAAGACTGGCAAAAGTCTGGTAGAGAAAGCCGATGTGCCGCTGGCTGAGGAAATTATCGAAAAGGCCCGGTCTAAGGCTAAAAAAGAACGTTTTATCTTTTATATTCCACAAGATGGCGTGGTGGCCAGCAAAATAGACAAAACTGCGCATACCCGGATTGTTGACTGGAGCGCACACGTGATTGCCGAGATCGAAAATTATCCAAAAACGCCACCACCCGAGAGTGGAGTGATTGCGGGAGACGAAATGGTGCTCGATATTGGGCCCTTTTCGGGGGCGTTTATTGCTGGTGGTATGCAGCTTGCTAACACCGTGGTCTGGAATGGCACCATGGGTGTAACCGAAACACCAGCGTTGCATGGCCCGGTTGGTCCATTCACACAAGGCACGGAGCTAATTATAGAAGCGATACTTGGTCAATTTGGTCATCGACCATACAGTTTGGTAGGTGGTGGCGATACGGTAGGATTTGTGGAAAGTCAGGGGCAAATGGAATTGTTTGATCATGTTTCCACAGGGGGAGGTGCTAGCTTGGAGCTTATGAGTGGCAAGAAGTTACCCGGGGTGGAGGCTCTAGAGGATAAGTAGTGATACAATAAGCAAAAGCGTTATAACCATGAAAAGAACCCTGATTGTCGGCAACTGGAAGATGAACCTCGATACCTCGCAGGCCAGTTTGCTGGTGCACCGTTTAGAAGAGCGGATTAAGATTCACCAAGATATCGAAGTGGTGTTGGCACCCAGCTTACTGACTTTGCAGCCTTTAAGCCTACAGATTGACCGGCGGAAGTTTCGCTTGGCCGCTCAGAATGCCTATTTGAAGGACGAAGGAGCGTTTACGGGCGAGGTGAGCTTTACGATGCTGCGAGATTTGGTGCACTACGTGATTGTGGGACATTCTGAGCGGCGTCTTTACTTCCACGAAGACCTAGACATGGTGCGAGACAAAGTAGCTGCCGCTATTCGAAACGAGATCACACCAATTTTGTGCGTCGGCGAAACACAAGTGGAACGCCGGGCAGGCGAAACCAAACAAGTTTTGCATGACCAAATTATGAGTGCACTAAGCAATTTGACTGACCAAGAAGTGAGCGAGGTGGTGATTGCCTATGAACCCGTCTGGGCTATCAGTACCTTTAGTGGTATTTTGGCCAAACCAGACGAGGTCAAACAGGCCTTAGTTTTTATTCGCAAGCAAGTCGAAGATCTCTATGGCTCGAGAGCTGCCAAAAAAATCCGCGTTTTGTATGGTGGTAGCGTGGATGATCAAATTGTGGGTGGTTATCTAGAGATTGAAGGGTGCGATGGTGTTTTGGTAGGTGGTGCCAGCTTGAATTATCATAAATTTAGCGGCATTGTTGAAAAAGCCTACGCTGTAAAGCACGCTCCAGAAAAGGAATCTGATGGCGAAGACAGCTAAAAAAGACGACAAAGTTATGGATGTATCCAAGCCAGGCGCATCGGCACCAGATGCCAGCTCACGACCGGTGATTGTGGGACATCGGACAATTCTGCAAGATCCGATGGTCAAGTCTGCCGAAACAGACGAAAGTAAAGAAGAAAATGTCATTGTTTCAACAACTGCCCCGACAATTAAGCCAATCAGCGGTTCGAAATCCACAGCAGTGGAGGTCAAAACTGATACGCCAGAATCCACCAAAGCAGAAAAACCTGTCGAACCAGAACCTGAAGTTGAGGCTAAACCCGCCAAAATCGCTAACCCCGCGGTGGTTGTGCAAACCGATGAGCCTAAAGATGAACCCGAAAAAACCGACGAGCCATCAGAACCGCCTGAAGAATCCAAGGACGAAGCCGAAACTAAGCCGGCTTCAAAATCTGAGTCTTCTGAATCCGACGAAGCCGTTACCAACGCCGTAGCCGCACAAGCCGTAAATAAGACGACCGAGAAAGAAGACAAAGAAGCCGTTGCAAAAATGGAGGCGGTTGAAAAATTAGTTACTGACAAAACCTACAACTTGCCCATTGGGGAAGCCAAACGAAAACGTAATATGTCGCTCGGAGTGTTGATACTGCTCCTAATCGTAGCTGCTGCACTTCTGTATCTGGCAATCGATGCAGAAATTATCAAGACATCTATTAAATTGCCAATAGAGTTTATTAAGTAGGTAGGCCTGAGAGTTGCTAAACTATATTGGTGACAGAGGATATTTTAGTTGGTTTAAATCCAGAACAACTACGGGCGGTTAAAACCACCGAAGGGCCGTTACTTATTCAAGCCGGCGCTGGTTCTGGCAAGACCAAAACGCTGACGCACCGTATTGCTTACATTATTGCCAGCCAAAAGGCTACGCCACCAAATATTTTGTCGGTAACCTTTACCAACAAAGCAGCCCGAGAAATGCGTGAGCGAATCGCAAGACTACTCGGTGAAAGTGCCGAGAACCGGGCTTTCATGCCGTTTATGGGCACCTTTCATAGTATTTGCGTGCGGATTTTGCGCCAAGATGGCGAGCACCTGGGTTTGCCACGTAGCTTTGTAATTTTTGACGACAGCGATCAGCAAGCGGCTATCAAGCAAGCTTCCAAACAGCTCATGATAGATGAAAAAAGCTTTCCACCGAGGCTGCTTAGCAGCCTGATTAGCAGTGCCAAAAACGAATTGATTGGTCCAAATGAGTATGCCAACCATCAAAACAGCCCAGCTGAGCGAGCCACTGCACAAGTTTTCCCGGTGTATGAACAAATTCTGCGAGATGCCAAAGCACTGGATTTTGATGACCTGATAGGCAAAACCGTTAAACTGCTGGAAACGCAGCCGGCAATTCGTGACAAGTGGCGTGAGCAGTTTAAGTACGTCATGATTGACGAGTATCAAGACACCAATGCTGCACAGTATCGCCTGATTAAGCTCCTCACGAACGATCACAATAATATTGCCGTAGTAGGTGACGACTGGCAGTCTATATATTCGTGGCGCGGCGCGGATTTTCGTAACATTTTGAACTTTGAGAAAGATTATCCCAAATGCACCGTCATTAAGCTGGAGCAAAACTACCGTAGTACCAAAGCTATTTTGGATGCGGCTCATGCGGTGATTAGCAAAAATCTGCAGCGTTCCGACAAGAAACTTTGGACAGCCGCAGGACATGGTTCACCGGTGCAATTAGTGCAGGTAGGCAGTGAGCGAGCCGAGGCCGAAGCCGTAATTCGCCGCGTGCAAAACACGGTCGATGCCGGACTCAGGACCTACACCCATTTTGCGGTTTTATACCGAACTAATGCTCAAAGCCGAAGCTTAGAAGAAAGCTTTGTGCGCTACGGCGTGCCGTATCGAATCGTTGGCGGTGTGCGCTTCTACGATCGTAAAGAAATCAAAGACATCCTAGCGTACCTCAGAATTATTTATCAGCCAGAAGATACGGTGAGCTTTGAGCGGATTGTGAATGTACCAACTCGTGGCATTGGAATTAAATCATTACAAGGCTTTAGTGCCTGGCAGCGCCGTCACGGTTTTGGACTGCAACAGGCGCTAGAACGAGCCAGTGAAATTGATGAACTTACTCCTAAGGCTCGCCAAGCTTTCAGCGAGCTGGGTGACATCTTAGCTAGTCTGCGCGAAGTCATGCAAGATGCGCCTGTGGCGGCACTGCTCGATTCGTTGATCCGGCGCATTAACTACTATGACTACCTAGACGATGGTGGTCCGCAAGGCGAGTCCCGCAAAGAAAACGTGAAAGAACTATGCAGTGTAGCCCAAGAATATAGCGACCTCGGTCTAGATGGTTTTCTGGAAGAAATATCCCTAGTAAGTGACCTGGATAAAGCAGATTTTAATAATAATGCGGTTACATTGATGACGCTGCATGCCGCCAAAGGCCTGGAGTTTCCAGTGGTATTTATGGCGGGTATGGAAGAAAGCATTTTTCCGCATTCGCGGGCGTTGTATGATCAGTCCGAAATGGAAGAAGAACGCAGGCTCTGTTACGTGGGTATGACTCGCGCCAAGGAAGAGCTGTACCTGATGTACGCCAGCGCCCGCTTACTCTATGGCGGCATGCAGCATAATCCTCCCAGTCGTTTTTTGTCCGAAATTGAAGACTTGTCCCAGTCCAACCCCTATCCCGAAACAAGCACCGACACTCAGACCGATATCTGGAACCAACCAAGTGTTTCGAACGAACCAAAATATATTCCTGAACTAAATGAGGGCGACGCTGTCCGGCATCGTTTGTTTGGTGACGGTACTGTAATGGAACTGGCGGGTGATGAAGCGGTGATTTATTTCAAAGGCAAAGGTGCCAAAAAGCTCAACATTGCCTTTGCACCACTCGAAAAGTTGTAGCCGGCCTGCTTTGGACAGTACGCATCCAATCTGTTAAACTACTAATCTGGTCTCTCGGAGCAACCAACGACTTATGCCATTGAAACGTTTTCACAAGCATCTCAAAAAGCACCACCAATGGTTCTTTACTCTCAAAGGCCACCCATTTTTTATACCGGTTACAACTTTTTTGATTCTTTTTATCGCCACGGCTGTGATTCTAGTGTCATTAGGTGGCCAAACCGTGGGTGCCAGCGACAATCATGTCGTAATTGTTACGCATGACAACAAACAAGAAACGGTTCCAACCCGAGCTGTTAAAGTAGGCGATCTCCTCGACAAGCTAGGTGTACACCTGGATAAGGGTGATGTGGTTGAACCAGATGTAGACACCCCAATTGTAGAAGATAATTTCCGCGTCAATGTGTATCGAGCTCGCCCGGTAACTATTATTGATGGCACGCAAATTACTCACGCCTTTAACGCTGGTCAAACTGCTCGCAATGCAGCGACGGAAGCTGGACTTACGGTCTATCCAGAAGATGATATTTCTCACCAGCCCGTGCAGGATGTTCTCAAAGATGGCATTGGTGAAAAGGTTGTTATCAACCGAGCAGTTCCGGCTAACCTCAACTTGTATGGCACACCAGTAACCATTCGAACTCATTCCAAAACAGTTGGTGATGTCTTGAAAGAAAAGAATGTTCAGCTTGCCAAAGATGACCAAGTTCAGCCGGCTGTTAATACACCAGTAACGGCCAACATGCAGATGTTTGTGATTCGAGCTGGCAGCCAGATTGCCACATCCGAGGAAGCCATTGCCGCACCGACCGAAACCATCGAAGATGCCAGCCTATCATTTGGTACCACTGTGGTGCGTCAAAACGGTGTTGCGGGTAAAAAGCTTGTAACCTATCAGATCGAAACACAGAACGGCAAAGAAGTCGCCCGTCATGTCATTCAAGATGTCACAGTGATTGCACCGGTCGCGCAGGTTATTGCTCGTGGCAAGGCAGTCTCTATTCCGGATGACAAGAGCGGCATTATGGCAGCAGCCGGTATCAAGAGCTCAGATTATGCCTATGTAAACTACATCATTAGTCACGAATCTGGTTGGTGCCCAACCAAGTTGCAGGGCCAGATTGGTTACTGCCCAGCCTATCCACCATCCTCGATTCCATCTGGACTTGGCTACGGCTTGGGCCAGGCCACACCGGGTTCCAAAATGGCTCCCTTTGGGTCTGATTGGACATCCAATCCAGTCACGCAGCTACGTTGGGCAACCAGCTACGCCAATGCGCGCTTTGGTAGCTGGGGCGCTGCCTACAATTACTGGCAAGCACATCATAATTGGTAAAAAGAATCTTTAGATACTGTTTTGCTATAGTTAGGGAATGAAGTTCTATAAGTTTGTTCCTTGGTTAACGGTTATTGTATTGTTTATATTCTTCCAATACTTGTCACTGGGTGTAAATCACATCCGTGTTTCGTTTCCAGGTGCGCAAAAAGGCTTTTCCGACTGCAACATTCCTGTCAATAATCTTCCGGTTAGTGATGAACTTTCAGCCTCTGGTAAAGATGTATGTGCATGTACCTTGGTCTCCTACACCTCGCTGGGGTTTCCGTTTAGTATAAATTTATATGATGCGTGCGGCCAGGACGCGTCAGTCATTTGGTGGATACAGTATATAAACTGGGCACTACAAGTCGTCATACTTACACCTATTTTCTTTCTTACGAAAAAATTAGCTGAACGAAAACATAAAAACACTGCATAATGGATGAGCAAATACCAAAGAAATCATTAGGGCAGCATTGGCTCAAAGATGCCGATACGCTTGATGCTATCGCAGATGCAGCAAAAATTGGTCCAGAAGATACCGTGCTTGAAATCGGGCCAGGACTCGGTACGCTTACCCAGCTGCTGGTTCGTCGGGCCAAAATGGTATATGCAGTTGAGCTAGACGAGGCGTTGGCTACACAGCTTAGGGGCATCTATGCACTATTACCCCAGTATCAAGACAAAATTGAGATAATTCAAGCGGATATTTTGCAGTTTGACCTCAGTCAATTGCCAAAAGGCTACAAAATTGTAGCTAATATTCCGTACTACCTGACCAGTAATTTGCTGAGAGTTGTGTGCCAGGCAGACAATCCCTTTAATCAAGCCGCATTCCTGGTACAAAAAGAAGTAGCCGAACGGGTGGTAGCCGGTCCTGGAGACATGAGTGTGCTAAGTGTGAGCGTACAGTTTTTTGCCACAGCTAGTCTTGGCCAGGTAGTTGATGCCAGCAAATTTACACCGCCGCCAAAAGTGGACTCCCAAGTACTTATCTTGAGTCACCATGGACCACTTTTTAAAGATGTTGATATCAAGCAGTTTTTCCGTTTGGTCAAAGCCGGCTTTAGTGAACGTCGCAAAAAACTGCGTAGTAGCCTAAGCGGGGGATTACGCATTAGCAAAGATCAGGTAGAACAGCTTCTTACCCGAGCCGGCATTTCGCTTGATGCTCGCGCTCAAGAGCTCTCCCTTGATGACTGGTATGCCATTTACAAGGCCGATATAAACACTTGACGTGTTAAGTATCTAGCTTTACAATTGAAGTACTAGGAGCATTAATGAGGCCGACAAACAACATAGGTTACTTGATCCAACGCCTATCCTTTTGTTTGGCCCGCCAATCCGACCAAGTATTACAGGAACAACTCGGAATTGGACTCTCGCAATTTAAAATTTTGATGGTGCTGGGTTGGCATCCCAACGTTCAGCAGCGACAGATTGCTGATAATTTGGGGCAGACCGAGGCTAGCATTAGCCGTCAGATTAAACTCTTGAAAGACAAGGGTTTACTGACCACCGAAATAAGTCCGCAGAATCGCCGAGAGCACATTACACAGCCGACTACCAAGGGCCAACGTATTAGCGATAAGGCACTAGAAGTCCTTAACGATTATCATGCGCCCATGTTTGCTAACCTCAGCGATAAAAAACAAACCGAACTGCTGGAAAGTCTTACGACTTTGTATGACTACGCCTGTATGACCGAAAAACCAAACAATTTTTTACACAAACCACATAAATAAGAAGGAGATTTATGGCTAAAAACGATTCAAGCCGCTTTGAAGGACGTGCCCTACCAATTGTTCTATTTACGGTCTTTCTAGACGTATTGGGTGTAGGAATTTTGCTTCCTGTATTGCCGCAACTTATCTTTAAGATTTTTGAACCCGCTGGGTTCTCGATGAACGGCTCGCTGATTATGCTTGGTTGGCTAGTCGGTATTTATCCGCTTATGCAGTTTTTGGCTACTCCAATTTTGGGTCAGCTATCTGACCGCTTTGGTCGTAAACCTATCCTGGGCTTCAGTTTAGCTGGTACATCGGTTGGGTATATTTTGTTTGCCATTGCTATTTTGACCAAGAGTATACCGCTGTTGTTCTTTGCCCGAGCCTTTGATGGTATAACCGGTGGAAACATTAGTGTGGCTCGTGCGGTTATTGCTGATACCACACCACCAGAACATCGTACCCGCAACTTTGGTTTGATGGGTGCTGCCTTTGGATTTGGCTTTGTGATTGGGCCATATATTGGGGCACGTTTAGCTAGTCCGAACCTTAGTTTTTACGGTTTGTTTAACACACCACACTGGTTTAACACCGCCACACCGTTTTGGTTCACGGCCATCTTGAGTGCGATCAATGTGCTGCTCGTTCTGTTCATCTTGCCAGAGACTAACCAGCGTATCCAGCGAGCCGCTAAGATTGTTTGGACGAAATCGTTAGAGAATATTCGTAAAGCCGCCGCGGCACCCGGCCTGAGGGTCATTTTTGGTTCAGAGTTTTTATTTTGGGCAGGGTTTGCATTCTTTACCACCTTTTTCCAGATCCGATTGATTGAAAAACTCCACTTTACCCCAAGCAACATAGGTGATTATTTTGCCTATTTTGGAATCATCATGGTTTTGGTCCAGGCAATTTTGGTACCTCTATTGGCCAAGCGTTTCAAGAATCACCAGATATTGCGTGTGAGCTTCTTGGGTTTAAGTGCCGCACTATTCCTGCAACTACTGGCTACGAACACCACGCAGCTTTTGCTGATCACGATTTTCATGCCAATTTTTGTGGGGTTGACCATTGCGAACGCTACAACCTTAGTCAGTTTGTCGGCCGGTAAGGACATTCAGGGCGAGGTACTCGGTATTGAGGCTAGTGTGCAGGCATTGGCCCAATCTATCCCGGCTATCATTGCCGGTTATATAGCGACCCTAGGAGTTAATATGCCAATTATCGTAGCTGGTTCGATAGTGTTTACGGCTGGTGTTTTCTTCAATATGTTCTATCACCCATCCAGCCACGTGCTTCACCAAGAAGAAACAGACGAATTGGCCACGGCCACTCACTAGACAAAACGCTTACGTTAGGGTATAATACTTCATTACGGGGCTGAATTTTAAGCTCGACGTTGGACTTTATCGGTTAAATCAGCAGGTCGCTTGTCAGCGTTATAGACAAACCAGACTAATTGCAAAATTATCTGATCGCGTAGCTTCAGCTTTCGAAAGTGCACGTAACTTTGTTGCAACTGCTTTCGCTATGCCAGCTTACGCAACAGTTTAAGTTACGACTTGAACCGTGCCTAGCATGACTTCAGATAGTGTCAGTGCACGTCATATTTTCTGGATGCGCAAAATCTACTATCCATAGATTTTGTTAAGACTTTAGGACTGCTGCATGTAACTTTTTGTCCGTTTACCGGTTACATGCCTAAGACAACTCAAGCGGAATAAACCTGTAGACGATTAACCAAGATAAACTAGCGGACCCGAGGGCAGTACTCGGCAGCTCCACCA
>CAZPPF010000003.1:0-55471 GCA_964588395.1 uncultured Candidatus Saccharibacteria bacterium | reverse complement strand
TTTAGCTGCAGATCCTTGACGACTGCTTGTTTCTTCTCACTAGAAATCATTGTTGTACTCAATCCTAGCACATCTTCCCTGTTAAGGCAAGTCTAGCTAACGTGTTGGCGGGTGTCGAAAGCTAATTTCGGCAATCAAGTCCTCTTTTTCGTCAACTTTACGGACGGTTGGAGACTCAAATTCAGGCTCACAAACAAATCCAATATTATATCTTTTATCAATCTTTAAGCCTGAACAAGCGATACTGCCGGCATTGATTGGAATCATACCCTCGGCAATTCGTTCATCAAACCACACCTGGGCATCTTCTGCCCACTGGCAGACTTTATCAACACACGCTTGGCTACAATCAATATTTACGTTCATGGACTTATCTATATTATATCATTTGAATTATTTTTGTCAATATCTCTGCACTTGTTGTTTTTTCAATTTTCTGGCCAGTTTCAATCTTGAAAATGCCAACTTTGGTGCGTCTAAGGGCTGTCATATATGCTCCTGTACCGAGTTTTGAGCCAATATCTTCTACCAATGAACGAATATACGTGCCGGACGAGACTTTAGTAATGAATTTTACCTCTGGATACGCATACTTAATACCTATTATTTCGTAGATTTTCACCGTGCGAGGCTCTAGTTTGACCTCCTTACCTGCTCTGGCCAGCTTATACGCCCTCTGGCCATCTACTTTAATGGCCGAAAATTGGGGCGGTATTTGTTCGCTTTCCCCGATAAAACCGTCTAGAACAGCCTCTACATCGGTCTGGGACGGTTTTATAGCTGAAACCATGGTCTTTTCACCTTCTTGATCCCCGGTTGAGCTGGTTTGACCCAATTTCATGGTCACTTCGTAGGTTTTATCTAGCTTACTGAATTCCTGCGCTCGTTTGGTGTAGCTGCCCAAAACTAGTACCAAGAGACCAGTGGCCAAAGGATCGAGCGTACCGGTGTGCCCGACTTTGGGCTTTTTTATGCCAGATTGCCTTAAAATGCCGCGAACTTTGGCAACCACATCAAAGCTTGTCCACCCAGCAGGCTTATCTACCAATAAAATTCCATCCATAGAACTTTAGAATACTACAAAGCTTGGTCTCGAATGTCTTCTGGTGCGCTAGGCGGTTGCAGGGTTGGGGGCGTCCATGGCGGTGGCAACGGAGGTGGTGCAGCAGGATTGTTGGTACCCGTGCTATCAGGTGGCAAGCCAGGGTCTGGGCCAACCAGGTTCGCCGGTAAATCTTGCTGGGGCTCACCAGCGGAGCGAAGATCATTACCAAGCGGTTGAGCATTAAGAGCGGCGATTGGCGATGGCGTCTCACTAGCTGCTGTTACGGAATCCACTTGTTCCCGAGCTTTATCGGTATCTGTTTGATGGATGTGTGGGCTATCAACAGCTTCTTCGATTTCATCCAGTGTTTGTGCGTCGTGGGATTCAGATGAAACTGGTGCCTCATTTACTACTGGAGCAACCGGACTGGACATTGGGCTCACTGGGTCATGATGCAGTAGCGGCTTATCTACCGGGGGTAGACTGAGAGCATCTGACGACGGATCTAGCACGTTTTGTTCGGTATTGGCTGTGAGGGTACCGCCTCGCTCGGGTGGCTCCATCATACGTCCATAACTATCATCGGCTGGCTTGGCAGGTTCGGTGGGTTGTGGAGGTTCTGGTTTAGTTTCTTCGGCTTTGAGATCTTCGAGGCGTTGCAAGGTTCCCTGCTCGTCAATGTGAATCTCATCAAGTTCTTCTTCAGGGTTTTCTTCTTCTGTTTGCTTGGCTAGGTCTTCGAGGCTCGTTTCGGTGTGTGGAATTTGCAAGGAACCATCTTTATTCTCGGGTGGTCTTTCTTCGGCTGGCAGGGGTTGGATTGGTTTCGATCCAGTCGTTGGCTGAGGGGGAGTGTTTGGTTTTGGAGCTGGGCTAGGTGCAGGCGGAGGAGGTGCTGGGGGTTCCAGCTTGGTGGCGATTAATTGCTGGTTGGCACCGGCTTCCATCAATACCGAAGCAATTTTCATGGTTTCGGGTGAGGTTTTGTCGTTACTAAAACGGTCTGTTTCGGCCACAATTCCAGTTAGAAAGGCGGTAGCTATCTGTTGATCAAACAAGTGGTCGGTTTTTTCGCCCTTGAGCGATTGGCTGAGCGCAACCATAACTTCACTCAAGCTACTGACATCCGGGAGTGTCATATTTAGGTTGCCAATCTCGCTGCCAGACTTTTTGTTGACGGCAATCACCGTTGCGTCGTGCAGAATTCGTCCATGCGCCGTAATGGCTTGGTCCAGTTGTTCGCGTTTGGTAACTCCGAGGGCCACTACCGCTTCAACATTAAAGTCCCCTTGGCTAAACTCCAGGTCAGGTTGACCAATTGATGTCCGATACGGCGTAATAAAAATCTTTACGTACTTGTCTTCGACTTTGTAGCGCAGTTTGTCGGCCTTGGATTTGTCGAGGGCGATAATAAAATCTCGCAGGCTATCGGTGTTTTTCTCGATTGTTTTCTCGGGCTGCAAAAATTCAATTATAGACGGCACTTTGCCACTAAAGACGGCCGTTCCATGCTTTTTAAGCTTGTTTAGGACCAATGTAAAGCCAATTGCCGCAGCTAACTGATCAACTGACGGGTTATTGCTGACTGTGACTAATACATTATTGGCTTCTTTGAGGCGTGCAACTACTTGCGCCTTAATATCCTGAGGCGGATTTGGTTGCCCTGACGGCGGTGGAGCTGGCGATTGCGGGTCCATAATGGCGATTTTTGTTTTAGATATAACTTATTCACAAATTATCATAAATGGTAATGTTTAGCAACAGTAGTGGGCCCCTTCCCCTTTACAAAACGGCCTGACCCCTGTATAGTCTGGCTTCGATATTGTTATCAACTCTAATAGAGGAAATCTATGCCCATTATCAAATCTGCTAAGAAGCGTGTCCGTATAGCTAGTAAAGCGGCTGCTCGGAACCGCCGCACCAAACGTACCCTCAAGACTGCTTTGAAAGCCTTTAGCGCCAAGGCGTCAAACGACACCAAGAGTCAGGCTCAGAGCGCCATTGATAAAGCTGCCAAAAAAGGTGTGATTCACAAGAACAAAGCCGCTCGCCTCCAAAAGCGGGCTGCTGCTCAAGCCAAAGCTGCCGGCGTCAAGCCAGGTAAAGCTGCTGCAAAGAAAGCTACTCCAGCTAAAAAACCTGCGGCAAAGAAACCAGCTGCCAAAAAAGCTCCAGCTAAGAAGAAATAGTTAACAAAAAGTATTGCAGTGCTTCGTCGGCATCGATACTCTGACTTTTGAGGCGAATATCCAGCTGCAGTGCATCGTGTATCAATCGTTTAACATCTTGGGTTGAGAGGTTTCTGGCGATACTTTGCGTCTTTTGGACCACGAAGGGACTGATTTTGGCTTCGCGAGCGATTTCGCCGGATGGTCGGTCCCCTGCTGTTTTTACTATCGCTAGCACATGCAGCTGCCAAGCCAACATGGCAACAATTTGCTGGGGTTCTACCTTTAAGGCGCGCTGTTCTTTGTATAGCTCCATGGTCCGTTTCTTATTTCCTGCAAAAGCGACGTCTAACAGTTCAAAAATACTACTTTGTGGGGTTGGTTCGGTCAATAGATCAATGGTTCGGCGCGTTATGTTTGGATCAAAACTTATAAGCTTTTCGAGCTCATTGGCGACTAGCTCCTGGTTCGCTCCTACTCGTTCGACCAAGTAGTTTGCGTCAACCAGTTGCACACTAGCACTTTGCTGTTTCGCCTGCTCAACTAGCCATTTTGCCAATTCACGGGGTTCTAGTTGATCGAATTGTCGAAAGTCGGTCTGGGCTTTGAGCGTTTTGTAGTAACTGAGTCGTTTGTCGAGTTTGGACTCAACAATAATCAGATCAGTGGTTTCTGGCACATTTTTGAGGAGTTCATCGATATTTTCCTGAAATTGTTTCTGCGTGCCCGGGTTCCGTAATATGACCATTTTCTTACTGGCTAGGAATGGTAAGCTCTGAGAGGCTTCAGTTATGCGTTCATAACTCGCCTCTTCCCCATCAAGACGTTCAAGTCCCATATCTCCGTATTCACCTAAAAAATCACCGGTAAGTTTGCGCCGTGCTTCATTGAGCGCAAAATGGTTTGAGCCAGTCAGCGTAATGATCATTTGGACTCCTTTTGGCAGAATGGACAAAGATGGGTTCCGCGGCCAGCTACCCGGGTTTTTATAATAATTGTGCCGCAAAGCGGACACGGTTTGCCTTCGCGTCGAAAAACGCGAGCGAAGCTTAGGTAGCTCCCCTTTTTGCCCTCGGCGTTTACATAATTCTTATCTGTTGAGCCGCCCTTTTCAATGCTCAGTTTCAAAACGTACACAAGCTCATCAAAAAGTTTGTTCAATTTCTGCATGGAAAGGTTTTTGACGAGCGTCTTGGGATGGATTTTGGCACCCCACAAACTTTCATCAGCATAAATATTACCCACACCCGCAATGACCGTTTGATCGAGCAACGCTGCCTTGATATTAGTATTCGGGCGCTTCTTCAAGCGAACAGCAAAATCTTTGGCAGAAAAGTCCGCTGCCAAAGGCTCAGGACCAAGCTTTTTAAAGAAATCAATATTAGGCACCTCCGCAGTTGGAATGAGCCGCATCCAGCCAAACTTGCGTTGGTCGTTATAAAACAGCTGTGCACCGTTATCTAGTTTGAGTGTCACGCGGGTCGATTTATCTGGCAATTGTCCAACTAAACTACTAGTTGGATGCCCCGCTCCAAACCGTTCTTTACCCACATATACCAATTGTCCGGTCATCTTTAGATGCACGACTAAACTGTATTTTGTACTGAGTTCAATCAAAAGTGCTTTGCCACGGCGAGCAATGGTAACTACTTTTGCACCAATTAAAAACTTGTTTACATCCGCTGATGCGTTGGGAAAGCTTTTGGGCGTATCAAACTCTACCCCCGTAATTACATTGCCAATGAGCAATGTGCTCAGCCCAATTCGAACTGTCTCAACCTCTGGTAACTCCGGCATAGTCTATATATTATACTGATTACATGAGTTCTATTGCCGATATTTTAGCCAAAAAGGATTTCGAAGAGCCTCCGGAAAGTAAAGTTATTAAAGATTATGTACTCAAGAAGTTTAATTCCAAGGTGGCAGTGACAGTCCAAGACAAGCAAATTATCGTTGCTGCCTCAAGCGCTGCGCTGGCGGGCACACTTCAATTACATCGCTATGAGTTAACTCAAGTGTGCCAAACAGATAAAAAATTCGTTATTCGGATAGGCTCTTAAACACCCGTGAGCCAGTAAGCAGGATCAGAAGCCTCGTGTGCGTACTCAATTATTTCTTGTACTACCGTTGGATCATGGGGCTGAGAGTCGAGCTCTCCTGTTCGCTTCATAGTTGCCACCCTACCCACAAGCGTCATCGTACTAAGATTAACTATTTCAGGACTCATGAGTTCCCCTGAAGAGGTAATCATGGGGTGGAATTCTGCTCCTTCAAGATCCCTGAGATCTTCCGTGGGCAGTTCTGTCTCCAGAGACATTACAATTCTCCTCCTGCCGAATAAGCGTCTTGGATTTCTGTGGACTCGTGTTCGGCTCCTTTTAGAGCCACCTCACCGATTGGCCTAAGCTCCTCTGTCGGATGCCCGGCTTCTATGGCTTCCTTATGGAATACTTCAGGACTAATAACCCCACCCACAAACATTTTGGTACGTTTGTCGTTTTCGAAAATTTCTAGCATTGCCACGAGATTTTCCTTTTTTTGTTTATGTTAATAACCTAGCATCTATTATAACGCTTAAGGTCAACCCCTCTTCAGAATTTTTTCTAATTCTGCCTTCATTTGCACAAAATTTTGATACAAAATTGCTTGCATGCCCACTGCTTCTGCCCCCTGGCAATTGCCTATACTGTCGTCAACGAACACACAATCTTCAGGAGCTTCACCAATACGACCAGCCGCAAGCTCAAAGATGCGCGGATCAGGTTTGACGGTACCAACTTCATAAGACAACAGAATGTCGTCAAAGAGCGCAACCTCATGCCTGGTCAGAAACGTGTCACGTATCCAATTGGTTGATATATTACTTAAAAGCCCAGTCTTATAATGCTTCTTCAGATGGTGGATATAGTCAAGCAGCGGACTATTCTTATGCATCTCTACATTAATAATGTCTTCGACTCTGGCCGGTGCGTGACCAGTTAGTTCAAACACTTGCTTATAAAAAACTTTTGGGTCTACCATGCCACTATCAAGTTGCCGCATTAGGTTTCGAGCTGTCTCTCTCTGCTCTTCTGGCAGCGTAGCCACAAACTCTTTCCATTTGTCACCCGTTAGCACCCCAAAACAATCAAAAATAACAGCTTTTATCACACCCGTACTATACCAGTTGAGATGTATCAGAAAAACTGTATGATAGAACCTACATGAGCGAGTATACACCCCTAACCGATACAGAACTTCTAACTGCATTAGAACCAACAGCAGAAAAGTTATATGAACGGCACATGGGCACTGCGAAAGAGTGGTTTCCAACTGAACTGGTACCATGGAGTCGTGGCAAAGATTACGAAAAAGGAGAGGCATTTGACCCCGACCTATTTCCTCTCGAGGACGGCGTACGTGCTGCATTATTTTTAAACTTGATAACCGAAGACAATCTTCCCCACTACTATCGACAAATCTCTGGCAAGTTTGGCAATGATGATGTTTGGGGCGAATGGAACCGTCGCTGGACTGCCGAAGAAGGCCGTCATGCAATTGTTATACGAGATTATTTAGCGGTCACTAAATCAGTAGATATGCGCGCGCTTGAACGTGCTCGCATGAAACAAGTAAGCTCCGGGGTAGTTCCTGATCCTGAAAGTATTGCAGACGGTATCGTTTATGTAGCCCTCCAGGAGCTGGCTACCCGTATATCGCACCGAAACACGGGTAAACTTTTGAATGATCCAGAGGGCGAAGCAATTATGAGTCGCGTTGCCGCTGATGAAAACCTTCATCATTTGTTTTATCGCGACTTGGTGTCTGCAGCACTCAAAGTTGATCCGTCTAGTATGGTTGCTGCAATTGAAAGACAAGTTAGGACTTTTGAGATGCCAGGCACGGGCGTAACAGACTATAAAAAGCTTGCTCGTGAAATTGGGCGTGTTGGCATATATACGCTCGGCATACATGGGGAAAGTGTTGTCGCGCCAGTCGTGAACAAGCATTGGAGATTACATGAACTGGAAGGCTTAGAGCCTTTCGCCGAACAGGCCAGAGAAGATTTAGATATACGTGTCGATAAGTTGCTCAAGATAGCGAAAAGGGAGAAAAGCCGACAGGCTATCGCTAGTTAGCGATTCCCTGAACGTTTTTGGTTAGGTTGTTGTAGTCAGGTATTTGGCGTTCAAATAAAGTTCGAATAACTGCCGGGGTTGTACTGCCAAAGGTACCAAGGCCTGACCCACAACTGGTATTCCAACGGCTAAAATCAGCGTCGCCGGCATTGATCAGCTCGTAGCTATAGCGACTGCCCAGTGGGCATTGCCCACTTATGTTGTTATTCAGAGTTTTGCGCTCTTTAGTGTAGCCCTGAATATTTAAGGCGCTTAAAAACGCAAAATAAGCAGATTCATTATTGTCATATACTTGTGTGTTAATGAGGCGGTTTTGATAGCCTTGAACAATATCAATGCTGCGCTGATCCTTGCCGATGGTGATCTTTATAACACGGTGCTGTTCTTCGCCGTTTATGATACCGTCTAAGGTCAAGCGTACCTGCGCATCGGTGTTTGAGTAGTCCGGTAGACTCTTGCCAGCAACAGCTGGTTGCTTGGGTTTTGCGGGGGCCCGAAACAGAATAATGCCCAAAAAGATGAGCAAAATGACCGCTACAATTCCCGTAATATATCGCATAATCAGATATATAATACCATATTGTGCACTATTTTCAATGGCCTAGACTTTTTTCTGAAAAGCTATGGTAAACCAGTCTGTATGACCCAGGGTTTGCGAATCACCAAAAACTACTTCAAAGTTCTCGCCTGCTAGTTCAAGCATCAATTGGGGATTATAAAAGTAAAACTTCCGGCGACCATATTTATCTTCTTTGATTCTATTTGTGTATTCGGGCATGTACTTAAGAGAAATATAGAAGATACCGCCAATATTTAACGCTTGGTACACTTTGGCTAAAACATTCTTTACTTCTGTTTTATCTGAGTGAAGTAGTGAGGCAAATGCAAAAACAATATCCAAATCTTGAGGAAATGCGTAGTTTGCTAAGTCTGCTACTTCAAATCTGGCATTTGGTACATGTTTTTGAGCTAATTTTATGAGTTCACTAGAGATATCAAAACCGGTGTAGTTTGGGGTCCTTTTGATAATTTCTTTGGCATCTCGGCCATCTCCACAACCAATTTCTAAAGCGTTTGCACTATTTGGGTTGCCTGCCAGTCTAAATGCTTCCTCAACGTCTTCTACGCGTGAACCGATCCCACGAAAATAGTCTGCGAGCTCTTTGGCGGATTTATTGTACGTATCAACCGTTTCTTGTCGCCAATCTACCACTACAGTTCGCCCCAGTTTTTGCCAATAGCAGTATCTACTGTTAAGTGCACAGATAGTTTGACCACATTTTCCATGGTGTCTTTGAGTAGTTGGGCGGTTTTCTCTGCTCCGCTCTTTGGGCACTCCACCAATATGCTGTCATGAATTTGCAACAGTATTTTGCAATCGGTGTCTTGGAGTTTCTTATCTACTGCAACCATGGCCATTTTCATAATGTCAGCTGCAGTGCCTTGGAATGGCATGTTTACCGCTTGGCGAATAGCCGCTTCACGGACCACAAAGTTAGATGATTTAACATCTGGCGTAGGACGTCGGCGACCATACAACGTTTCGACATAGCCTTTGTCGTGCGCTTGTTTTTTGACTGATTCGATATAAGCCAGCAATTTTGGTCGAACTTCAAAGTATTTATCAATAAATTGCTTGGCGGCTTCGTAAGTCATGCCGGTTGCTGCTACCAAACCATGGGTACTCAATCCGTACATAATGCCAAAGTTCACCACCTTAGCTTCGCGCCGCATGTTTTTGGTGACATCTTCAGGCTCACGACCATAGACTTCGGCAGCCGTTGCCGTGTGAACATCAACGTCTCGGTTGAACTGGTCAATCAGGTCTTTATCACCACACAGATAGGCAGCAATGCGGAGCTCAAACTGACTATAGTCAGCACTTACCAAAACGTGCTCTGGTGCAGCTACAAAGGCGGTGCGAATCTCCCTGCCCAGATCAGTACGAACCGGTATGTTTTGCAAGTTTGGATCATTGGAACTTAAGCGCCCTGTTTGAGCTACTGTCATAGCAAAGGTGGTATGCAGGCGTGAGTTTTCATCCACCATTTTCGGCAACGTATCAATGTAAGTGTTCTTGAGCTTGGTAACTTCGCGGTACTGCGTAATGAGGTCAATAATGGGGTGGACCGGACGAAGTTTATCGAGCTCGCTCGCAGCTGTAGAATACCCCGTTTTGCCCTTTTTAATACCTTGGGTCGGCAGTTTAAGCTTGTTGAATAAAATATCAGCCAGTTGCGCGGGGCTGCCAATATTAAATTCTTGGTCCGCAAAGCCATAAATTTGTTGTTCATAGTCGCTTACCATATCGCCGACACGGTCTGACATTTCGTTTAGGTATGCCGTATCAAGCTCGATCCCGATATATTCCATGCGAGCCAGCACCGGAATAACCGGCCATTCAATGTCTTGAGCAACCTTAATCAGCCCCGTTAATTCGCTCATTTGCTCACTCTGTAACCCTTCCAGCGTTCGAATGACCCCCATTATATCGGGCATATGGTGCGTAAGTTCTTCGGGTGTTAGATCCTCGAAACTACTACCCTCGTAACCTAAATCAGCCTGGGCGAGTTCAGTTAAGCTACGCTCACGCCTAAGTGGATTAAGCAAAAAAGAGCCAATTTCGATATCATGATCAACGACCGGCAAAGGCACTTTGAGCTCCAGCAATACTTTAAGCGTGGATTTGATATCATGTCCTATTACGTGGGCATCTTTCATTATGGGACTTAGGACTTTAGCGACATGTGGTGTCTGGAGCTTGGTCAGATCAAGTGTATAGGTGGTTTTAGGATCGTTGCTAATACCCAAAACTTGTGGATTTCGACCATGCTTGCCTGCACTGCGCGAGTACAGTACGAGCTGTGTGCTTTCGAGCTTGAGTGCATCGAGCTTATCAGCGGTATCGATAATCGTATTCGTACCAGCAGTCACTTTTACTGTAGTTGGCGCTGTAATATGGGCCTCTTCAAGCTTCATAATATCTGGCAGCTGCCGAGCTAGGGTTCTAAACTCCAGTTTTTGTAGCATGTCGTGTATCCGCTGAGGGTCAGCTTTGCTGCCATCTACTTCTTTCAGGTCAAGTTTAATGGGTGCGTCGGTCATAAGCGTGACTAATTTTTTACTCAAATAAGCCATGTCTTTGCCTGCCTCGAGCTTTTTGCGCAAAGAATCTTTTATGAGATCCAGGTTTTCGTAAATACCATCGAGTGTTTTGAATTGGTGCAGCAGCTCCACTGCTCCTTTTTCACCAATACCGGGCACACCTGGAATATTATCGGAGGAGTCACCCTTTAATGCCTTAAGGTCAATAAATTGGTGAACATCAATGCCGTATTTAGCCTTGAAACTTTCTTCATTGAATTTTTCAATGTTAGAAAAACCTTTCTTGAGCGCATAGGCGTGCACGTGACCATTCACAAGCTGTAATACATCAAGGTCGCTGGTAATAAGCAGTGTTTCAATATCCTTTTTGCGGGCCTGTTCGGCAAGTGCGCCCATGATGTCATCTGCTTCGTAATCGTCCAGTTCATACAGCGGCCAGCCAAAAGCATCGAGAAGCTCATGGAGCACCGGAATTTGCTCGTAAAAGTCTGGTGGTGCAGCTTTGCGACCGGCTTTGTACTGTGGATAGAGTGCCAAACGTGAGCGGATGTTCGTCTTGGGCTTATCCCAAGCTACGCAGACATAATCTGGCTTAAATTTCTTAATGAGCTCGAGACCTAAAACCGCAAAACCATAGACTCCGCCTGTTGGTGTACCATCTTTTGTACTCAAATTGGGCATAGCGTAGTAGCCACGATAAAACACTGACTTACCGTCAATAATTGCCAGTTTTTTGCGCTTGATCCCTGTTTCCGCCATAGTCATAGTATATCAGTGGCTCCAAAGATCGTAGTCTACTCTCTAAGAAAACCAGCCGAAATACGAAGTTGTTCCATAGCTCGACCATAAATTGAGCGCGTTCTATTTTCGGTAAAACCCAGGTGCCCGGCTATTTCAGCAAAATTTCGGCCACCACCACCATCTAGCCCATGATATAAGGCAATGACCTGCTTTGGAGTATCAGGCAGTGTGTCCACGATATCTGTAATTGCCTCTATTTCTGCGAGACGTTGTACCGCTTCTTCTGGATCACCCAAATGATTTTTATCTTCTAGAATGTCACCCAGTTCAGTGTCATTGTCCCCAACGGGGGCTTGAAGTGATGCTGGTCCATAATTATCACGTATCAGCGTTATTATATCGTCCTCTTCGCGCTCCATCTCCTTCGCAAGTTCAGTTATAGTTGGCTCATGTTGTAGTTCACTATGTAGACGTAGCTGGACCTGTTGAAGCTGATTAACAGCTTCGGCTCGATGAACGGGCAGACGAATAGTTCTTGATTGATAAGCAATCCCGCGAGTAATTGATTGTTTAATCCACCACGTAGAATAGGTGCTAAATTTAAACCCTCTGCGCCAATCAAATTTTTCGACAGCATGCATAAGGCCTATGTTGCCTTCCTGTACGAGATCAAGGAACGGCATTCCTGAAGCTTGATACCTCTTGGCTATAGAAACGACCAAACGTAAGTTGGTTTCGATAAAAATTTTGGTAGCTTCATTTCCAGTGGTAAGTTGTTGTCCTAGCTCCCTACGCCGAGAAATCGGGACATCACTCTTTTTTTGTTTAATTTCTAGGAGTTGTTCTTTAGCTCCCAGCCCACGCTCGACCGCTTGACCCAAGACGCGCTCATCGTCCTTCGTAAGTAGCGCTTTACGGCCTAGATCATCCATATATAGGTGAGCAATGTCTTCCGAGGCACCAGAACGACGGCTGTTTAGTCGCAACTCGTTGATCCGCTCACCGATTCTTGCCACTTCTATTGCAAGCTGTTTGTCATCAAGCTCAATAACCTGTTCTCCTCTAACTCGCACCCTGCTCGTCACGCCCTGAACAGCTAGAATATCTTCTGTAACATCTATGTTATAAGAAGGGTCGGTCTCGGTATAGATAGCTTCTTGGGTTTGTTCCACTGTTTATATAGTTTGGCAACCTGTTGAGCGGTTTGCAAGCATAAGAGGGGTATTAAATCTACCTACCCACTGTTTTGGGCTTGATTGGGCTCAACAAGTTCCACACCATTGGTAATCAATCTTAATATATCGGCCTCGGTTACAGCATGTCCAACTTGGACTCCACGCGGATCATCAAATATGGGGCGTAGTTCCCCATCTTCTGCCATATCTACTTCTATACTATCGGTTTGCAGCCCGTTAAATGTAAAAGTACCTAGATTACCCTGCATAAAGATACGCATCCGCAGCCCCTGTTCCTCGTCCCAAGGGCACTGCCAAACACCAGGGTTATCCATATCCAGCCCGGGACGCCATATAGTTGCAGTTACTTCATCGGAAGCAAACCGTATACGCTCTGCGCCTACGTTATCAATGTAATCAATATACGTTTGGCCCTCTTCTGGATCGGGTGCAAAGTATGCACTTACAAGCGTTTCGAGCGTCAAGCTTTTGGTGTTGGCCCGTTGAAAGCGCGGGATTTCAGGTGATTTTTGTTCTGACACAGTATAATTATAATAACATACTTGTTGAAATAAATCAAGTTTCTTTTGGTGGTTTCTTTCTTGGTAGGGTTGGTTTGCGGTCTCCACCTAATAACTCCAGAATGCTTTTTTGCGTATCAGAACGACTGGGCGGCGGCGTGAACATACCGAGCCTTGCTCTAAGACGCTCCAGGGCTTTGCCTTCAATTTGCCGAATCCGTTCACGAGTCACATCAAACTGTGACCCAATTTCTTCGAGCTTATGGGGATAATTGCCAAAAAGCCCGTAACGCAAGATTAATACTTCTCGCTCTCTTTCACTAAGTTCATCAAGCAAAAGAAAAAGGCTTTCCCAGACCTGACTTTCTACGATTGTATTCGCAGGATCTTCGACAGTTTTGTCCTCTAATAGTGCACTCAAATCAGTTTCTTCATCTTCACCCACTTTTTGATCGATCGATATGATTCTTTGGGTTCTGAACAATTTATCCAACTCCTGAAGTTGGGGTACCTCAATTTCTAGAGAATCGGCAACCTCCTGATCGGTTGGATCTCTACCCAACACTCCGGTAAGATTTTGTCTTTCTCTATGTGCCCGCAACATCTGTTCTACTCTATGTACGGGTATTCGTATGGTACGGCTGGTGTCTGCTATGGCGCGGGTCATAGCCTGACGAATCCACCATGTAGCATAGGTGGAAAACTTATACCCCCGTTCAGCATCAAACTTTTCGACAGCTCTTATTAACCCAAAATTTCCCTCGTTAATGAGATCTTCATGAGGCAGTCCACGATTCAAGAAACGCTTACTAATACTAACTACCAATCGTAAATTGGAAAGAATCATTGTTTGGAAAGCGGCTTCTCCACCTTCTACGGTTATAGTAAGCGCATCCTGTAAGTGTTCTAGCTCCTCCGGATTAGAAATGGTATCTTGCACATCCAGTAGTTTTTGCCCGGCTTGCCTCCCCGCTGTTATACTCCGTGATAACGTAATCTCTTGGTCTTTGGTAAGTAAGGGGAACTGCTTTGCATGTTGCATGTACCATCCGACTGCATCAGTTGTCTCGAGATGCATACGACTACGAGAGGTATTAATTTTTCGTCTGGACGTAGGGGTTGATGGTGGCTGAGAAAATTCTGTATCCCCCTGCTCTTCCTGTAAACTTACTTTACCAAGCTCAACTATTAAAGATTGATCAACTGCTTCAGACTCCTCATGATCACTACTAGCTTGAGGGTCAGAATCGGGGAAAACTTCACTAGTCATAACAAACTATAATGACAGTTTTTGGTATGTTTTTCAATACTATATTTCTCTGTCAATAACTATAATAAAAGGCTTCTGTCTGGGGTATACTGCTTATGTATGGCTCAAGATAAAAACCACCTGCCAGCCTATCGGTTGGCAGCCCCAGAAGTCCTGAAACAGCTGGAAAGTAGTTCGCGCGGCCTAGACAGCACCGAAGCACGGAAGCGCTTAGGCCAGTACGGCCCAAACCGGCTTGAACAGCTACACAAAGAGTCTTGGATACTAAAATATCTCCGCCAGTATAAAGATGGCATGATTGCTCTGCTGCTTGCTAGCAGCGCTGTTGCCTTTTATCTACATGATTCGAAAACTGCAATCGTTTTGCTGGCTTTGATAGCCTTCAATACCATTATTGGCTTTACTCAGGAGTATAAAGCCGAGCGAATTATGGAATCGCTTGAAAAACTAGTTGTGCCAGAGGCTAAGGTCCGTCGCAGTGGTAATATGGAGGCAATATTATCCACTGAGCTGGTGCCGGGTGATGTGGTCTATATAGAAGAGGGCGACAGCGTTCCGGCCGATCTGAGATTAATCGAGGAGTCGGAGCTGGCTACCAACGACTTTGCGATGACTGGTGAATCAAATCCCAGTCGCAAATTTACCCATGCTATCCAAGGTAATGTTGAGCTAGCCAACCGTCACAACCTGATTTTTATGGGCACAACCGTCGCAACTGGCCATGGCTATGGTGTAGTCATTGCTACTGGAATGCAGACTGAACTGGGTCGCATTGCCAACCTCAGCCAAGATACCACTGCCGATGCCAGCCCACTACAGAAAGAAATGAACCATATCGCTAGAAAAGTAACCTATGGTACGGTCGTGCTCTGCGCTATCTTGCTCCCCATCGCTATCCAGGCTGATTTGGGAATCAAAGTGGCTTTTCTCTACGCCATTGGCATTGCCAGCTCCATTATTCCCCAGGGATTGCCTGCCGAAATTAACACCACACTAGCTCAAGCCGCAAATAAGCTAGCCAAAGCCCGCGCCTTGGTCAAGAAACTGTCTGCAGTTGAAACGTTGGGTGCTACGGACATTATTGCCACTGACAAAACCGGCACGCTGACCAAGAATGAGATGACTGTTGAGAGGATTTTGATTGGCAAAACGGCCTACGAAGTCAGCGGTACCGGCTATGAAGCTAATGGCACGATTGAAAAAGATGGAAAAGGTCTATCGCGTGATGTCCTCAAAAACTTTGAACTCTTTTTCGCCACAAGCGCCTTTGCTAGTAACGCCCGGGTTAATGCACCCGATGATGAACATGCCGTTTGGTACACCTTGGGCGACCCTACTGAAGGTGCACTGATTACGCTCGTCCGCAAAGCTGGTCTGGAGCCTGTGGATCTGGACAAGCAATATCCCGAACTCAAAGAATTCGCCTTTGACTCAGCTCGCAAGCGCATGAGCTCTATCCGTGCCTGGGGCGATGGCAAACGTTTGTACTTGTTTGCCAAGGGCGCGCCAGAGAGTATTCTAGAGCGTTCGGATGACATCTGGGACCATGGCCACATTCGTAAGCTTAGCCAAGCCACCAGAGATTTTTTGCTGAAAGATCATCAAACACAGGCCCAGGCTGCCATGCGTAATCTGGCTCTAGCCTATAAAATACTGCCCCTCAAAACTGATCTTAAAAAACTCACCATGGAAGAGGCTGAGTCCGGTCTGACATTTTTAGGCATGGTTTCGATGCTTGATCCGCTACGTGATGAAGTTGCGGATGCTATGCTGGCAGCTCATAAAGCTCATATCAAAATATCCATTATTACCGGTGATTTTGCCGCGACTGCCCAAGCTATTGCTGCCAAGGCCAAATTGGCTACTTCAGCCGAGAAAATAAAGGTGGTTAGCGGTGAGGAGCTCCGGGATCTCAGTGATATGCAGGTCTTGCAACTCGTAAGCCGTGGGGGCGTTATTTTTAGTCGCGTGGCACCGGAAGATAAATTGCGTATTGTGGAGCTAGCCAAAAGTCACGGGCATGTGGTGGCCGTCACCGGCGATGGTATTAATGATGCGCCGGCTCTCAAACGCGCCGACATTGGTGTCGCCATGGGCAAAACTGGTACCGACGTGGCCAAACAATCAGCCGAAATTGTGCTGCTAGACGATAGTTTCCACACGCTCGTAGGCGCGATCCAACAGGGCCGTGTAGTGTTTCAAAACATCAAAAAAGGTACCCTGAGCTGCTTTACCTCCAACTCGGCTGAGCTGGTGGTCAATTTGGCTAGTTTGGGAGCTGCTGCTCTATTTCATTTACCGCTCGCACTGACAGTCATGGAAATCCTAGCTATCGACTTGGTGGCTGAGCTCTTCCCTATTGCGGCACTTGGCTGGGACCAGGCTGACGGCGAGCTAATGGACGAGTTACCTCGTGATCCGCACAAACATATCCTGAACCAAGCTTCAATTATTGATCTGTTATGGTGTGGTCTGTTAATTGGAAGCTTGGCGTTTATCAACTACATTTTGTTTTTTCACAGAGCTCACATCAACCCGCGTGGTCTGAGCGGTGGAAGCTTGGTTGCCATGAAGGCCACTGCTATTACGTACTTAACCATCGTGCTTTGTCAGTTAGGAAATATCCTGCAAAGACGCAGCCGACATGGCTTATTTACGCGTTACCAGTTTCATAACAAGCAGCTGTGGTTAGCCATGCTGCTTTCGATATTCTGCGTACTGAATATCATCTATAATCCACTCATCGCGCCTTATTTTGGCGCCAGCGGGCTTTCCTGGATCGACTGGTGGTTCGCCATTGGCGCAGCTGTTATCTTCCTAGCTATTCGTGAATTTCAACGCTACAGCACACAGCACAGCCGTTATGCTGTTCACGCTTTGCATCCTGAACTTCAAAACAATTAGTCTAACGTCTGGTTAACGCCGCCAGGTTACGTGGAGTTGTTAGATCATAGGTATTAAATTCAAGTAGGTTGCCATTTTTTGCCAACCAACCAACTATTTTGCCCTTTGCACGTTCGTGAGAGTAAAATTGCTGTTTACTTTCGGAGGGTACTTCTCCATTTTTTACTGAAACACAACTTGTAGAATTTCTAGCTGTGCAATTCACTGCAACTGATATTTCACCTACTCCGCTATCAGCCAACATGTACTTATTAAAAGCATAGAGATCAATGCCTATTTGTAACTCACCATTTAGCCTATCAAATGCTAAGGCTTGGGGATACTGATTTAGTACCTTGCCTACTTCGGCTTTTCCTCCAAAATCTGTTGCAAAAGCATCGTACGTTTCTTCATTAACCATGTAGCATGCTTTACAGACTCCCTCGCCAAGGTGGGCTACTATGTTTCTGGGGTTTGTCTCAAACCGTTCACGAAGTACTTCAACTGTTCGCTGTGAAGTTCGCAAGCCTGTTCCAGGGCGTCCTGCATGCGCGTATCCAAAGGCTTCTGTGGTAGTGTCGACAATCGGTATTGCAAGGCAATCTGCTACACCCATTGCCAAAGTTAATGAACTATCTTCATCACTCTTAGGCCCAACGACCGCTATATCAGTTGCAGGAAAACGCACAAAATTACGTTCATCATTATAAATCGGGTCCCTGCCACCCGCATCAATTTCTTCGCTATTGTACATAACCACATAGTCGGCTTTGCTCGCTAAACCTAGCCACTTGAGATTTTCAAGCGCAAAGGCTTTTCTGGCTACCTCCAGGCTCTGAGCGCCATGCGTGTTCAGCGCATTACCTACCGCTTCAACCTCATCTCGTGGATATTCTGAATAAGGAAACCGCGACATGTTAGCCTGCGGGAAAAATACTGTTTTTGGGTCAAGTCCGGTATATATTTCATCAGCCCGACTATCAAATTGACCAGCCAAAGCTGGAGTAACCCCCTCATTTCGTTGCGTGTAAATTACCTCAAATCCCTCTGGAAGTTCGGCTGTTTGGGCGGTCAATCCATCTCTTTCAATTGTAGTTGGCAATGCTTCTATCATCTCAATCCTGCACCTGTTGTTGTGTGATAATTTATAACATATATATTAAGGATTTACAATTTTTAGTTCTCGGTTTATTTAGTACAATACAGGTAATGGACCAAATAAAAGTTATTGCTTTCGTTGGCATGCCAGGTGCTGGTAAGAGTTATTGCGTGGATTACCTGGTAGAAAAAGGCATCCCCTCGGTATATTTTGGTGGCATTACTGTCGATGAAGTCAAAGCTCGTGGCATGGAAGTCAACGAAATGAACGAAAAAACGGTGCGTGAGGAACTACGGGCAAATGAAGGTCTTGGCGTTATGGCCGAGCGTATTATCAATAAAATTGATGATTTGGTTGCCGAGGGCCACCAAAAGGTGGTAGCTGACGGCCTGTACAGTTGGACTGAATACAAAATTTTCAAAGACCGCTACGGCAAGAACGTGACAGTTATTGCCATAGCGGCGCCCAGGCATTTGCGACATGACCGCCTCACCCATCGACCAATTCGTCCCTTCACCGACGATGAAGTAACTTCGCGCGAATATGCAGAGATTGAAAACATCGAAAAAGGTGGGCCTATTGCCAACGCCGATTACACTATCGTTAACGATGGCAATCCCCAGGATATGATCAAAAAACTTGACCAAATCCTCGCCGAAATAAACTTTTAGTTTTAAGCCGCTACTATTTCAGACTGTAAATCAGCACCAAATTGATACAGTCCTCTCAGTAAATCTGCGTGCTCTTCGCCGATTGTAGTGTAGTCAAACCGTGGAGATTCTCGATTACGAAGTTCATCGTCGGATGGATAAGCGTCAATAAGCACAAGGCTACCTCTCATATCTACTGCCAGATTGCCTCGCCCGCCAATATCTGGTCCCAGTGCTTCATTGTCTAGCAAGATTGCACTTTGTTCGCAAAAGTTTATGAGAGCTTCGCCAATTTTTGTGGGCTTAATACCTTGTTCAACTAACCTTTTGAGGGTCTGTTCTTGGTCCTGATGAACAAGATCACTAACTATCGTTTCTACTAAAGGTTGAGTGGTTATGACTGCTTCAGCCCTTTGCCGGTATGGCGTAGGTTCAATCGCGGTTGTTTGTGGTAAGGTATACTCTCCTAAATAGCGCTGTACAGTGCCAAATTGCTGCAATTTATTATGTAGATTCCTCTTCTTTTCGGCACCGTTCATCGCTTGTGACTTTCTATCAATTTTTAGGGCATTTGTACCATCAGTGACCACCGTATGTTCTGAGCCCGTTGCTACCAAGCTAAAGCCTGGTTCTAGCATAAAACGGTTGTAGGCAGCCTTCCAGCCTTCCGGATGATTACGCACATATTTAACAATAGTGGCATGCAGACCCCTTACAGCGAGACTCTGATGACTTCGGTCGATTTTGTCTAAGAGTTCCGGAGGGCACGTCAAAGAAGAGGCTGTAATGCGCTCAAAACTATAGCGAGCAAAGCCAGTGACACTCATAATTGCAGTTATTATACTATATTTCTAATATTCAGTCAATATTACTTAATGTAGTCGTGTAGTTTGCGGGCGTCGCGGTGTTTGCGAAGCTTAGCCAGCGCTTTGGCCTCAATTTGCCTGATGCGCTCGCGGGTTACGTTGAACTCCTGCCCTACTTCTTCAAGCGTATGACTCTTGCCATCCTCCAGGCCAAAGCGCAGCTTGAGTATCTTCTGCTCGCGTTCTGTTAGTGCGCCCAGCATATCTTTGACGTGTTCTTTCAGGAGCTGAGTGGTAGCAGATTCTTCTGGACTTACGGTGTCCTCATCTTCAATGAAATCTCCCAGAACCGAATCCTCTTCATCGTCACGAACTGAAGCGTCCAAGGACGAGATATCCTGCTTAATCTTCATGATGTGCTCAACTTTGTCGACATCTATCTCCATGGCTTCGGCAATTTCTTCGTTGGTTGGTTCGCGGTTGAGTTCCTGGGTCAGGCGACGCTGAGTACGAAGCAATTTGTTGATGGTCTCCACCATGTGAACCGGAATACGAATGGTACGAGCCTGGTCAGCTATGGCGCGAGTAATGGCCTGACGAATCCACCAAGTTGCATAGGTAGAAAATTTAAAGCCTTTATCCGGATCGAATTTCTCCACGGCGCGTAGTAAGCCGGTATTTCCCTCTTGAATCAGGTCCAGTAAGTCCAGGCCACGGCCCACGTAGCGCTTGGCAATCGAAACAACCAGACGCATGTTGGCCTCGGCCATTTTGTCCTTAGCTCGTTTGTCTCCGGCCACCACTTTCTGGGCCAAGGCCAGTTCTTCCTCAGCGTTCAGCAGTGGAATTTTACCAATTTCCCTCAGATACAAACGCACTGAGTCGTCAGCAATGTCATCCAGATAAACTTGCTCATCGAGCTTAATTTCTTCGTCGTCTTCGGCAACCCACTCATCCGTAAATTCACCAGTTTTAGGATCGGTGGCGCTGGTTATAGGAATTTCAGCATCAGCTAGTTCGGTATAAAGTACATCCAGAATATCTACATTCTCGGGAGTATCAGCAATAGCACTAAAAATATCACGTTGATCAATTTTTCCGTCTTTTTTTGCTTTGGCAAACAGATCCTTACGTGCTTTGTCGAGCACTGGGTCTACGATGTTTTCTTCCACCGTATTGTCTTCATCTTTAGCTTTAGCCACTTATGGCCTCCTTTGTACTTCTTAATAATATGTCGAGAGCTTTAGCCTCTTTGAGTAGGGCGTCCATCTGCGTTTCATCTGCATCGTGCATCTGCGCCGAGAGCTCGCCCTTTTTGACTTTTACATAGTGGTCTATCAGCCGGGCCTGCAACCGAGCGGCTTCGTAGCGAAGCTCCAATGTCTCGAGACCCTGATAGAGTTGCTCATATAATAATAACAGAATTTTCACATAATCGCTAGAGGTAGGCGGGATTTTTTTCTGATCTTTTTTGATGTTGAATTCGGGGTGTTTTTGCAAAAATGCCAGCAATTCCTGTGCCTGCTTTTCGGGCAGCATATCGTTTGAGACTTTAATAATCTCTGGGCGAACTTTGGGAACCAGTAAAAGTAGCGCCATAATCTGGTTTTGCGTCTTAATTTGTTCTACTCGCATGGGATCAAGTTTGGGCTGTTCGGCAGTTTTGCGCATTATTTTGCGCTCTTGGCCTGTTTGATTGAGCTTGGAACGCAGTGCGTCAGGACTTACGCCAATTAATTCAGCAATTTGAGTAATGTAGTGGTCCTGTTCGACGCTGTCGGTCAGCCCTTTTATAACTTTGAGCAAAATATCGCTGAACTGGCGCTTGCCTTGAGCAGAATTAATGTCTAACACCTTTTGGTAGCGCTCTATCAGCCAGTCCAGTGCGTATTGCGGCTGGGTGATGACTTTTTCCCAAGCCTTGGGGTCTTTTTGGATAAGTTCATCGGGATCCTTGCTACCCGGAACCGTAATAATGCTCAAGGAGATGTCGGCCTTGGCTGCCAATGGAATGGCTCGTTCGGTCGCCTGCAGACCGGCACTGTCTTGGTCAAAGGCAAGGCGCACATCATGTGTAAAGCGTCCCAGAATCTTCAGGTGTTGCTCGGTCATAGCCGTGCCGGCTGTCGCTACTGTTTGTAGCACACCTGCTTGATGGCTGGCAATCACGTCCATGTTGCCTTCTACTACTACCGCGTAGTTACTCTTGCGAATGGCTTCTTTGGCCAAATGTAGCCCAAACACATGCCGGCTTTTGTCGTAGAGCGGTGTCTGCGGAGTGTTGATGTACTTGGGTGCATTTGGTTCGTCCCGTAGCAGCCGTGCGGTAAATCCGATCACTCTGCCCTGCTGGTCTTGTAACGGAATCATGATTCGCCCGCGGAACATATCACGTAGGTCACGGTAGCGTTTGCTGGCCAGACCGGCTCGTTGGATTTCATGCTCGCTAAAGCCTTTTTTGATCAAAAATTTGCTCAAATCAGCATCGCCACTTGGTGAATAGCCAATTCGGAAATCTAAGGCGGTTTGCTTGGTATAGCCCCGTTTTTTTAGGATATATTCATATGCTTCAGGAGTTTTGCTGAAGTGAATCTGATAAAACTTAGTTGCTAGCTCCGTAGCTTCATACAGCCGCTCTTTTTCCTTGCCACGTTCAGCATCAAAACCCGTGCGATATTGGCTCAGATCCACGCCAGCTTGTCTGGCCAGCAGCTCCAACGCCCCCTTAAAGTCCACGCCTTCCATTTCCATGACAAAGCTAAACATATTACCACCTTTGCCACTGGAAAAGTCATGCCAAATCTGTTTTTCGGGACTAACCATAAAACTTGGTGTTTTTTCGCTACTAAAAGGGCTCAAGCCACGAAAATTCCGCCCCGCCCGCTTCAGCTCCACATAACGCCCAATCACATCCTCAATTGCTAACCGACTCTTTATATCCTCTACTGCATCCATAACTCTAGTATAGCGGGGATTAGCTAATCCCTAAGTCCTTATGCTCTGTCTGCTCTTCTCTTCTATAGACCCTGACCCCTAAAACCGTTATCATTATGCTTATGGCTCAGGACAAATTCGGTTACATTCCCGCCGGGATTCAGCGGCAAATGGACCAGCACTTGCAGCAGATGCCCGCCAGTTTGCAGAAATACCAGGGCGGAAATACCTATATTCCGCAAAAGGCCGCCCAGGAAATGGCCAGCTATATGAAAAAATCTATGCCAGCGCACATGCAGGAATACATCGCCCCATACATGGAACGGCAGACCCAAGCTGGACTGAATTCGCTGGACCCAGGTACACCCCGTGTTGCTCAAGAGCGAGCACCAGCACCTAACCTGATGCGGCGTGACCACTCAGCTTTTGGCGAGCAGTTTAATGTGGATGTAGGCGCCAGTAAGCGTGGGAGTTTATCTTATTCACCACAATATTCCGAACAAAAAAATGCTCCCGCTCCTGCCCCGCCGCCAGTAGACATGTCTTCGACTACTCAAACGCCGTATGACTTTATCATGCAAAATCCGCAGAAACCCACTGGAAAATTTAATTTTGGTGGCTCCAAAAAGTCTCGGATCCTCTTTGTAGCAATTATCGGAGGGGTACTGCTCTCTCTGTTGATCATTATCGGGGCCGTGGTGACTAGTAGCGGCAAGACAGGCACCCAGAACCTGGTTAGTCTCGCCCAAGAGCAGAACGAGCTTATCCGGGTGGCAGATATTGGTATTAGTAAGGCCCGCACGGCGGATGCAAAAAATCTAGCCACAATTACCTCTTTCTCTCTAAGGAGCTCTCAGACAGATACATTGGCACTGCTTGCCAAGCAGGGTCATAAGCTTAAGCCCAAGGAGCTTGCGTTCAAGCAAGACAGCAGCACCGACAACCAACTGAATACCGCCAATTTGAACAATAAATTTGATGAAGTGTTTCTACAATTGCTCGACAAAAGCTTAGCCACCTACCAAAAAGACGTCAAACAAGTGTTCGATTCTTCGAAAAGTAAGTCCGAGCAACAAATTCTTTCGACCAGCTACAACGGTGTAACACTTTTGGTGGGCAGCCAAACCGCTCAATCAAACTGAGGAAAAGCGTTTTTGTTGCCTGCCACCAGGTCGTAACTGTGGCGAATCAGACCTTGCACTTCTTCCCAGGGCAATTGTCCAGTGAGCACCACCGTGTTCCAATGCTTTTTGTTCAAATGATAGCCAGGCATAACGGTCTCGTATTTTTCTCTTAAAAGCGTAGCCAGCTGTGGGTCACATTTGAGGCTGATCCGAACCGGATCAGATTTTTCAGTAATCAACGCAAACATTTTGTCTTTGACCTTATACACTGCCACGTCTTCGCCAAATGGGTAATCGAGCTTGGCGTTTGGCATGCTCAGTACATAGTCTTCAACTGTTTTGTGGTCCATGCTGTTTAAACCAATCAAGATAACTTTGTAATTCAGCTATACTGGCTTGAATGTCATCAAAAGCCCGGTGCACCTCTTTTTTCTCGTATTTTACTCCGTACTTGCCTTGCATGAGCACCTTCCAGGCACTGACATCGAGCATTCGGTAGTGTAGTTTTAGATCCAGGGTTGGCCACCAATGCTTGAGAAACATTCGGTCATTATAAATTGAATTGCCAGCAAGCACCGCTAGTTCAGTCCCAAAATGCTGGCTGACAAGATCGATCAGCTCCTGCTCTACTTCTTTCAGCGGTTTGCCCTCTTCGAGCTTAGCCAAGAATTCGTCGCGGTTTTCCGGAAAGTCTTTCCACCAAATATTAGACTGCATGCGAGCTGCCACTACTTCTTGTTTCTGCTGGACACGGGCTTCGTAGCTTGCCAGCGTTTTGAAGTCAAAGTCCGTAATTTCAGCGGCCACCTCCAAGATGACATCCTTAGTTGGATCAAGTCCCGTCATTTCAAGATCCACCCACAACAGCTTCGTCGGCACACCGTTTTTATCAATCATTGGCTTTATTATACTTAAAAACAAATGCTTGCGTTGAAACTTGTCTTAAACTTACCTACACTGCATCTATGCCACATATCCATACCGAGCCAGGACAACACGACCACACTGCCAGTGCATATATAGTTCGCATAGATATGTCAGAGCCAAAGATTCTACTACATCGTCACAAAAAGCTGAATCGTTACTTGCAGTTTGGTGGACATATTGAGCTTAATGAAACACCTTGGCAAGCCGTTCTTCACGAAGTGCAAGAAGAAGCTGGCTACGAGCCAGGTCAACTCACGTTACTTCAGCCTAAGCATCGCATAAAGCACTTGCCCCATGTCGATTTGCACCCCTATCCAGTTTGCTACAACACGCATCGCTTTAGTGATACACATTTTCATACCGATATCGGTTTTGCTTTCGTTGTCTCTGAGTTACCCAAGCACGAAGTTGCTGAAGATGAGTCGCGCGACTTTGGGTTGTTTTCGCAAAAAGAACTTCTGGCTCTGCCAGAGACAGACACCTTTGAAGACGTCAAAGAAATTGGATTATTTATTTTTGACGAATGTTTGAAAAACTGGGAGCAAATTAGGGCTGTAGATTGGCCTGCTTAGCCATTGGCACGAGCAGTGGCTAGCGCGTCGCTGTACCACGTCAGATCACCCAACACGTTGGCCAAGATATCTTTAGGACCATGTTCTTGAGCATCTATTTCTTCTGCCAACGTGCCGTTTTCGTCAAACACTTCACTGACACGCATAGTCAGTGCCATATTGGTCGACATCGGAACACCGCGTATTTCTGAAATAACGTTCTTCAGATGCGCTGCTGCCCTTGCTCCACCGGCACTTCCGTGCGAAACAATTGCAAACGGTTTGCGCATGGCTTGAAAGTCGGTGTAATCTAGCGCGTTTTTGAGCACTCCTGGCATTGAGTGGTTATACTCTGGTGTCACAATTATAAAAGCATCTTTTTCCGCTAACTTATCGAGCCATTTTTTGGCTCCAGGGCTTGGTTGGCGATCCGGATTATATTTTGGCGAGACAGGCTCTTCGAAAAACGGTAATGGATAATCTTTTAGGTCGAGGAGCTCTACTTCTGAATTACCTTGTTTTTGCGCTTCAGCGACTACCCACTTTGCCAGTTTTTCGGTATGACGACCCTCGCGGACTGTTCCGACTATAACACCTAGTTTCATATTTTTTCTCCTTATGATATACTTTGTATAGTATTAACGAACTTGAGTATAGAGTCAATACTATATTTTGTAAAGTATTATGAAGACCGCCCCTGTTACGACCAACCACGTTCCCTGCACTGAAGAAAAGGTGTCGATTTGTTTGAGTGTGCTTGGCAATAAATGGACCGGCCTTATTTTGACGCATCTTTTAGAAGGTCCGGCACGTTTTACTGAAATTGAACGTTCGCTGACTGGCATTAGCCCCCGCACATTGTCACAACGGCTCGATGATCTTGTTCAGCACGGCGTTATTGCCAAAGCCAGCTTTGCCGAAGTACCACCACGTGTTGAATATACTCTGACACAAAAAGGCCAGGATTTTATTCCGATCTTAGAACAAATGGCCGAATGGGGCGATAAATACCCCAAGAGCTAGTTACTGCTTTTGTTTGTTCGGTTTAAAGTCGAGCACACAGCCATTAATACAAAAGCGTTGCCCGGTGGGATTGGGCCCATCATCAAAAACGTGGCCCAAATGCCCACCACAGTTGGCGCAAACGACTTCTGTCTGTGCCATACCTAGTGAATTGTCGGGTACCAGCTTCACTGCCCCACTTTTGGCAACATCATAAAAACTGGGCCAGCCACTGCCTGAATCAAATTTGGTGTTCGAGCTAAATAATTCAGCGCCACAGTTGGCACAGGTGTACATGCCATTGTCTTTGTTGTGTAAAAACTGACCAGTAAACGGTGCTTCGGTACCCTTATGAAACAGAATATCTTTCTGCTGGTCGGTTAAGTCAGGATTTACCTTAGTATCTGCCATATGTCTCCTAGTAACTACCGCTACTACTTCGGAAAAATAGGAAGTAGATAAGCCCATATACGATTGCGGCACCAATCAGGTATATTACAACCCATTGCCACATTGGCCGCTTGCCGTAACCACCTGATTTAACGGGATGTTCGTCTTTTGGTTCTTCTGGTTCCATAGTCTCCTCCTCCTTTTATTTTACTCCTAGGGGCAATACTGAACTATGGTTCTATCTCTTTTTTCTTGTCGAGCTTGTCGAGCTTCAGAATCTTTACCACAAAATAGACTACCGCCAGAATGATTAAAAAGTTGATGACCGCACTGAGCAGTGTTCCCCAGCCCAGCTTTGATGTACAGACATTATTCACGGACTTGAGACAAAAGAACTTATTGTCCAGGTTATTGGTCCCCAAGATAACGCCAACAATAGGATTGATGATGGTGACCATAATGGTGTCGACTAAACTTTTGGCGGCCAAACCAAAGATCAAACCAATGGCCACACTAACAACGTTTTGTTCACGTACAAAATCAACGAAGCCCTGTATCCACTTGGGTGCAATAATCACCGGTAGGGTCATGGTGACTTCTTTTTTCTCGATTACTTTGCGTTTTTCCTCGGCCAAGCTATCTCCTTAATCCCACCATGTCAACTGGGATATTATAGCTTATTTTTAGCTAGAATTTATAGCTTTACTAGCAACGTCCGCCCCAGGGTGCGTTGCCAGACATATGGTATAGAAACAAAGCCATTGCATCTTGGTCGGCAGGCGAGGCTTGGTCGGGACGCACACCAACCAGGTCGCTCCGGCCGGCCATAGCGGCGATGTTATTCCAAGTGCCGATCAAAAATTGGTAAGCCCCGTAGTAAAGCCCGTCAGGCGATACTGCGCTATAACCACCTGCTGAATCTGATTCATGGCTACGGGTACAGGCCAGGAATGCCTGGTCGCTATCAGATCCACTTGACTGCGGTGCAACGGGGCTAGCTGGAGCGGCAAGGCGTTGCTCTTCTGCTGCCTGCTGCTGACGTGCCTGGTCAGCTACTTCTTGAGCCCGCTGAGCTTCTTCTGCCTGGCGAACAGCCTCCGCTTCAGCTGCTTTCTGTGCAGCTAGTGCATCTAGGAAATCACCTAGCTGCTTTTGTTGTTGCTCAACATATGCGTCGGCTGTGGCTAGTTGCATGAAAGGGTCAGGAACATTTGTATCTACCCCCTCGGCTGCCGGCGTCCAAATACGAGCAGCTTCTACGGGTTTATGATCGCCGCGGTTCAGTATGAAGCCGCCTGCGACTAGAGTTAGGGCCGCGACGGTAGCGCCAATTTTCACACTCCACCCGGGTTGATCCTCACTTATCAAAGGACCATCGTCGACAATCTGTTGGAGTTCCGGTTGTACAGGCACAGCAACAAACTCAGGAGTATGTATAGCCATAGGCTATCTCCTTTCTGCATAGCAAACAGAGGTCTGCTATAGATTAATTAAATGAGATTCAAAATTTCTGCTGATGCGCATGGGTTGCATGGTTTTTGTGTCTACAACGTTTCTGTCCCTTACCCACTTTTGTGCAAAATGCAGCTATTTTGAAAGGCTTCGTCCGTTCTACATAAACGGATACGCTCAGTTTATCATCTATCCGTTTTGACGCAGTAAAATTTCTTACAGGTCAGTTAAGAAGTTTTTGTGCGTAGTTTAAGATAGTGTTCTCGCTGTTTGGCATTAAAGTGTTCGATGGCGTAACGCAATGTCGTACGAGGCATGGTAGCAGCATGCTTATCCAGAAATACCTCTAGGAATGCTCGGCCAACCCGTTTACCCACCTCACGCAACATCCAGCCCACGGCCTTTTGAATAAGGTCATGTGGGTCATCGAGGAGTTCTTCGGCAATCACTAACGCCTCGTCGGCCCTCCCCTGCCTTATGTACTCAAAAGTGGCAATGATAGCAATACGGCGATCCCATAGCAAGCTTGAGCCAGCAAGTGTGGTGAGTACCATCATCTTTTCGGGTCGAGTATCCAGCCACGGGCCCACAATGTACTCGGCACTACTATCCACCAGGTCCCAGTTGTTGATCCATTTGGTGTGGGTAATATAAAACTCGTAAATTAGTTTTTTGTTCGCTTTATCGGCACGACTATACTGGCCTACCAAAATGAACAAACCAGTCATCCGTTCTTCGTGCCAAGGGCTCATAGTTAGTTTTTCGACCTGTTTAAGCGGCAGTTCTTTGAATTGTTTAGCTATTTTTCTTTGTTCAGGCACGGTGACACCCAGGAATTTATCACCTTCGCCGTACTGGCCTGGCCCTGTCTTGAAAAACCAGGCGTTTGCCACTGCCCGCTCTGGAGTAGCAACATCTCTTAGAGCAACAGTCACGTCTTTAGCTGTCATTACATTTTCTCTGGAGCGGGGATGTTGAGCAGCGTTAAGCCGTTTTTGAGTGTTTCAGCGTAGCCTTCTACAATGTTGAGCCTAATATTTTCTCTCGGATCATCGAGCACTCGGTTTTTTTCGTAAAACCGATTAAAATTTTGTGCCAACTCGTACAAATACGTGCAGATATGGTGCGGCATGAGCTCATTCACAGCCCTTTCAACTACCTCTGGATATTCGGTAATTTTGCGTACTAAGCTTCGCTCGTCTGGCTCAAAATCTGGTTCGGCCGTTTGAACCTCTTTTTTGCTCAGAATACTACACGCTCTGGCATGTGCATACTGAAGATATGGACCACTGTTTCCCTCTAAGCTGATTGATTCATTGATATCAAAAACTATGTCACTACCAAGCCGATGTTTTAGGAATGTGTACTTAAGCGCGCCAAGGACATTGTCTTCAACCGCTTGGGCGTGTTCACCGCCGGCTTTTTTGACTGCTTGCTCCAGCATATCCAGAACTTCAAGAGCTGTAATGACATCTCCCGTTCGGCTACTCATTTTACCGCTGGGCAATTTGACCATGCCGTGTGAAACATGTTTGATCTTTTTGGCTAAGTCCTTATCAATTTCGCCCAAGGCCGCTAGTAGTACCTGAAAGTACTGGTCAATCTCGTTAGCTGTAACCACGATTGCTTCGTCAAAATGGTAATCACGCTCCTTGGCAAAAGCCAAGCCTAGCTCTTTAGCCTCATATGTTGGTAAACCTTGGCTATTTATGAAAACGCGGGTATGTAAATCAAACTTTTCGCCTTTGAAGACCACAGCACCATCACTCTTTTCGAAAATGCCATCATCTATGTGATCTTGGACAATCTTAATACCTTCCGGACCCGTTTCGCTTTCAAAATACTGCTTTTCGAAACCGACATGTAGTCGTTTATAAATAGAATCAAAGTATTCAAAGCTTTCATCTCTTCCGAAATCATACAATTTGTTTATTTCTGGATCGCTCCGATCATAAATGGCTCGATTTATGCGTTCTATTTCTTCTTTGGCGCTTCCATCATGTTCGTAAAGCTTTACTCCTTCTGCGTACGCTTTACCAAGTTCAGTAAATGCTTTTCTATGCTCTGTTGGAATATTTGATAATGGCCGCTCTTCTCTACCCATATTAAGGTGTTTCATACCATAAACAGCTTTTGCAATATGGAGCCCTTTATCGCCGTGGTATGAAACTTGATGTACATCTGCACCGGCAGCTTTATACAGTCTGCCAAGGCTTTCTCCAATAGTGTTTGAATACGCATGCCCTATATGGAATTCTTTGAAGGGATTGGGGTCTGTGTGTTCAATGACTACTGTCTTCCCGGCATATGGCTTAGCGTGCTCCACATGCAAAGCATCTACTAAAGCTTGGTCAGTAAGTGTAATATTTAAAAATCCAGGGCCAGCGACCTCTGTTTTTTGAATGCTATCGGAGCGAATCTTGCCGGCCAACTCCTCGGCAATTTCTCGGGGGTTCTTGCCTACTTTTCCCGCCAGTTGCATGGCAACGTTGGTGCTGTAATCACCAAATTGTTCATCCGGTCGTGTCAGCTCTGGCTCAATATCCTCATTGAACACATCTTTGACAGTCGCTTGAATAATTTTTCGTATTTCTTGCATTATGTATTAGTTTACTTGATACCTAAACGGCGGTCTAACTCTTTTAGCGCTTGTTTAAACTGAATATTTACGTCGACGGCAAAGGGGTTTTCAAACATGATTGATTCAAACAGTTCAAGGCTATCACCACCTTGAATTCGCTTCATATCAAGTAGATCGTTATAGGCCCGAGTGGTAATCTCGCTTGTGGGAATATTCATTTCTTGCATCGCCCTGCCAATGTAGTGGCTCAAGCCCAGGGCATAGGCCATCATGCGGTCATGCTCTTCTGGCGTGGCTTCAATGACCTTTAGGCCAAGCTCACCGGCCAAAAACTGCTTAATTTTATTGTAACGTTCTTTTGGTAGGCGCATTGGATGGACCATAATTCGCTGCCCCTTCAGACCATCTTTAGCACTAGTTGGGCCAAACATCGGGTGAGTGGCCAGTATTTGGATACTCTCGGGCAAAACACGGCTCAATATCTCAACTGGCTTAACTTTTACCGAGCAGACATCAACCACTAGAGACTGGGCGTTTAAGTGTTGCCGATTCTGGGTAAAGAATTCCTCCAGAAACTGCGCAGGCATTGAAGGAATAATGGTTGGTTGGCTAAGGGCAGTTGGGGTGTCAACTTGCTCAAATACCAGGCCCTGCTTGTCTGTAATATCCTGACGGCTCGCAACAACGATATCAAAATAAGTGCTTAGGTGCTTGATCATAAGCCGAGCAAAGTCACCAAAACCAATAATAGCCAGTGTTGGCTTAGCTGTGTTTTTGTTCACGAATGACTCCAACAAACTGCCACAAAACCAGATACATACTACCGAGCAACAAGAAAAAAGTAAGAGTTGTTGTGAATGTCTGACCATGAGCCTCCGGATTAATAATACGGTCAGATACATCAAACAAAATGCCAGCCGGGTTTACTAGCACATCCCACGTGCTCCAGCGTAAATAACGGCCAAGATAGATAGCAAAACTACAGAGTAATAGCACTCCAGTTATCAAGAGATGAGCATATCGCCATTCTATACGTTTAATCAGAAGCCTGTGTACCAAATACAAGCTGAAGAAGCCCAGTACCAGCCCATTCCAGGCAAAAGACACTAGCAGCACAACATCGTAGAACACATTGCTGGCGAGCGTGGTTTGCAAATGAATCAGATCACTCACCAGATAAAAACTATTAGGAAGAAAGCCCAGCCATAGAAGCGTCAGACCCATTCCCTGCCACGATATCCAGGGATTTTTGGCAACCCACTTCATGAGCCACCAGGCAAACAATAGCGGTAACCAGGCCAAAAACAGATTCCAGTTCAAAAAAATATATCGACTCGTTCCATAATGGAGATCTCGTACCAAGAATAGTCCCACACTCACGAAACTTGATAGGGCCAGAGAGGCAATGAGTCGTTGGACTGCTGTCCACGTTTTCATAGAGATATTATAGCCCACCCCTGAAATTCAGCCTATAAGATATAATAGGCGGATGGATACAATTCGGTCAGTCGTTCGATCAGTAGTGAGAATGCTGGCACAATTTTTAAATCGCCTATCCGGTGGCCATCTGACCCCTGCCATGGTTACCTATACAAGCTTGTTTGCACATATTCCCATTGCTTGGTTAATTGCAACCTATCACAATCTGTGGGCAGCTGGACTGTTAGTAATCTTCGGCTTGTTTGATGTACTCGACGGAGAATTAGCGCGGTTGCAAGGTACTGCTAGCCAAGCAGGTATGCTGCTTGATTCAGTTACTGACCGGGTTAAGGAGGTGGTTTTGTATATTGGAATCGGTTACGCCATTGTACATGGTCAGCGCCCGAACATGGCCGTTTGGGCAGTAGCGGCTGTGGGCGCCTCCCTGCTAGTTAGTTACGTGAACGCTTGGGGCGAGGCGGTCACGGCTGGTCAGACTAAGAGTCATCAGATCAACAAGGCCTTTCGTACCGGACTTATGGGCTTTGAGCTGCGTATGGCGGTGTTAGTAATTGGACTGCTCAGTAATCGAATTATTTTGGCGAGTATCGTTGTTGCAATCCTGGCAGCCGTGACCGCCGCTCAACGGTTTTTCAAAATCAGCCAGAGTTTAGATCATGCTCAAAATTGATCTACATACGCATTCTGACCTTTCGCCCGATGGCGGCATTAAGCGAGAAGAGTATATGCATGTGATCGAAGATGAGCTGCTCAATTTCGTCGCTATTACAGATCACAACGCTATTGATCGGGCCGTGGAATTATCTAAAGCTTTGGGCAAACATATTATTATCGGAGAGGAAATTATGACCCAGGAGGGCGAAATTATCGGATTATTTTTGACGAATGTTATTGAACCAGGTCAAACGGCTCATGCAACCGCAGAAGCCATTAAAAAACAAGGTGGGCTGGTCTATATTCCGCATCCGTTTGAAACTGTACGTCATGGCGTGAGTGAAGCAACCTTAAATGGTTTAGCGGGGCAGGTCGACATTGTCGAAGTCCATAATGGCCGGGCATTCTTTCAAAATCGCGGGCCAAAAGCTGCTACCTGGGCAAGGCTACATGGCAAAGTTATGGCTGCAAGTAGTGATGCGCATGGTCGTAAGGGTCTCGGCACCACCTTCACTGCAGTAAATGAGCCAGTTACTGTAGATAATTTACTTGAGCAGCTCGGTACAGCTCGGCTCACGGCTGGTCGACCTCCCTTGCGTACGTTGCTTTACCCCAAAGCTCACAGACTAAGAAAGAAATTAGGAAAAGCTTAATGCATAGTTGGTTTTACGCACTGTTGTTTTTCTTGCCAGCTGGAGTTGCCAATATGGCACCACTTATTGCTAATAAAATTCCTGGGCTCAACCAGTGGAAAACACCCCTAGACTTGGGCACACGTATTAACGGTCAGCCGATTTTTGGACCTAATAAAACAGTGCGAGGTGTGGTGAGTGGTACGGTTGCAGCCTTAATTACTGGGTTGGTGCTCTTCCAGCTCTACTCCTTTCCATACGAATTCGGTATTTTTGTGATTGGAACTACGCTGATGGGGCTTGGTGCCCTTCTTGGCGACGCCATAGAAAGCTTTTTCAAAAGAAAAGCGGGTATTAAACCGGGTAACAGTTGGTTTCCCTTCGACCAATTAGACTACATTATTGGCGGTTTGGTACTGTCGTACTTTGTTTTGTTGCCCCCATTTGAGCTAGTACTCCGAGTAGCAGTGCTTTATTTTGGTCTACATTTACTCATTAGCTATGTAGGTTATTTACTGGGCTTCAAGCAGCAACCTATTTAGCGCGCACAAACGCTTCCGGCCGAAACATCTCAAACAGCGTTTTCTCGTCATAATGCTGCATGATACGTTCCATTTGCGAAGGCATAGCCGCCAGCGCAGCGCATTTTTTGGCGCAAAGTGCATCATCACAGCTAAAACACAAGTCGCATTTTTTGGTGCCAACAAGGGGTGGTTTGTCGATATTAAAGTAAATATGAAATTGTTTATCGGCATCTCTCATATAGTTTTGGTAATTATCTTCGAGTAATACCCAGTTATAGCGTTTGGGCGGGTTTTTGAGAGTTTTTAGTGCATGAGTGACCCAATGTGAGACACTCTGGTGGTCCGGATGCCCGGTCCAGCCCTCAGGGCCAAAGGTCAGAATAGTGTCTGGCTGGTATTTGCGAATAAAATTACGCACTTGCCGAGCCCCATCTTCAAGCTCAACCCTGTCAAGCAAACCATCGTGGTACTTCAAAAAGAAATGCGCACTAATTCCCAGGATCTTGAGAGCATCCTTCAGCTCTCTACTGCGAATTTGGGCCAATTGTTCCCTAGGCCAGCGGCTTTCGTCTTGGACACCTTCTTCGCCCCGGGTCGCGGTTACACAGATAACTTTTTGGCCATTTTTTACTGCGGTAGCCATGATACCTGCGCAGGCAAACGTTTCGTCATCTGGATGTGCCCAGAACGACAAAATAGTTCCAAGTTGCTTGATATCGTCTGGTGTAGTTAAGGGCTTCTGACTCATAGATAATCCTATCGATTACCTTTTATCATAATCCCTTGCCTATTGATCGTTAAGTGCAGTTTTGAGTTTCTCGACCAAATCAACGGGGGTAGGATTAACACCGTTAAGGAGTGCTAAATAAATACTGGTAAAGTCACCGAGCATAGACGAATAGAGCAGTTGCTGCAGCAAACTGTCTCCTTTTGGCTCTACAACAATTGGGCTGGGTCGCTTACCTGATAGCAATTTATCGCTCACCATAAATCGTTTTTGAACCCGCTCATGTTCGAGTTTGGAACGAATTTCTATCACTGCAAAAGGTTTATCAACTGGATGGCTGCTCCAACCGATAAATTCATTGTGATTAAATTCTGGGTACTGATTGGACCAGGCGGTATTTTTGGCATTTTCGTTAAAACAGATTTTCCATTTGTTGGCCGCCGGCCACATTAGAGGACCACTGTACATAATGACTGTCTTGCCCATCAGCTCTTGGGCGATTTGTTTGGCCAGATTTTCTTTGGCAGGTACATCGGCAACCCAAGCGGCGGGTTGTTGCTTCAGCCAGCTCGCAACTTGTCCCAGTTCAGTTTGTTTACCCTGCTCAATTAAACCGAGGGGCTCAAGTAATTGGACGAATGCTGTCAAAAAGTAAAATGACGACATGCGTGGCTGTATACCAGAAGGAATTTCTAGCAAAGGGTAATTTTTATCCTTTGCGATTTGCTGTAGTTGTCCACTAGCCGCAATTACGATAATCTGCGCACCGCGCTTTTCTGCATCAGCCAGCGCTGATAACGTTTCTTCAGTGTTACCCGAGTAACTGGAGGAGATGAACAGCGTTTTTTCGCCAACATACTCTGGCAAACTATAGTTCCTTACAATTTCAAATGGAACCCTTAGACCCGGCCAGGATTGCATAAATACCCCTGGCAGTGCTGAGCCACCCATCCCGGCCAAAATAATGTTTTCAACTGGTCCACGCTTTGGTAGTTCTATGTTAAATACGTGGCTTAGTTGTTGCCACTGCTTGGAGGCAACCCCAAGGGCATCCTGTGCATCACGCTCATGTATGTACTTCAAATCATCTAACATGTTTTGTCCCCAATCCTGCTTTTGTTTATCATACGTCTTTGCTACCATATATTGTAGATTGAATTCGTAAATTTTAAAATTGCAACGAAGTAACCAAACGGGGGTGGAAATGTTCGGAAATAACGATACCAATAATCAGCCGCAGGATAGTGGGTCGGGTTTTGCACCTCTGGCTGACCAAACGCCTGGTGCCAGTAATGGTGGTTTGAACCTACCAGCACCACCAAGTGCGCCGTCTATGCCAGCCCCCACAAGCAACGACCAAACCCTCGACGAGCTTGCTGCTAGCGTTTCAGCGCCCAGCCCAGCTGCACCGAGCAGCTCTGACGCTCCTGCACCAACGTCCAATGGCAGTGATGATGACTTACTCGACAACAAAGATAATGACCTGCTTGATATCAAACAAAAGGCTCTGCAACACTTGTCTCCACTGGTTGGACATCTGGAACAATCCCCTGAAGAAAAGTTCCGCACGCTGATGATGATGATCCAAGCTTCTGATGATCAAAGTCTTCTGAGCGAAGCCTATGAAGCAGCGGAGAAAATTACTGACGAAAAAGACCGGGCGCAAGCACTGCTTGATATAGTTAACGAGATCAACTACTTTACCCAACAAAAAGAAAGCTAGTTGAGCTTACGTCGTAGGTAGCTGGCGTAACCAAGATAACCTGCCAAACTAACCAGCGCAAAAACAGCTATTGTTTCGCCTGGACCGGTGTTGGGCACACTGGTTTGAGTTGGCCCAGCTGGCACTGATGATGGGTTGTTGGTTTGCGTGGGAGCTGCGACGTTCCCCTGACTGGTACTGCTTTGGCTGTTGGTATTACCGCTTGTGCTGCCGCTCGATGGAGACCCGGAACTGGAGTTATTTGAACTCGGCGCCTGGCTAGCAGGACTCTGTTCGGTGGGTTGATTCGTTTGCGCAGTTTGTGTACCAGACTTGTTATCTTTGTTGGCAATTTTGCGGTAAGCCCAACGACCGCCAAAAAACAAGCCAAGCACTATCAGGACTGTAATAATCAGGGTCGCTCCAGCCAACAGCCAAGCTACGCCTACTCGGTCACGACGTTCACTCTGATAATACTGCTCAACTTCCTCAGGAACCTTGGTCTGAGGTGAGGTATTTCGATTCCGATTAAACGGCCAGATTGCCACTACATGCTCCTCTTTTGTAAACATAATCATAGTACAAAATGGAACTTTTGGCAATGGTACAAGACTACTCTATTGACATTAATAAAAGCTTATGTTATTATTCTATATGTAAGATCAAAACAAAAATGAACGAAAGACTACAAACACCACAACCAATAGAACAAATTCCTGGTCAGGGCCAGTTGTTCCCTACCCCAGAGGTGCCTGCCCCTAGTTTAGCTCTACCCGCGGAAGTAGCTGTGCAGCGTAAAGTTACACTCGATGATATTGCTGCCAACGTTGACCCCTTGGTTGATTATTTACGTCAGCTACGCTCAGGCGAAATCCCAGCCAATCCGGTTGAAAATATTAGTAACCAAGGATTTTTTAAGCAACGCTGGAATTCACTTCGAGATGGCTGGCAAGCCACTATGGAAGCTAGGTCTACCGAAGTACTCATAAAAAAGCCCGCTCGCTTAATTGGCTCTGCGGCACTTTTTGGCGTCTATGGAGTTGCGATTGCTTTAGCAACAACTTCCGAACGCATGGATAAGCGGGCTACATTTGTGCAGGCGCTGCAAGAAAAGAACAAACAAGACCAGCTCGATGGCTATGACCCATATACGTTCCCAAATCGAGTTAAGTCTAAAATTACACGGAAGGCTTTAAAGCTAAGACCTCGTGACCCCATCAACGATGTTCTGGATGCTTTTGGACAACATTCATACCAAAGCAAAGAAAAACTCAACAAATTTAGATATTAACTTATGGAGGTCACATCATGCCGCCCATGTCCATGCCTCCACCGGCAGACATAGGGGGTTGTTTTTCGGGCACATCTACGACAAGTGCGCCCATGGTCATGCTGGTTCCAGCAATAGACACAGCGTTTTGGATGGCTTCTTTGGTTACGCGAGTAGGGTCAACTATGCCTGCAGTCTTTAGATCAACTAGTTTAGCTGGGTTATTCACGTCAACACCTTGGCCCTTTTTGGCTACTTTGACTTGAGGAAGCCATTCATCGGCATTGAGTCCTGCGTTTTCTAACAAAATACGAAACGGCTGCTCGAGCGCGTTTTTCAGTAGTTGGGCACCAGCAGCATCAGCTCCATGACCTTCTACCTTTATGAAATCGGCCAGATTAACCTGAGTCACGCCACCACCAGGCACAATTCCCTCTTCTAGAGCGGCTTTGACTGCGTGGACTGCATCATCAACGCGGAATTTCTTTTCTTCTATCTCTGTTTCGGTGGCGCCGCCAACTTTGATTACAGCAACTTTACCTTCCAGGGCAGCTCGGCGCTTTTCCAGATTTTCTTTGTCATATTCGCTGGTAGCGTTGCCGACTTGTGAAACAATTTGAGCAATACGAGTTTTAACAGCAGCGGGCTTACCACCGCCTTCAATAATGGTTGTTTCATCCTGGCTAACAATTACCTTACGCGCAGAACCCACTACATCAAGCTCAACGTTCTCAAAAGTCATGCCGCGATCTTCGCTGATAACTTGACCACCAGTTAAGGTTGCAATATCTTCTAGAATTTCTTTGCGTCGATCACCAAACGCCGGAGCTTTAACGGCAATAGTGTTAAACACACCCTTTAATTTGTTCAATACCAGCGTGCCAAGTGCTTCGCCTTCGACATCTTCGGCAATTAAAACCAGGTCTTTCTTGCCAGCTGCAGCCAATTTTTCAAGCAACGGTAAGAATTCTTGAATGGAGGTAATTTTTTTGTCAGTGATCACAATGGCTGGCTTGTCAGCCACGGCTTCCATACGAGCCGTGTCAGTTACCATGTAGGCACTTACAAAGCCTTTATCAAAGGTGAAGCCTTCAACCACTTCGCTTTCTAATGAAAGTCCCTGCCCTTCTTCCACGGTAACCACGCCGTCTTTACCTACTTTGTCGATCACGTTAGCAATAAGGTCGCCGATTTCTGGGTCGCCGGCAGAGATAGTAGCAACTTCGGCCACACGAGAGGTTTTGCCCTTGATATCTTCACTCAAACTGCTGAGTTTAGCTAAAACATCTTTGGCTGCGGCTTCTAAACCTTTGCGCAAGAGCATTGGACTATGGCCGGCGGCAATGAGCTTGTTAGCTTCGTTCAAAATGTGATAGGTCAAAACGGTAACAGTTGTTGTACCGTCTCCAGCCACATCGTTCATTTTACTGGCAGCTTGCTTAATAAGTTCAGCGCCCACTTTGTAACCCAATGTTTCGTCATCTTCGTCGGCAATTTCGACGCCCTTAGCTACCGTTACACCGTCATGGGTGACCGTTGGAGCACCGTAGCTTTTGCTAATAACCACGTTGCGACCCTTGGGGCCCATGGTGGTCTTGACTGCGTTATATAAAATTTCTGCTCCGCCAAGCACACGCTTGCGTGCATCTTCGTCATAAAAAACTTTCTTTGCCATTCTATCTCCTATTTAACGGTCGCTAAAATATCTTCTTCTTTGACCAAAATATAGTCTTCACTACCTACTTTGACATCAGTTGTACTGTAACTTTTGTAGATAATGCGGTCGCCAGATTTGATTTGCTTTACGTCTTTGCCAACTGCCACTACTTTGGCGGTCTTCGGTTTTTCTTGGGCATTGTCGGGTAGATACAGCCCGCTGGCAGTTTTGGTTTCGGCTGCTTCACCAACCGCGACAACATAATCAGCCAGTGGTTGAATTGGTATGGCCATAGGTTCCTCCCCTTAGTTATGAATCGCTAGCACTTTCACTATGAGAGTGCTAATTAACAGAGTTATACTACTGGAAAATCGAAACTACTGTCAAGACGCTTTGTAAAATTGAGGAGGTAAGTGGAGCGTGGGTTCAAAATCTTCAAGCATGGCTTTAAATTCATCTGGATTAAATTCTTCTTGTTCTAGTTCACCTTGTGCTCCCTGTAGCTCCTGGTAAGTGCCTTCACTGACAACTTTAAATTGTCGGGGATCAGTTACTACCCCATAGACCAGATCATTAAGTAGAAGTGTCTTATCCCTTTCACCACCGTGTTCATGGGTTAGCACCACTTGTTCGTTGGGTTGTAAACCTTGCGTTGGGTGTCGCTGGCTTAGCCCCAAACGCAACATAATTGCATGGTCTGTACCCCAAACTCTTGCGCTTTGTCGTGTAGGACGTAATAGCACTGTATCGTGAGCAAAAGGATAGTCTTGGGCGGACATGAGGCCACCAACCTCTACACGCACTACAAACTGTCGTGATGGTTCTTCGGTACCCTGCCTCAATGCTTCATCCATTTTTCGAGCCTTAGTCCAAACGCCAAGTGCTACCTTTACGCCCTCGCTACGAGCATACAAACCCTCTGCAGCAACTTCGATATCGTCGTTGCGTGGAGGTGTAGGCTCATGGTGGTGTCTTTCAGATTCACTCATAGATACCACAAGTCTAAAACATAATCATCTTTTTTGCAATAAGAGAACGTTTGACAAATAAAGTCAAATTTTATACTATTTTCGTATCCTATTGGCTACCGCAATACCAACCAGGAGGCAACTACGTGGGCAGCCGCGTAATACTGCAGCACAACGGACACGTTGAAGGACCGGGAGGCGCTGATCGCGTCAAGATCAAGTGCGTCGAGGTCGTCACGATCCACTCGGATGAGGAGGCGGAAGAGATCCAGTACCTGGACCTCGCACCAAACCGTCACTTCATGAAGATCATGGAATCCGTGGCAAACAGCCTGTCCGGCGTCGAGACCATCATTCGCAGTTCGCGTGATGATGCGCACATCGAGATCGCGTTCGTCAACAAGCACGGTCACGAGATCACGACGGAGGAGTTCATCCTCGAGGGCAACACCCGGCTCGCAGCACTCTCTGAAGAAGAGAGGAATCAGCTTCAGGCTCAATCGGAAGTCACTCACCTCAGGGTAGAAAACACCCCCGAGGGAATTATTTACTCCGTGGAGTAGCTCGTAGGACCAAGCCCGGATGGGAGTAGGCACAACGAAGTGCAAACCCCCATCCGGGCAACGGGCTTGGAATATTGGTCTGAGGACACGCGTCGAGCCGTCGCTCCGCCCCTCCCCATCAATTTTCTAAGCCCGACTTTCCACCCTTTAGATACTAAAAACACCCCTACTTGGGGTGTTTTATTTATAAGCGTGAGTGAGAGTTGAGATGATGAGTAGAGAAGGACGGCGAGGCTGGGATATGAAGAATGAGTTGGGAACCCACAGAGTCCATATCCCAGCCTGCTGCCATGCCGCGAATGAGGTTGTTCAGTCAAGGCCTACCTTGGTTGCACCTCCTTTGACGAGTTGCTGGCTGTGCAGCCCTACCTCCTGGTGCTGTCCGGCAGTTGAATTTGGCTTGCTGTCCACGTCATGTGAGGTGACTTGCGGCGGCTGCCCCAACGCTCCGAAGGCATCCGAACGTCCAGCTTCCTGGCTTCTTCCATTTTCATGGCGTCCCCCAATGCAAGGATTGACTAGGTTATAGTTCCTTTCTCTATTCCAATAGAAGTGAAGAGGAACCAATCTTTTGATTCTTATTCACTTCTATTGGATCATCATCTCAACGTACGTTGGCTCTATTTAGAACGCGGAAAACCAACTGTCGCGTGTATTTGTAGTTAACCGTTTTTGTATAAAAACTTTTCCCACCATATGTAGGGTTAACTTGCAAGCAATTTTACTCCCCAGGTATAGGCTTTGTCAAACAGCTAGCGCTAGGAACACGTCAGTCGTACAATGGACCATAATGCCACAAATAAACGCCACGGTTTTGATGTCCGGTGCCGAATATTTCAGCGATCAATTTGCAATTAATGCCTACATGAACTCAAATATTCCGGTCAATGTTGAAAAGGCTATTGAAGAACATCGGTCTATTCAAGCTGCTCTGGAATCAGCAGGGGTTCGCGTCATTAAGGTTCCGGCGCCAAAAGACTGTCAGGACGGTGTCTACACCGCCAATTGGGCACTATGCCGCGGCAATAAAGCCCTTCTGTCGGCACTCCCCAACAAACGCCAGGCCGAAACACCATATGCCGAATCAGTCCTGCGCGAACAAGGTAAAACCATTTTGCGCCTGCCTGAAGGTATTCGCTTTAGCGGTCAGGGCGATGCTCTGCCCTGTGGCAACCGCGTATTTGTGGGTAGTAACTATCGGACGAGCATCAGAGCTTGGCCCCTCATCCAAGAGCTGTTGGACTATGAAGTAATCGGCCTGCAAACCATCCCCAAACGCACGCTCTTTGGATTTGGAAAAAGAGTGGTTAATAACGAAACCGGCTGGCCAGACAGTTACTATTACGACATAGACCTAGCCCTAGCAGTTATCCGCGAAGATTTAATTGCCTATTGCCCGAGTGTCTTTGTACCAAAAAGCCGTGAACTACTTGATAAATTGCCGATTGAAAAAATTCGTGTCACGCGTAAGGAAGCTACCCAAGGCTTTGCCTGCAACTTAGTATCAACTGGCGAAACAGTAGTAATGAGTGCTCGAGCGCCAAAGCTCAAGGCTCAGCTAGAAGCCCACGGCCTCAAAACCATTACCCCTGAAGTAAACGAACTCGGCAAGGGCGGTGGCTACATCCGCTGTACCTCGCTTACCCTAGACAACCAGTAGTTTTTTAACTGTTTAGGGTGGCGAGTTCGCCTACCTGGTGCATAGGATTAGTATTGATTTTTTCTGCTTCAAACAAGTCGTCTAATAGTGCCTGGTCTTCTTGTAGCTGTCGTTCGCTCACCCCGGCACTATTGTTAGCTAATCGAGAAATAGCGCTAATAAACTTATCGGGGTTACTAACAAATCTAATAAAGTTATGTCCCTGAATTTTACGAATAGGTTTTTCGTACTGTTTGCCATCCTGTGCATTCTTACACTGCACAACTTCTCCGGTGGAACCGTCTGCATTCATGGCCAACACATCGTAATTATGGTTTTTGGGCTCATAGCTACGAGCTGCATTGTCTTCAAAAACGGTAGCCCCAAGTACCACGGTTTCATCATAACGCTCCTGCTCATACACGTTTAAGCGTTGATAAGTAATAAACAGCTGCTCAAACATTAAGCCCCTAATATCACTCTGCATTTTTTGATCGCCTGAGTCCTCGTGTACTTTTTGAGCAGTTTTGAGCGCTTCTGCCCCCCTTATAATCACATCTTTGGCAGACGCTTCAAGCAGCGTTAGAGCCTTTTTATTCTGATCGGCTGAGCGGGCTTCTTTGCCACTATGGTACTGGCCAAAGACCTGAAGACTCATAACGTCCAATTGTCGAGATTGAAGCTTCATTCTTTGTAGTGGTGTTAGCTGTTCGTTGGTTTTCAGCTCTCTTTCAATGGTGTTACCGGCAAAATTGGTTGCTTTGGTAACGTGTTGTATATCAGCTATGCCAAAGGCCCGATACGCATAATCGGTGGCAAAATCTATTGCATTGCTAACTTGGTGACTCCCAATACTCTCGTGAAGTCCCATTGATGCCAGTCTTGCTAAACGCTGTCTATCGCTTTGGTCTCCAAAGGCTACAACCAGTGGATCTTCAAGACTGCGCGCATAGAATACTTCGGTTTCTTCAGGGCGACGCTCATGCGTAACTACGTGTGGTCGCTGCATAGGTGTTAGAGGTTGTTCTGCTTGAGTCATGGTTAGTTTTAGTGTTTATTTTTATGACAACTACTGATATACTACTACATAATGGCAGAAAAGTCAATTGATTTGTGTGGTATGCGCGGCGACCAGGCCGTTGAGCTTCTGTTTAATAAAGTAGGTCAGCCTGACCTACCACTTTGTATTGGCTCAACATCTCTTACAAAGATTACCAAGGTAGAGCATATCGAAGATGGACGCCCTGTTATTTCTGCAGTTTCAAATGACAATACTGATATCGTGTTTCAGTTTGACCCAGGCTACACCAGCTTCTCAGCGACTGCTATGGGTCAAGATGGAGAGAAGCTTTGCCCCGAAGAGCTTTAGGTAGTTTTCAGTGCCTGGTGAGCGGTACCAATCTCATCCCAGGGGTGCTCGCCGTCAGCTCGTTCAATCGTTTTCTCGTGTCCTTTACCGAGTAAGAGGACTGTGTCGTCCTTCCCTGCCCGTTTCACAGTAAAGTTAATAGCTTCTGTACGGTCGTGAACTAGAAATAAATCTTTGTCACGGGTTTTGCCAGCTTTTTCGGCTCCAGCTGCAATTTCGTCCATAATTTGTTGGCCATCAATATCGCGGTCATCTTCCTCTGTTATCACTACTTCATCAGCATATTGGCCGGCTAGTTCGCCCTGGACTGGTCGTTTGGCTTCGTCACGCCGACCGGCACTGCCAAACATCACAATCAGCTTACCTTTGACCACTGGCTTGAGGTCTTTGAACAGTTTTTCAAAGCTATCTGGTGTGTGGGCATAATCCACGATTACCTCAAAGTCCTGGCCTTCATTTATGGTCGTCATACGGCCTTCGACATTTTTAAGGGCAGCAATGCCAGTTTCGATCTGCTCTTTGGTGAGGCCAAGCGCTCGGCCAACGCCAATAACGGCCAGAGAGTTGTAAACGTTAAAACTACCGGGCAAATGGCAGGTAATGTCATAGCTATCGGTGCTAATAGTGGCCTGGTAGGTACTGCCCGAGGCGGTGAGCTGCACGTTGTTGGCTTTTAGGTCTCCCTTCCCAATACCATAGAGCACAGGTTTTTTTATTGCGGCCGCAAACAGTTCGGCACTAGGATCTTCGACATTGATTATGCCAGTTTGGAGGCCTTTTTTATTCTTATTGGCCAGTTCGAACAGCTTCTTTTTGGCATCACGATAATTCTCGAATGTCTTGTGATAGTCCAAATGCTCATGGGTGACATTGGTCATGACAGCCACACTGTAGGGCACACCCCACACCCGGTTTTGAGCCAAGGCCTGACTGGTGGTTTCTAGTACTAACCACTCGACACCCTGGCTTTTCATCCACTTGAGGCGTTTCATGAGCTGCGGCACCGGCACACTAGTCATATGTTCCATTTGCGGTTTAATGGTGTCCCCTGCCCCATAGGCCACCGTAGTCATCAGCCCAACTTTATAGCCAGCCTCGTGCAACATTTTATGAATCAGAAAACTGGTTGTTGTCTTGCCATTGGTGCCCGTAACTCCAATGACCTTGAACTTACGGCCTGGAAAACCATTCAGCGTATTGAATATAACAGCTTCAACCAAGTGGCCATATGGCTCAATGGCCGGGAAAAGCCCGGAGGGAATAAACTTCTTGACTACAGTTCGAAAACCCATTGACTAAAGTATACTGTAACGGATGAGAATTTTGGGAATCGAAACCAGCTGTGATGAGACTTCGGCTGCGGTGGTCGAGGACGGCCAGCAGCTTTTGAGTGTGGTAACGGCCACCAGCTTGGACCTGCATGCCAAATATGGCGGTGTGGTGCCCGAAATTGCTGCACGTAGCCATATTGAGTCGATTACCCCTGTTATTGAGCAAGCTTTGAGTGATGCCAACTGTTCGTGGAATAATATCGACGGTATTGCCGTAACCTACGGTGCAGGACTCGGTGGTTCCCTGCTGATTGGAGTTTTGGCAGCTCGCACCTTAGCAATTACCCAAGAGAAGCCGCTCTATGCTATTAATCATGTCGAGGGACACATCTATGTCAACTTCCTCACCGAGACTTCCCTACCGAGTTACTCACTCCCTAAAAACCAACCCAAGTTTCCCATGCTGGCCTTAGTTGTCTCTGGCGGCCACAGCCAGCTCGTCCTGTTTCGCGATCATTTTGATTACACCTTACTTGGTCAGACGCAAGATGACGCCATTGGTGAAGCCTTCGATAAGGTCGCTAAAATTATTGGACTCCCCTACCCCGGCGGGCCAAGTATTGCCAAAGTGGCTACAGAGGGCGAGCCTAAAGCATTGGCCTTGCCCAAGGCTAAAATGGCTGAGAAGTACGACTTTAGCTTTTCTGGGCTCAAAACAGCCGTTTTAAGGCAGGTTCAAGCGATGTGTGGTAAAGGTTACGATTTTCCTAGCTACGAGCTGCCTGCCCTTCTAAATAACGCTCAGCGGGCAGACATTGCCGCCAGCTTCCAACACGTAGCGGTTGAAACCGTCGTGGACAAGACTTTTGAAGCTTATAAAGAGTTTCGACCGACCTCGGTCGTGATCGCAGGTGGGGTGGCAGCTAATCAGGAGCTCAGGCGTCAATTAACAGAGAGGCTTCCCTTGCCTATCGCCTATACAGACGTTAAATTATGTACCGACAACGGGGCTATGATTGCCACACTCGGCTGCTACAAAGCTATCCACAAGCAACCATCGGCTGACCCATACGCTTTGGAGACCAAGCCCAATCTGTCAATGTAGTTACTCTGCAATATATTTCCTCTTATGTCAATATTGCCTAAGCGAGCGGTAGTGGTTATTCTAGCTATGAAAACAAAAACCGGTAATCCGCCCTTTTGGGCGGGTTGCCTCCATGAAACACAAGCCAGTTAAGACGTTAGAAATGTGGGTTTTGAAAGCAAAAACCTTGGTTTTTAATGTCTTTCTTTCATGTGAATTCACCTCTGTTATTTTATAAATGTTTAAGAGGTGGTATGATAACGGAGTTGTTATGAAATTACCGAAAGCTTATGAACCAGCTGAATATGAGGAAGATATCTACGCTTTGTGGGAAAAAAGTGAGGCATTTAAGCCGAAATCCCGCGGTGCTGGTAGTTATAGCATTGTTATGCCGCCGCCCAACGCTAATGCCAATCTCCATATTGGCTATGAACTAACGGCGGTCTTAGAAGATATTCCTGTCCGTTACCACCGCATGAAAGGGGAGGCGGCACTTTTATTACCAGGAGCTGATCACGCTGGCTTTGAAACGCAAGTGGTATATGAAAAGCACTTGGCCAAAGAAGGGAAAAGTCGGTTTGACTTTAGTAGGGAAGAGCTCTATGCCCAAATCTGGAAGTTTGTTGCTGACAACAGGGGTGGTTTCGAAACTCAATTGCGACGCATGGGCGCCAGTGCTGACTGGAGTCGCTATACGTTTACTTTGGATGACAAGATCGTCAAACAAGCCTATAGCACGTTTAAGAAAATGTGGAACGAAGGGCTTATCTATAGGGGTGAACGCCTCGTAAACTTCTGTACGTTCCATGGCACCGCCTTTGCCGATATCGAGGTCGAATATAAGGAAGAATCGGGTCATTTATGGCACATCCGCTATCCTTTGACTGATGGCAGCGGAGAAATTGTAGTCGCCACTACGAGACCAGAAACATTGCTTGGCGATACCGCTGTGGCGGTCAATCCAAAAGACGTACGTTATAAGCAATTTCTCGGAAAAACAGCCAAATTACCCCTGACACAGCGCGAAATACCCATTTTGGCTGATGAAATGGTGGACATGGATTTTGGAACCGGAGCAGTGAAAATTACCCCAGCCCATGACCCAAACGACTTTGAGGTTGCCAAGCGCCATGACTTGCCTATGATCTCAGTGATTGATCACGAGGGCAAAATGACCCATGAGGTACCAGAAGCCTATCGTGGCTTAAGTGTAGAAGTCGCCCGTGATCAAGTCGTCAAAGACCTGGAAGAGCAGGGGCTTTTGGTCAAAACTGAGGATCATATGCATAACGTTGGTCACTGTTATAAGTGTGGTAACGTCATTCAGCCCTTGCTCCGTGAACAATGGTTTGTGGACATGCAACCGCTCGCCAAAGAAGCCATCAAGGAGCTCAAAGCCAACCATATTCTATTTTATCCAGATACCAAACAAGATCAGTTGGTCCGCTACCTAGAGGGATTACGCGATTGGAATATTAGCCGCCAGATTGCCTGGGGTATCCCTATTCCAGCCTTTCAAAACCTCGATGATCCTGAAGATTGGATTTACGACGATAGGGTAGGGGAAGAAATAATTGAGGTGGGTGGCAAACATTACCGCCGTGACCCAGACGTGTTTGACACCTGGTTTTCAAGCAGCTCCTGGCCGTACGCCACGCTTGATTATCCCAGCGGGCAAGACGCTAAGCAGTTTTATCCGCTCAGCCTCATGGAAACGGGCGGAGAGATATTATACCCGTGGGTTTCTCGTATGATTATGCTTGGCTTGTACGTAACTGGCCGGGTGCCATTTAAGGCAGTCTACATTCACGGCTATGTTATGGCTGAAGATGGTTCCAAAATGAGCAAGTCAGTTGGAAACACCGTAGACCCTATGCCCGTGATTGAAAAATATGGCTCAGATGCCCTGAGAATGGGCATTATTGCGGGACGAGCACCGGCTATAAATCGTGGGTATGATCAACGAAGAGTTGAGGAAGCTCGTAATTTTGCCAACAAACTTTGGAACATTGCACGCTTTATCGAAGACAAGCTTGGTGATGATTACTCTCACGCTGGCAAGCCGAATCCCAAAACACCAGCCGATCACTGGATATTGACTAAATTACAACATTTAACAGAGACGCTCTCTTCAGATTTAGATAATTACCGCTTTGCAGAAGCTTATGAAACGCTTTACCACGCCGTCTGGGATGATGTGGCAGACTGGTACATTGAGGCCTCCAAAACCGAGCCTAACAAGCCACAACTCGCTTATGTGCTCGAAACCATTCTCAAACTTGCTCATCCCTTTGCACCGTTTGTAACCGAAGCCATTTGGCAAACTCTGGATCTAAAAAGTGATAGTCTGCTTATAACTGAATCGTGGCCAGAGCCAGCCGGTGGCAATCAAGCTGAGGCAGAAACATTTGAAGAGATCAAGGCGGTTGTGAGCGAGATTCGCTATCTGCTGACAGCACTGCACCAGCACGGAACTCGCCTATACTACAACAAGGCACCCTTTATTGCTGAAAATGCTGCGCTCATTAAGCAGTTATCGCGGGTAATCGATGTCGGTGAGGTTGACGATGGTTATGGGCTACGCCTGGTTAATACCGACCATCAGGCCTGGTTAGATATTGATCACGAAACTATTGAGCGCTTTAGCCAGCAATTGCAGGTAAAAATCGCTGAACAAACCAAGTTGGTTAAACAACTCGAGGATCGTTTGAGTAATAAGTCCTACGTCAAAGGTGCCCCTAAAGCAGTGGTGGAGCAAACCAAATCTCAGCTTGCTGCTGCTCACGAACAACTGGCGAAAATGTCAGCTGAGCACGGTCGATTTAAGGGGTAGGGGAGTCCTCGGTCACTTCCAGTGTAGTACGAATACGTGTAACTGATTCGTCTGGACGGTAGTCGTCAAACCATAGTACGTGCCAACCCAACCGCTCGGCGGCCATGACATTGGCCCGACTGTCATCAACCAACAAGATTTCGGCAGGTGGCCGGGCTGCAATCGCCATAGCCGCTTCGTAAATCTTCGGGTCCGGCTTGATTGCGCCTACCGCAGAAGAATCAATAATAGCAGCGTACGCTACATTCGGGATCAAACCGTGTTCTTTCATAGCATCTAGGAATCCAGGCATAATATTGGTGAGCAACCCCACGTCATATCTATCAGCGGCCCAGCGAACTAGCTCGTGCATCTCCGGAATCGGATCAATTGCTTCTAGGTAGTACTTCTGCCAATCAAGTCCATCAATATGGAGCTGTTGGGCTAAAGTCAGGTTGAAATCGTCCAGACTCATCTCTCCCCGACAAACTGCATCATTAAAGTGCCAGAAGGCTGTTTCGATAATATCCGAGGGTGTGCCGGTTTCCTCAGCCAGGCGCGTAAACGCTCGGTGAAAAAACCGCACCAAACAACCGTTCACATCAAAAAATACAAAGCTAACACCGCTTTTAGAGCGTTTCTTTTCATTTTGAGGCGTAAGCGGGGCAGGGGATCCAGCCAACGCGTCCAGCGACATACCGAGTACCGCGGCAATCTGTCCTATGGTAAAAATCGAGGGTGACTTTATAGCCCCGCGTTCAATTTTGGCCAGTGTTGAATAGCTTAACCCTGCCTTTTGACACAGCTGTTGTTGCGTTAGACCGGCCGCCTGTCGAGCCTCCTGGAGACGACGCCCCAACCCCTTTTCATCCATAGCCCTATAGTACCAGTTAGAATAAGAATTTCCTAGAAAATGAGTATTATACGGCTAGTGCACTATTGTATTTAAAAGCGTCCAGGCTATTAACAAAACCACCAGGCCTGAAACGCCCGCCACAATGAGGGCTTGTTGGCGCAAACCACCGCTCCGTCGATACATTTTGGCATAGATCCAAGCTGAGCTACCAGCTGCAATCAAAAAGGCAATCAGAAGGTTACTCATATGCGTTTATTGTACACCAGGGAAGGCCAGTTTTTTGGCCATTTCGGCCAGCGCCTGGTGATCAGGTTCTTTATTGAGTCGATCAGTGTCGCCATAGAAGTCTTCTGCCACATTACAGGGATATACATGAACATGGGCATGGGGTACATCAAAACCCTCGATTCGCACACAGGCTCTTACAGCACCCGTAACTGTTTTTATTTGTTTTGCCACCTTTTGCACTGTCTTCCATAAAGCTTCGTAAGCTTCGTCTGATAAATCATCAAAATTGTCCATTTGAATCTTGGGAATAACCAGTGTATGGCCAGGCGTTAACGGATGTATATCCAAAAAGGCTAGGGTTTGTGTATCCTCATAGATTTTTTCAGCCGGAATCTCACCCTTAATAATCTTGGTAAAAATTGATTCGTTCATATTATTATTGTACCTGGTTGCAAATGTTGTAAAAAAGTGGTCTTGCAATTATATAAATTGAGAGCATACTAGGGCATATTTATGGGTACCTCTGAGGATACTGAACACCGTTTACAACAAAACGGCCACTCAAATAATGGTCATATTGAAAGCGTGCCTGAGGTAGCTGTACTTGATGCCCAAGAGTCCTTTCAAGAGTTTGACGCAGACCCATCATCAGAGGTAATGACAGCTGAGGTACCACTCGTTGTTGAGGCATCTGTCAAACAACATCGTATTAGGCGTTTTCTGGGCAAAGCGGCGCTCGTGGGAGCGGCTTTTGTGTCTGCGAGTGCTTTGGGTATGATGCTGCGTGGCACAGATACTCCTGTCGCAGGTCTGAGCGCTAATACTAGGCCAACTGTTGATGACCGCTTGACTATCCATACCGGCCTCACCGGTTCCATTTCCATTCCGATGGAAAACTTTACCCACGATTTGCATGGTTTAGGGGCAAGTATACGTGTTAATGATGGCCAAGATGCGAGCGAAGAAGACTTTGCCGGCATAATCAGCCTGTTGGCAAATGCTGACCCATATGTTAACAATGTCGAAAATGGAGCTTGGCACTGGGCCACTTTGTACGGTTTTGGAGGAGTTTTGGGGCTCTATGCTATCTCAAAGTCAAAGCTCATAAACCCTGAATGGCGAGAGCATGTGGTACAGGGATTGGGAAGTGAGAATACCATGCGTTTCGTAATGGCTGCGACTATGCTGGCCGGCGCTTCAATACCCGCAACACATCAATTGCTGCAAGCAGAGCCCACCCCAAACGTTAGCCCTGTTTTTGACAATTCATTTCTAGAGGGTGCGACTGCAACCGGCTGGATGAACACGCTTATTAACAATGTCGGGGTGGAAATTGTAGACCGAGTAGAAGGTATCACTACTTTTTCAGATCAAGCTTCAAGGGCGGTAGACAAAGCTTTTGACAACGAGCCGAAGCTCTTTAAAACGGATGGTACGGTAACCGTGGTTAGTTTCGCAGGCCTTCACTGCAATCCTGCCATGATGCCTATTATTGGAAAAATTATTCACAGAGCTCATGCCAATTTTGCAATTAATGCGGGCGATGAAGTGGTTGGTCAAGAGAGCTTGGACCAATTCTGCCTGTATAATCTGGCATCACAGACCAAGGGTGTAGAAATGTTTGATGCAGAAGGTAATCACCGGACAAACAAAACCATACAACAAGCTGAAGCCGAAGGAATAGTAGAGCTGGAAGCAGGGAAAATTTATGAAGAAGATGGACTGACAATCACCGGTGCACCCGATCCTTACCCAGATGCCAGCCTTGAGCAAGAACAATACGATTCCCACCATCCAAAGCGACCAGTTCTGGGCAGACAAGTCGCCGAAGCGGCCCACAAATATCAGAGCAAGGAACATAAACAGGTGACCATTGCTGTGCTGAACCAACCGGGAGCCGCAACTCCGGTTGCCAAGAGTGGATATGTTGATTCTGTTATTACTGGGGGTGTAACCAGCGATGTTCAATCGCTTCAAAACGGCGACAATGAGACAACCTTTACTTTTGAAAGCAGCGCAGGTGGTGTTGTTAATATTCCTGACGTAGATCAGCTGAGTTGGGCTCAACCACCGCTTGCTCCCGCAAATGTTTACATCGATAACTACGATCCACACACCGGAAAGAAGCTGTGGTCAAAGGTTATAACCGTAGATCCAACGGGCGATAAACCTACAGCTACTATTACATCACCATCTATTACAAGTTTTGGGGCTTCAAAAGCAGGTCAAAAGATTCTCTTTGGTTCTTAACTGACGTTTGATGCTAGAATACGCTTATGCGAAAATTTTTGGTGTTTGTGGCTGGTGCCGTACTTTTGTTTTTGCTGTATATGACCGTAACTACCTCCGTTATTGTACTCACTTTTACCCCAGCCCATCTTAAAAAATGGCTTCATGATGGTAATGTTTATAGTACTGTTATTGATAGCCTGACCAAACAAGGTCAGACCGCGGTGGCCCAAACCACCGATGGCAACTCAAACGATAACGGCGAGCAAGTAAAAGCTGCCATTAAACAATCGGTTACACCCGGGTTTTTGCAAGCCTCCACCGAACAACTCATTGACGGCACAACTCCTTGGTTAGAAGGCAAAACCGCTCAGCCCACCTTTGCAATAGATGTCAGCGGGGTCAAGCAAACTTTTATCCAAGATCTGACTAATCAGGCGCGGAGCCGTTATGCAGCCTTGCCGGTTTGTGTGCGAGGACAAATACCAGACACCTCAGACATATTTAATATCAACTGTCGGGTAGCTGGGGTTAGCATTGAGCCACAAATTCAACAAGCTATTCAAGACTTTAATGCCAACCAGGATTTTCTGCCCAACGCCACCATTACGCCGGACACCCTCAATACCGGAGACAAGGGTCAACAACAGCCAGTCTTTGACAAGTTACACAACGTGCCCACTTATTACAAATGGGCTCACATTGCACCGTTTATACTCGGTGGACTGGCCGTTTTAAGTGCGCTGGTTATTGTCTTCGCGAGTACGGAAAAGCGGAAGGGTGCCAGGCGAGTTATGATTGCTCTGGGCACTACTGGCATTATCCTGCTTATTACCGTGGCTTTATCTACCTATGGAGTTAGGAAGGCCCAGGATCATATTGCCAAGGTTGCCTCGAGCGATTCGGTGGTACAAAACACCACTGTGCAAGTTATAAAGTTGGTCCAGCATGACGCAAACACTAACATTATCATTTTTGCAGCCATATTCTTGGTGCTGGCCGGAGGTTTACTAGCCTATCTACTCATGACGCGACCAAAAAGACCTAAAGCACCCGAAGCAGATAGTAAGCCAGGGTCTACGGAAAAGATAAAATCCGAACCTGAAACCCCAAAACAAACTAAGCCACCGAGGCTCGTACAAATTTCTGCCTAGCTGGCGGAGAGGGTGGGATTCGAACCCACGGTACCCTTACAGGCACAACGCTTTTCGAGAGCGTCCAATTCAACCACTCTTGCACCTCTCCGTACCTAAAATTTTATCATCAAGCCGTAATTTACTTTTTGCTGAAATTCTCCCAAACATTAATATTAAATGAATTTTTGCTTAAATCTTTCATTACTTTCTAATCTGCGTGATATATTCCGTAATATGAAAAGAGTGGGTGTACCCAACGTTTTAGTTATTGATGAAATAAATCAGAAAACTAATGATTTAGTAGTCAAGCTTCGTGGCATCGGCTATGTGGTAGATGTGGTTGAGGAAAGTTCGCTAGGTATCCAACTGGCTCAGCAATCCGACTATCAGATAATAATTCTTGATGAAGAATTACCAGAAGTGAGCGGTTCAGACGTCTGTCGTCGTCTTCGGCAAAAGGGTGTAACTACTCCTATCTTGATGGTTTCTGAGAGCACTCAAAAAATTAGCCTTATTCGCTGTCTTGAATTGGGTGCTGATGACTTTCTAGTCCAGCCATTAAACCATAATGAATTAATAGCGCGTATCAGAGCCTTGGTACGACGAGATAATAAGAGTTTTGCATCATTTTGGGCAGATAAATGTGGTATAAGCCTTGATATGGCAACACATACCGTTTTTGCACAGGATATGTCTAGTAAGCTGACCCGGAAAGAAGCACTACTCCTTAAACGGCTAATGATTGAGGCTTCAAGCACAATATCCCGGGAATCTCTACTCCAAGATGTTTGGGGAATTGACGACTTGCACACTAGCAACCGCCTTGATGTATACGTTCGGCGGTTACGTTGGAAGCTTGAGCAACTAACCAATCAGAATCTTATCCATACTGTTAGGGGACAAGGTTACTACTTCTCGCACCAACCAGACGATACTGACTCGAAAAATTAAGAATTTGAGGCTTACATAAAGAGTCGGTTCGTGACCACTAAAGACAATTGTGCGAACAGTTAATAGACTAAATATTGTCGCCAGGTCTCACGCATGCGTGGTACTTGGTTTGTTTGGCGCATAAAGCGTCTAAAGTACCGGAACACCTCTTTATCCTCCTTACTGCTTTCAGAATAGTCGGATAAGGTGTTTGTAGCTATAATTTATCTCACATATTGACTATGATTTTTATCACAATATGTTAAGCAATTCGTGGTACAACGTTCTTGACGAGGTTAGAACCTTTCTGACTGGAAGCTCAAGTAAATTCGAATTGAAACTTACTTCTGGAAGAGTTGGGTAGTGGGTGCAGATACTTCAAGACACAACAATAGTTAATCGCTTAGAGTAAGAAAAGATGTATTTCGACTGGCTTATCGCATCCGAAGGCTTCGTTGGAGCCATATCGTGCAAGTGTGCTGGGCGTAATAAACTGTTTACCTACCTTGTAGCTATTGAAGCCATTGGGAATAATTCGATAATTAATACTCTCAGGACTGGTATAACCAATACAGAGATTTGCAGATAGACCATTGAGGTATCCTGTCTCTTTTCTTATGGGAACAAAATGTAAAATTATCAAAACAAGAACAACGATAACGAGCGCAACAAGCAATTTACTGTGTTTCTTCACTTTATTTATCATAGGCGTATTGTAGTCCATGCAAAATAAAAAACCTTCTTTTGCAGAGGTTATACTGCTTATGCTTTGTACAGCGTAATTGACGAGGTTAGAACACTACTGCTCGTAAAACTTTAGAACATCTCCTGCTGTTTTCTCGCTTAGGTCTAGAATCGTAAGGTGTTTCTTAGTAAGAATCTGGTCAATAATCCATGTGCCAACTTTATAAACAATCCAGCGTTCTTTAAATTTGGGATGGTAAAACTTCCACTCACTGTAAGTATCTTGAAACTCCTTCATGCTGAGCTGTTGTAGGTCTCTCAGCCATTGTTTCATTATTTCTTCTGGGGTTTCCCTGTAATCACCGTATGGCTGCCAGATTCCGCAGTACTCTCGTTCAAATACGGTAGCCATACCCTCATAGACAGCATTCTCAATTGCGGTAAATGGACCATTCTCGCCTGTGTAGTTTTGGTACTGATGAAACACCTCATGAAAAATTGTTGGCCGTACGCTTTTAAGTTGCTCCTTTTTATCTTCAAAATCTGGAGCGATG
>CAZPPF010000002.1:42329-75501 GCA_964588395.1 uncultured Candidatus Saccharibacteria bacterium | reverse complement strand
GGATGATTGATAGTGCAGTCAGGATTAGGAAATAGAAGAAAAAGCCGGTGTGCAGACCCGCCAAATATAGTAGCAAGGCATCAGTAAAACCCTGGGTGGCTGCAATAATAAACTGACCACGTACCATGGCTTTGGTCATGGCGGCGACCCGGCTAGAATAAAGCTGGCTCACTTCCCTACCAAGTGGGTTCAACTGGTGAAACAGCTCAATCAGGCTATCTTGCTTTATCAGCAGCGACAAAAATACATAGATGTAAATGATGGCAATGGTGAAGAACTGTATAAAACTACTAACCGAAGATTTCAATCCGGATAAAAGACTAGAGCCAAACGAATGTAGGGCATCGCTGAGAGACGCAGTGATGGCAGAAACACTAAGCCTGTACGAAATGCCAATTGAATCAAAGAATCGATTGCAAGCGTCCACAAAATGCTGAATGAGGTCATTTAGGTTAACATTGGTGGTTGCGTGCTTAACGTTGTCCGCGACCGTAAAAACCTGATAAAACGTTAGAACAACAATGAGTATGAGCGGAATAATGATAGCTAGAATGGAGATTATAAGTGTCAGCGAAGCTGCACTGCGTGGTTTGCGACCTTTGCGCAACATTCGTTGATACAGAGGGTTAAACATAAAGGACACGATGCCCGCAAAGACAATCAGCATAAAGTATCCCCGCAAAAAATAAGCCCCACCGACAATTGCCAAGGCTGTGGTAATGGCCAAGGCTCGCTTCTGAACCGGAGTAACGCTAATCATTGTTTTTTCGAACCTCGCGTTTCAGGACTGCCCGTCTAATAAACAAGTTAGCAAAGGTCGCCAGGATGCCTACTCCGGTAATAACATAAAATATCGTGAAAAACTTGCCAAGGTTGGTGTGGGGTGTAATATCGCCATATCCAACGGTGGTGAGGGTGATGGTGCAAAAATAAAACGAATTCAGCCAGCTAAGCTTCTCTACAATATGGTAGAAAATTGCTCCGAATGTAAGCACAAGTAAGGCAACCGCGGCAGCAGCCCTAAAATAGCTCTGGATCTTTTTATATTCTGCTTCGGCTGTGTTTTTTACCATAGCGTCAGTTACCTTACACAGCTTCGACAATTAGCAAGACCAACCCGAACAAACAAAAGGCAGCAAAAATATAGCAAATACCTTCAAACACTTTAGCACCGAAACTATGGCCGTGTTCACCCTGACTTACCATTCGTGCACAGACAAATAGAAACAACGGCAAAACAATGAGCATCATTGCACCCATGAACAACATAGTAACCTCCGTATTTGTTTATAAACCTAAAATTTGCTTTTTCTTGGCGTCGAACTCTTCTTGAGTCAAAATACCCTGATCTTTGAGCTTGGCAAGCTTTTCGAGCTCAGCGATCTGGTCGTCTGTACTGGCGGCAGCTGGCTGCTGTGGCTCTTCTGGTTCTGGTTGGCTCGCATTGTTCCTGCGACTAGCAGCCGATGCTCCAATTGCAGCTCCCACTACTAAACCGCGGCGGCGTCCTCTGCGAAAACCTGGTCCTCCTAATGGCATAACTCCCCCTTCTTCTTGTTACTCTTTCAGTATACTACTGGAAGTAGCTTTTATTAAAAAACCGCCCTGGGTAATGAGCGGTTTTCTATTTTTAGCTTACTATCTTAAGCTTCGAGCTCACCACCATGCACTGTCACTGCGTAGATAATAAGTAGATCTACGGCAATGATCAGTAGTGACCAAATTGGCTGGATTGGTACAAACGCCATATTACCAACCACACTTACAATAGCAATGAGGACCGCTAAAACACGTGCCCACGTCTTGCCTTGCAAAAGTGCTGACCCAGCCCACCAGGCAATGAGTCCACCAACTATGTGAATCCAGCCCCAGGCTGTGTAATTCAAAACCCACACATTGGCTGCACCGTTTACGTAGACAGTGTCTTTAAACAGTGCTACTACACCTGCCAAAATGTGGAAGAAACCTGCCACAATTAGCATGAGACCTGCAAAGGCTACCCAGCCAGTCCAGCCGCTCATATCGTTATTATTCTTTGCCATAAACACCTCCTTGTTTATAAGCGAACTATACACCTAGATCCCAAGCTTTAGCAATAACTGGTTTTGTCTTTTTGGAAATATAGGTGTAGCGTAGTGTTATGAAGAAAAATTGGGTGGTCATTGCGATCCTGGCTTTGGCACAGTTTGTAATGGTACTTGATAGCACCGTTATGAATGTATCAATGTCTGAAGTGGCACGAGATCTTCATACTACGATTACTGGAATGCAGATTGCCATTACTTTCTATGCGCTTACCATGGCAGCACTGATGCTAACCGGTGCAAAGCTTGGTGATATATGGGGTCGCAGACGTGCCTTTAAGATTGGTGCAGTTGTATACGGGGTAGGCTCGCTTATTACAGGTCTTAGCCCAAACCTAGCGGTTTTACTATTTGGTTGGTCGTTTGTGGAAGGCTTGGGTGCGGTTTTGGTGATACCAGCTATCGCGGTGCTAGCAGCTGCAAACTATAGCGGTAAGGCACGCGTTACTGCTTTTGCAATTATTGGGGGTGTTTCGGGTGCTGCCGCCGCAGCAGGTCCGCTTATTGGCGGACTAGTAACAACCTATCTATCTTGGCGCTACGTGTTTATAGCCGAGACAATCATTATGCTCTTTGTTCTTTTTGTTACCAACAAGATTGCCGATGAGCCAGTTACTCGCAAGCAGAAACTCGATATACCGAGTGCTATTCTGTCGGCTACAGGACTTGGTATTTTAGTTTTCGGTATTTTACAGAGCAAGGTATGGGGCTGGGTTAGGCCGCTGGCAATACCATCTATCAATGGCCACGCGATTAATCCCTTCGGTGTATCAATTGTGGCATATATGATTATGACCGGCTTTCTTATTTTGTGGCTGTTTTACGACAGACAAGTTTCTCTTAAAAAGAACAATAAGCAAGCATTGCTTGATGTCGCCCTGCTCAAAATTATTCGACTCAGAAGTGGATTATCTGTTCTTTTGTCACAATATCTCATAATTGCCGCGGTGTTCTTTGTAATCCCGGTATATCTTCAGGTGAACCTGGGTTACGATGCTCTCAAAACTGGATTAAAAATCTTGCCGCTGTCGGTTGCTTTGATTATCTTTTCAGTTATTGGACTGCGTTTGATTAATAAATTCTCGCCTCGCCGGATTGTACGGATCGGACAAGTTGGGTTGGTGCTGGGAAGCTTGATTTTGATGGCTTCTATCAATGTTGAAATTAAGGGTTTCTTGTTTGGCACGGGTATGTTCATCTTGGGTGCAGGGCTTGGGTTGCTTGCCTCACAGCTTGGCAATATCAATATGTCTTCGGTCGATAAATCAAAAACAACCGAAGTTGGTGGGCTTCAGGGTACGTTCCAAAACTTGGGTTCGGCACTTGGTACAGCCTTGATTGGCTCAGTTTTTATAATGGCAATGAGTTCAGGCTTTGTATCTGGTATAAATCAGAGTACGCTGCCAAGCCAAGTCAAGGACTCTGTTAATACCAGCTCCACTAAGACAGTCCAAATTGTTTCAGAGAGTCAGGCCGAAGATCTAGCAACCAGCAAAGGCTTGAATCAGCAGCAGGCCACGCAAGTCAGCCAAATTTATGACGACTCGCAACTACGTGCGCTTCAAGAAGCAATGTTCTTCTTGGCTGTAATTGCCGTCTTTTCAATTATTTTATCCAAGAATCTTCCCAACGAACGCCCTGCCTAAAAGAGTTTATTTATATCGTTAATAATTTGCTGAGTGTTATGAGATTTTATGGTATGAATACCTAATTTGGCTGCGGCCTCAAGATTGTCCTCTCGATTGTCTATAAAAACACACTGCTCAGCCGGTGTGTTTAGTTGTTCGAGCATCATCTGATAGATCCGTGGATCTGGCTTAGCCAGTCCCACATCGCAGGAAATGATGACTGGACTAAATTTTTTAAGCTCAGGACTGTGACGAAAAATAAAAGCCACAGGCCGTATCATATTAGAGAGAACGGCTGTTTTTATACCCTTTTCGCGTAAAGAAGCCGCATAGTCTACAAGATCCTGCTGCACCGATACTTTTCTTAGAACCCAACCATAATCAAAAATTACTGCTCGTATCATTAGTGTTCATCATAACAAAACTACCCAGTTATAGCACGGTTAGCGTAAAATAGAAGAGTAGACAGGATATATCCGTGGATCACTTCAAAAACCTACTTCAGAACTATCCGATCAAATCCTATAGCAAGGGTGAGATTATCTTGTATCAAGGCGAGGTCCCAGAGATGGCCTACTCGGTTAAAAGTGGTCTGGTGCGTGCTTACGACATTAGTTCAGATGGCAGCGAAAAGCCAATTGCCTTCAAAAAACCTTTTGAAACCTTCCCTACTGCTTGGCTGTTCAAAAAAGCTCCAGCCGCGCTGTACTTTTACGAAGCCTACACCGACGTAAAATTACACGTCATAACTCGCGAAGAGTTCTGGCACCATATGCAACACGATGCACTTTTGATGCAAAAATTACTTGATGATTATGTAACAAGTAGCGTAGCTAAATCACTAAGAATTAATGCCCTGCAGTATTCAAAGGCAGCTGACAAGATGCTTCATATCCTAGAGTATTTGATGATTATGTATGGCCGTGAGCTTAAGGGTGGCAAAGTTGTAATTGACCTGCCGATAATTCAGCAAGAACTGGCTAATTTGCTCGGAATTACCCGAGAGACTGCGGTAATTCAACTGAGTAAGCTTAAGCAACAAGGTATACTTTCGCAATCTCATCGGAAAATAGTGATAAATAAAGTTCGTTTCTCGAAGTATATGGGTGAATCAGAGTTTTTGGAGCTCACACTCTAATTATTTTTTGGCACTCGGCAATAGACTGTTAATTACCCGAGATAATTGTACTGGCGAGGCGTGTGCCTTTACAATGTATTTATACGCGCCAAGTCCCATTGCTTCTTTTACTTTTTCGTCATCACCTACATTACTTAAGACAATAATTTTGACACTGGGGTGGTTCTTTTGTGGGTTATAGGTTTCCAGAAACTGAACGCCGTCCATGACAGGCATCAGTAGGTCGAGTAGGATAATGTCTGGTTCAAACGCTTCGGCTTTTTCGACACCGCGCTGCCCGTCTTGAGCGCTTTCTACGGTGTAGCCTTCTTTTGATAATATTAATCCATAGGCGCTACTTAGTACGTGGTCGTCCTCAATGATTAATATCTTACCCTTCACACATTTCTCCTATCTAGAATTATTACATTATACTCTTTCATGCACTCTCCTGTTTCAAAACTTTCAGAGGAAGTTTGACGTAAAACGTAGTGCCTACGTCTTCAGTACTAGTAAACCACACCTGACCGCCTAATCTTGTTACAATTTGTTCGACAGTATATAGTCCAAGACCACTTCCTCCTGCATCTACAATTTGCGCATTGGCCGCTCGGAAGAATTTGGTAAATATTCGAGATTGAACGCCTTCTGGTATCCCATATCCAGTATCAGCAACGCTTATTTGAATGTGTTTGGCATAGACCTCAAGAGTAACTGTAACCTTCCCTTTGTCTGGAGTGTATTTTATGGCATTCGAAACTAAATTTGCGACAACTTCCTTTATCAAAAGCACGTCTATATTGACGTAACACGTAGAGTTTGGCTTCTTAAAGCGAAGTGTAATATTTCGACTCTTATTGACCAGGCGAGCTTCTTTGATAACATCGTTGATGATGTTCTCTAAAACAACTTTTTGTTTTTTGACCTTAAGCTTGCCAAGCTCAAGACGAGAAGCATTGAGCAGTGCGTCAATCAGCACATTCATTCGATTCGTGGCTTCTAGTATAGTTTTTACAAAGTCTGTTTGCTGCCGCGTAAGTTTTCCAGCCAGCTCACCCTCTAACATGTGAGCATAGGTTTTTATAGCCGATAGTGGGGTGCGCAGCTGATGGGATGCAATCGAGATAAACTCGCTTTTCATTTTGTCGACCTCAAACTCATAGCTTGTATCGCGAATAATGGAAATTGCGCCCACTGGTTTATCTTCAATAATTACAGGGGAAACCGTTATACCCACTGATATTCGTTTTCCAGATTTTGTTCGATAAAAAAAGTTCCGTGAGATAGGTTTTCCAGTAATAAAGGCTTTGGTGATTGGCCGTTCGAGTGGTGTCAGTTCGTGGCCATTTGCGTCTTCGGCAATAACGTACTCGGGATACCATTTACCAAGTATTTCAGATCTGCGATAGCCTAACATATTAAGTGCAGTTTGATTAATACTCTCAATTCGACCATTAATGTCAGTCAGAATAGCCCCATCTCCAATTGCATTAAAAATTGCGAGCGTTTGGGCCTGCTCGTGGCGGACGCGATTTTTACGCGTTATGCTTTTGAGCCCTCTCGATATAGGTTTCATGCGGCGCTATCTCCGTCTCAGCTTAGATTGTGTTTTCGTTAATCCGTCAATACGGCTAAAGTACTCGTCTATTAGCACCTTGTCATCTGTCAAAATTGTAAATGCCACCCTGAGCCATTCGATCAGCGTTGCCATATCTCTAGATTCAAGCTTGCCTGGTTTTTTATCCAGGTGATTGGCAATTTGACGATCTATAAAACGTCCTGAAGCTGGTCCCAAATAATCTTTTGTGATGTCTACTACCGATATGTAGAGGCTATTATCTGGCATTATGCACTACACCTCTTCTATCTTCTTAAGACGTTTGGCGCCCGAGGCAATTAAGCCATACCCAATCGCGATAAATATTAACAGGAGGTAGACAACTAATAACAAATACTTAAGCGCGAGGTTGTCGAGTGTGGTTGTTAGTGCTACCAGGTAGCGGAGTACCATCAAAAACCCCACTACAACCCCTAGCCCCAGGGCAAGTCGGGTAAAGGCCCATTTGTAGATCTTTCCCTGAACGTTACTTCGATACAGCCACAACCGGTAGGCCGACATGACACCCATGTACCAAACAATCGTGTACGGAATGAGAATTGTTAGAATAATCAACCAGTCTGGTAAATAATAAGCGGCCGTAGTGACACTGCCGGTTGGAAATTGACGGGCCGGGTTACGTAAGCTGAGGTAAAAAAACAGACCTACGACAATTGTGAACCCCATCATCAGGTATACCTCGCTCCGGGTTCGCAGACTCTGGTTGGTTATTTTTAGTAGTCCGTTTGTACCCCGGTAAATCAATAAAAACGCGACGAAATTCAAAGCAAGCGCAAGATAATTACCCAAAATAGTGGAGCTCGGCATAAAATTCGTATTCTGACGCCCATAATACGTAAGTAAATTGGAAATGATGGTGCTAATTGGCAGGCTTAGAGCCAACACCAGAAGTCCGTTTGAAATTAACTTGTGGTAGGCGCCATCTTTGGTTCTACTGATGGACAGCGCGTAGGTGTTATATCGATAATAACCATAAAACGCTACACCCCAAATGGCCACAAGTGGAAGCGCGACAACGAGACCGATTACTTTTATCGCCGAAGGGCTTAATTGGTACTTAACAAGTGCCCTTTTGTCAGGCGGTAGTGTGAGCATTACAACTAGGTAAATTAGCGATAGTGCTACATAGAGGATGATTATAAATTGCTTTGTATTTATTTCTGTTTGGTCGACAGATTTTTTTGTAATAATTGTTTCTGTACTCATTAATTCATACTTCGTTGTTATAAGATTTTAGGCACCATTTCATAAAGACATACTCCTTCAGCACCTATATTTTTATAATGTATCCCACTATAGCACTCTACTTCAAGACGAAATGTTAAATATTTATCTTTATTTTGCAAAAACTGCTATTTGGTGGTGTTATTCAAGCGACGTTTGTACATTTTGTACAAAATAATAAAGTACAAGCTTATAGGTATTACTAACAAACCAACCCCAGTATTTACTAGTTTTGATACCAGTACCGTGAGTAAAGCAGTCGGAATAACCCAGGCAACAAAAGATTTAGCTGAGACCTTCATACGTAGGTACTCAGCACCAAGATAATAGTATGGAAATACGGTTACAACTAGCAGTGTACTAGAAAGCAGGCCAAATATTAGGACCACTGACAGTCCTTGCCAAAACGGGCTACTTATAGCCAGCGGTATAAGTGCAACTACGGCTGTGGCACTGGTGGCAAAGAGTGGACGAAAACGCTCTTCCAGAGCCGCTACGGCGGCATCAATAGCACCTAAGCCGCTACGTCTGGACTGATTGGCATAGTCGGTCAAAAGGATGGTGTTTTTTATACTCAGACCGATGAGGGCAAAGAATCCAAGCATGGCAAAGAAGCTGATGGGGTTGTGAGTGAGATACAGGCCAAGCATTACGCCAAAAATGCTAAATGGTATGGCCATAAAGATCAGTAACGGCTGCAGTAAAGATTGGAACTCAATAAGAAGCAGTATGTACATAGCGAGTAAGAGTATGGGGAAAGCAAATAGTAACGTTTTGAACGAATTTTGATTATCAGATTCTTGACCAAGCTCAAAACTAATGGCGTCTTGCTCCAGACCATAACTTTTAATCTTTTCGTCTGTGAATTCTTTTTTCACTGCTGTCTGAGCGAGATTAACCAGCGTGGTTGTATCATCGCCATCAAAACCTGATGAAACCGTTACAACTGGCTTTCCATCAGAGTTAATGTATTGATTTGGGCTTGAGACGGTGACATTAGTAAAGTGGGCAACTTTTCCACTTACGCGCTTGAGCTCAGCTTTCTGTAAGTACGATTGCATATCATTAGCCAACTTGTAAGCTTGCTCACGATTTTCAGCTGTTATATTTACGGTAAAGACTGTTCCCGGAGGTCCTAGATCTAACTGCCCCACAACAACTTGGGCCTGTTTAAAGTCGGTGTATTTAGCCTGTAATTGCTTTACGAGTTCTGGTGACGTCACTTTGCGCTTGTTATAGGAGATAATTGTGATCTGCTCTTGAGCCATTTGAGCCGTACCGCTGCCAAAGTATGAGGCTTGTTCAAAATTAGAGCCAACACTGCTGGCGGCAATGGCATCGGCCTGTTCTGCAATAGCCTGAGCCTGATCAATGGACGTACCGGGTGGGAAGTTAATAGTCAGCGATAAGCCATTCGTGTCCTTCGAGGGTGGAAAAATGTTAAACACCACTTGGCTTGAGATAAATATACCAGCAGCAATAAAACCAAAACCAATAAGAAGCGCCGTCAGCCCTACTCCGAACAACCTTTTGCGTGAGTTGCGTGCCCAGAGCATTGGCCTTGCAATAAAGGCAGCCAAGCGAGCCTCAAAGCCGGCGGCAACTTCTTTGACAGCCATCTTGCCGAGCTGTTTATCACCAAGCAGCACAAAGCGTGCAAAAAACGGAATAAAGACCAGCGCAACTATGAGACTAATAATTAATGATGAAATAATGGTGATAGGAATGGCGCGGATAAAGCTGCCCAAAATCCCCCCCACAAATAGGAGTGGTGCAAAACTAATGGCGGCAGTAGCGGTGGCGGCAACCATGGCTCGGCTGATCTTGCGGGTAGCCTCGAGCACTATTTTGCGGCGATCTTTATGGCGTTTTCTGGCTGCATCAAGGGCTTCAACCATAATGATGGTGTCATCAACAATTAATGCTAATCCCAATATAAGCGCGAAGAGTGTAATAACATTTAGGCTGTAGCCAATAAGATATAACAATCCCAGACTAGTCAGAAGTACGGTGATCATAGAGACGATCGTAATAACCGAAGCACGGATGGCAATTACCAGCGATCCAATCACTAGGACCGCTAGCAGACCCTCTAAAAGAACGCGCTGAAGCTCACTTAGATTATCTTTGATATTAGGTGCAAAGCTGGCACTCACTTCAGCGGCGTAGCCCTGGAAGGCCGGCTGTTTGTTTAGCTCATCAAGTGCGTCGCGGACTTGTTTGTCGAGCTTAATAACATCCGAGCCTTGATTTTTAGCAATTCCAATTACAACTGAACTATAGTAATTGGTTTGGTTGTCCTGCCTGGTACCAAAACGATCAAAGTTTCTTTGGATAGTTATAGCTTGGCCGCTGCTTGGATCAACGGTTTGCTGGAACGGACTTTTAACAAATACATCTTTTACGAGTGGAAGTTTTTTGTCTTTGAGCCAAGTAGCGGCCTCCTCGGCCTTGGCAGTGAGCTGCTCTGTTGATACATCATTATTTTTCTTATAAAACGAAACCGCAACATCAATGGGCAGTATGTCACCACCAGTTGCTCCAAAATACGGTACGTTGTACTGAACGTGAGCTGATGCGGGTATAGCGTGAGCTTGGTTGACCTTTTGTTCAAGATCATTGGCAGCCGTTTTGGCATCGACACCCTCTTTGTACTGGATCTGAATAGTAAAGAAGTTATTTGAGCTACTTCCGAGAACAGTGCTGACATTTGGTTGCTTAAGTGCAGCATCGACTATTGGTTTGGTGACATTTTTGTCTACCGCGGCTGCGTCACTAGCATAGGTACCACTCACGAGCGTAAGGGGAATATTTACACTGGGAAAACCCTCACGTTTTAGGAGGGTTGTATAACTAACAAGGCCAAAAACGACCAAGACCAACCAAATAAGGCCTGTAAGAACTGGCCGGTCGAAAAAAGCAATTGATAAACGAGGCAGAAGCTTGTCTTTGGGCTGTGATTTCTTGGCTGCACTACGAGATTTTTGACTTTTCGGCAAAACGAACCTCCATTGGCATTTATCGTATCAGAAAATTATGCCAAATAGAATCTCATCTCACCAAATGTTAGGGCCTGTGATCAAAATCGATCGTGTATAAGACTTGGTTGCCACACACTTCGGATTGGTTGGGACGTCTTACCGTGATTTCTCATACTAATCTCCTCTTTTTTCGGGTACCTTCTCACCCTTTTGTCGTGCTTTGCTTAAACCAACTGCAATGGCTTGATCACGACTTTTAAACTTATGATGATGCTTATACTCATGCATAGTCTTCTCGACTTCTTTTCCTGCTCTTGGGTCGTATTTGTGGGCCATATCAACTCCTTGGAAGGGGTAAGGAACAATCCCTACCCCTCTGTCTGCTAATTATTGACTTTCGCGGCGGCTATTTTGTCCTCCTCGTTGACCAGCTTCACTGGCCTTCTGGGGATTATTCCTAAAATTACCGCCACTGGCTTTTCCGCCCTTGCTAGCAATCTCACGCCGTTTACTTGCATCCATCGCAGCAAAGCCGCGTTTGCTACTAGTGTTGCCTGCCATACGTATACCTCCCTTCAGGTTAGTTCGGCATTTTTAGCATAGCGTCTTAGGGGCTTCATTTCTGTTAGAAAAACTGCAGTAATCAGCCGGCACGTAATTTTGGCTTGAGCGAGTCGTGATCGAGCCACTCCAAAATTGCGGTGTTGAATTGCTCTAAGTCGTCTGGCTTACGGCTCGTAAGAAGATTTCCGTCTACAATAACTGGTTGATCAATCCATTCCCCGCCCGCATTTCTAATATCGTCCTGAAGTGTGTAATAGCTCGTAAGCCGGCGTTCTTCAACGCAGTCAGCAGAAACGAGTAACCACGGAGCATGGCAAATAGCCGCCACCAGACGATCACTATCCAAAAATTCGATCACCCAGGCGCGAGCAGTCTCATCCATCCGAAGTTTGTCGGCATTGATTACTCCACCCGGAAGCACAATTGCATCATAATCGTCCATCTTGGCCTCGCGCAAAAGTAGATCAGCGACAAACGTGCTGCCTGGTTTCGCATGCTGCATGGCTTGGAGCGTTTTTTTGTCATGGGTCGTCATAACAGTCACGGCAATACCTTTGTCTTTGAGCGCGCCCAGCGGTGATTCGAACTCAATTTGCTCAAAATAATTATCTAACACTATCGCCACGTGTGTGTTTGCCCGTTTCATTTTTCCTCCTAATATAGAGAATATTTATTGTAGCGCTGCAATTTAACTCTTGCAGTAAGACTTTTCAGCGAATAAATGTGTGATATTTCATATCGTCGTAGTTATTAATCTTGCAAAATTAATGTGAGATGTCTAAAGCGCTAGATGACCTGACTCAAGGCGCCCGTGAAAAACATTTCCCAAGGGGGCAAATTATTCTTTATGAAGGCGATATGCCCCAGGAGGTTTTTATTATAAAGGCGGGTGTGATTAAGCTTTATGACATTGATGAACATGGCAATGAAAAAATCCTACACTTAGTCAAATCACCTACACTTATTCCCTTTGCATTTTTTTCTGGTCTGTCACAACCACTTACTTGGTTTTATACGGCTTTGACCGACTGTGACGTATGGGTATTATCGGCGGATAGGGTAAAAGAGGCCATGCAACATAATCCTGAGTTGCTCGATATGCTCATACATAAATTTTCAGCAGATGTTCACGAGCTACTGGTCCATTTGAGTAGTCTTGGAAAAACCAACACAAGAGGCAAACTCCTCGCTGCCCTAAAATTTTTACAAGTCTGTCACGCTTCGCAACGGCCGAGTGGTTGGTGGCGGGTTAATTTCTCGGTCAATCACCAATTATTAGCCGATCTTGCGGGCATTACCCGCGAAAGTGCGGCCATGGTTATGAAAGACATGCAAACAAAGAAAATTGTCCGCCACCCGCGTCTCACAATTTTGGAAATAAATCGTGAGCAGCTCATTAGCGTTAGTGTTTAGGGAGAAAAGTACAATTTCACACAGTAAATATGCTGTTTATGCTTTAGAGTCCTTACGTTAAGGAGTGTAGTACTACATGGCAGAAACAACAACGTTTGGTGATGATGCATATTTTGATTGGGAAAAGGCTGAGGCACTTATGCGTAACGTACGTATAGAAATAGATGCTCCATTGCTCGGCAAGCGGGCAGTTAACGGTGACTGGCCACACGAAATTGTTTTCCCTCCACCACCTATTTCGGCCGTTGAGGCCGATCGTATACGAACAGAACCTTTTTCTGGTGCAAGCTTCCAGAAGAACTAACCTTAAGCGGTATTGACAAGAACTATAAAAAAGTATATACTCTACATGTAACAGCTTAGTGTGAGAATAGCTGGTTAAGGAGTGTATATAATGAAAAAAATTCGAAATACTTTAGTAAGTGTTGTAGCGAACGTCCTGCTTGCAGGTATCATAATTCCTGTTGCCCCTGCTCTAGCCGCAACTGATTGTAGTGTCCACATTGTTGGCACAACTAATACCGTTAATACTGCTAGCAGTCGAATTCAGCTTAATGATTCAGCTACGGAAGCATCTGCCACCGTTATTGTCACAGGTGACGCTACCTGTACACAACCTGTAACCATTGTTTCTTGGGAAGCACCAAACGCCAACTTTGACAGTACTAACTTACAAGCCCAAAAGGTGCATAGTTCTTCAACGCAAATGTTAGGTGTTGGTACACACACCGTGAGTACCAGTATGAAAAATTGTTTTTACCAGATTGATGTTCTAAACAAGACTACCCCTACTGCCGCTGACGGTACAGCTATTTACCGATTTGAAGATGGCTTGATGGGTTGGGCGCAAGGCGGCACCCAATCTTGTGCTACTACTGCTGTCTTGCCAAGCACTACAACCACTCCTACCCCTACCCCTACCCCGACCCCTACACCTACACCTGCACCTACAGCTTTACCAAACACTGGTGCCGGCAATGTAATCGGTTTGTTTAGTGTCATAACAGTTGGAGGTGCTCTGCTCCACAATTTCCTTACCAAAAAGCGTCTTAGCCGCGCCTAAACACTAGAACAACAAAACCTAAAAGCACCTTGTTAAAGGGTGCTTTTTGTTTACAAAAGCAGTAATAAGTTATATAAAGCTTGTAATATACACGAAACAATGGTATAATCTTCCACGTAACTCTTACGGAGGTTCGAGGTTCTATGAAGCGAGTAATTCTAAGTTTAGGTATGGCTCTAATTTTGGGTTTTTTAATTACTGCAAACGCATCCACTTTTGCGGCTAGCCAGAATAACCCTGCTGGTAACAACGGTGTCGTAAAAATCAACAACGAGGTTGTACCTGACAATATTCCTCAGAACCACCCACACGTGAGTTGTAGCTTTAGCGTCGAGTTTTATAACTATGACAAGAATAATAATTACGCCGACGTTAATTTTGAGCTCCAGGCTCCTACTAACAAAAGCGGTGATAGCTTGAAGGTAGAAACAGGTAATCTGCATCCCTTTATTGGTGGTGATGTGGCAGGTGGCGGAAACGATTTAGATGCCCGAGAGACCTACACCTTGAGTTTTACCGGTACCCCACAACAAAACCAAGGCTATCACGTCAAACTATCCGTGGTAGCAGTTGGATCAAAAGGAAGTAACGCCAAACACAAAGTTTTCTGGGTAGAGCCATGTGCGCAGAAATCTACAACTTCACCGCAAGTACTCTCGGAAAACCAGATCACAAGCCTACCGAATACTGGCCCGGGCAATACACTGATTGGCGTGTTCCTTGGTACCAGCTTGATTGCTGGTTTGGCACACTACATTTGGCAGTCGCGTCGCAACGTAGCCTAATAATATCTTTCCACGTATAGTGCCAAGTTAGAGGCAGCCTACACTGTTCTTGTAACTATTACCTATGCTGCCGCAAGTAATGGTTCGACACAGGCATCTACCGACGCGAGCATTCTATCAATCGGTTGGGAGGCGTCTATATGGTAATCTGCCATCTGCATTACCGTCATGACACTCGTATATGGGGGAGTAGAGCTGCAGTACTCACGCGCCTCATCCTCTGCAAATGCCTGTAGTGAGTTCTTGTCACGAACTTCACCGCGTACAAGTGAACGACCATACCGAATCTCAAGCGGACACCAAAAAGCTAGAACCTTAGCGCCTACACTGTGCAATTTTTCAATGTGACGAGGGATCCGCTCCCCGTCTACACATACTCTGTCTCCGGGTGTCTCCAATATCGAGTTAACCACATAATCTTCGCCATATTCTTCAACCATGTCAATATGCGCGCGAATATAATCCCTTCTCTCAAGAAGTAACAAATTATTTGTAATGGCAAAACCTCGTATGAGGTCGCTTGGCCGGCAAACAATAAACCCATGCGTTTCAGACAGGTGTTGCGCAGCAGTCGATTTTCCGCTGTTAGGATTGCCTGACAAGGAGATAACCTTCTTCTCATTCATAAACAAACAATACCATAAAAGGCGGGAAATGTAAACCAACCCTCAATGGGCGCGACCAGAGTTTTAATAATGATCGGGATTTTCAAGCCGCACCAATGCCATAGTAATAGCAAGCTCATTGAGGTTTGTTCGGGTTACCTTACCGTGAGTTAATGTATAGATAGCTCCCTCGGCGGTACCTATTTTTTCTTGAGTTGTGAGCCCCACCTTCTTAAAGGCTTGGCTGCCATCAAGCCCGTTAAGTATTAACTTGGTGACACTCTGTGGCCATTCAAAAGACGGAGACGTTCCTATTGCAAATTCACTTCCATCATAGAGTGCACATACGGTAGTTTCAAGATAACCTGTTTTTGTTCCAGGTGCTAAGATCAGACCGGCCTCGAGCCCAACACTTAAGTCTGAGCCTTCAAATACTGCCATTGCCCGATCCTTTGCTCCCTTAATTGTATCTTCAATAGACTTGGGGTGGCCAAACTCCTCATGGTGTATATCGACACCTTTAACTTTTGCTCCACGAAAGAGGTCACTTTTTAAAAGTACATTTTCCGCTGCAGCTATCTTTGTTTTATTAAGAGAACCTACATTAATAACTGACATGCCCAAATTATTGCACACATTTTATTAAGTAAAAAAATACCTGGTTCAAAGGACCTATTTTGCTATCTAAAGACCTGTGCATTCGGAATTAATGTTCAGCAGTGATGAACCAGGGCATAAACTTCCATTTTCCCCACCCTCCGGCTGTTTTGGCATAACTTTGAAAAGAAGGAAGAACATAACCACCGACAACACAATGAAAAATACGAAAAGATGGAAAAAAATACGTAGTGCCCTCCTAAGGCTGCCAGAATACGCTATTGGTACACCGATGCAAAAAAACATAAAACCAAGAAACCCAATTGCGGCTAACAACAGCTGCAATGATACGTAGATAGTATTGGATATACCACCGTTAGTATACATATACTGTGAACTAATATATTCATACGCTCCAATAACTATTCCAACGATCAAAATAGACATTAGTCCGCATAGCCATGCCATGAATAATGGCCTAATAGTCCGCTCCCTGAACCTAGTCTTTATAGATTTCGCAAAGTTATAAAAGGGTATATTACTGGTAGTCGTTACGGCCGCTTGAGGCTGCATGTTATTGTCATCAGTCGCTTTTACTTCATTTGGTTCCATGACCGCCTCTTTTCTAACATTATGAACGCAATGATTATAATGTAGCAAAAAGATACCAAATACCTAAGTATATAGTTTCTTTGGTTTCCCTAGTTGACGTACTTGGAGTTTTGACGAAGAACAAACTATTGCTCTAGTTGCGTTTGATTGATGATTTCATCCACAACTTGTTCAAGTGGCACCGTTGCATCAATAACAACTCCACCAGCAGGAATATCTTCTTTTGATGCGTGCAATTTTAATATCAACTCTCGTTGATCTGGATTTCTCCCCCATGCGTTGTCTGGGCGGCTATCAAGTCGATCATTGAGTGTATTTACGTCAACTTCAAGAACGAACACCTTATCAAACAGGTCAATAAACTTATTGAAGTTTCTTGAACCACCACAAAAGAAAGTAGCTTCGTGACTGTCGTCTTCGGCAATAGACTTAAGTTTGTTTATGTCCCATATGTGATGTTCGTGCGTAAAGCCATATGTTGATTGCCCAGTTGAGGGATTACCTTGGTAGGCAAGCTCTTTATCTCCATTGATTGCTTGGTAGCCACGCTTTTGTAATTCATCACAAACTGAGCTCTTGCCTGTACCAGACACACCTTCAACTAAGTAATTTCTTTTACCCATGTTCACAATAATACCAAAATAAAAGACCCCTGAAAAAGAGAGGTCATATATGCATAAAGACTTTGGATCCCACTTCGGCCGAGAGGTAAGTAATCCTGTAACCAATTCCTTAAGGCCCACCATTGAAAATAGCTGCATTATCTGAAAGATTGAGTAGCTTGGATAACCGTTTCAGTATTTAGCTTCCCGCTTCCGCTTCCATTTTATTGAGGCGTGTGTAGTAATCTGGTATTTCTTTAAGGTGTGCCCAAGCAATTTTGCCCGTAATTGTTGGGTCGCTATTAGTAACGTTTGTTTCTGGATCGTTGGATCCATGCTCCAGCTCTACAGCTAGCCCCATACGAAACTGTTCCAGGTCGTATTTAGCAAAATCTACTCCGATTTGTTCACCAATTTTTCGAGCTTCATCAAGAGTAAATTCTTTTTTCATAGTAACTAGAGTATACCAAACAAAAAAGCACCATTCTCATAGTGCTTATGCTTGGTCCCCCTAGTGGACTACTTGGAACTTTAGAGCTAAGTGACAACCAAAAAGATTAATTTACTGAGCGTCTCTAAAAGAAAACGAGTTATTTTCGAATACTTGCGTACCTGTCATAGATAGGTGAGGTCCAAAGGTGGAAGCAACTTCCCATAGCGGTAAGGTTACCGTACCATCTTCAGCCACGGCAAATTGATGGCCATCAGCAACTGAAGTTCTAATTTCGTCCCTAAACATACCATCAGGTACCTGCTCTAATTGACGAGCAAAATGTTCGGCAAGTATGGTTTGACCATGCTCTGTTAACTTAAAAGAAATACGATCATTAATATTGTGCGTTTCTGCACCGTGTAGAGTTTCCATAAATATAGTTTACCACAAAGCTGTTAATAGTCAATACTTGGCTCTCCGTAGTATTGGATGTTCGAATCGTGGTTGCAATTGAAGCTTTAAGAATTGGCAACAATATATTTGACTGCGTCAAGGAGTTTGGGTGCAGTGTAAATAGCTTCAGATGATTCGACATTCTCATTCGCAGTTTTCACCAGAATGCTACCCTTACATTTTGCATTAACTCCGGCCAGTATATCTGATTGGTTGTCTCCCACCATATAGATTTGAGAAAGGTTGAGTTTAAAGTCTTCTGCAGCTTGGAGCAGCATTTTAGGGCCTGGTTTTCTCCATTCGGTATTATCTGGACGTTTTTTCTCGCCATTCACATAAGTTTTCAGTACTTTAACACCACTTGGAGCAAGCCTTCGAAGTACTTCTTCGTGTATTTTCCAAAACTCTTCCTCATTTAACCTACCTTCCTCAATTCCTGCTTGGTTTGTAACAAATATTATTTCAAAACCATTGTCTGCTAGGTACCTTAGAGACTCAATACTGTCATCAAATAACTCAATCTTCTCTATTTTGTCGACCCGTAAGTCAGGCGGATCAACGATCACTGTTCCGTCTCTATCTAATAGTGCCACTTTCATGTTCGAAGTATACCAAACAAAAAAACACCATTCTGATAGTGCTTATGCTTTGCTCCCCCTAGTGGACGTACTTGGAACTTTTTGGGTAGAACATTATTCCCCAACTCCTTGTGGAAATAAATCGTGCATTATTCTGACTGCAACATCTCTGTCGGCAAATGCCTCCACATCTTCTGACGTAAATGGAATCTCTGCCGATACTTCCGAACGACACTCCACTTCACCTTGCGTGTCAGGCCCAGTTTGACACATATCAACGAGTCGTTGCATTAATGATTGAGCAGTCGTTTGCATCTGCGTACCTTCTCGCCGTAACATTTCACGTCGTTCTCGGGGAATTACATCATTTTGTGCAAAAAACTCTGTAGCGCTTGTGTATGTTCCATCTTCGTTAAGATAATATGAATCGCCACTAACTCTATGGCTATCTATGGATGCCAACACCATAGACATTCCAATGTTCTCAACATCCTTACAGATAAGGTATTTAGGGCAATCACGTTTGCAAACATCTTCAAAACTCATAAATATACGATAACATAAGTACTATGAAAGGTCAATACCTGGCGCCCCCCAGTGCACGAATTTGGAACTTTTGAAGCAGATCAATTGAAGCAACTTACTTTACTGCAACTGCAGTTGTAATTTCGTACTTCCAAAGCCCGGTATTTTCATAGAATTCCACAGCAGACATTGCATTAATGACGTGGTTCTCTGCCTTCATTGCACGAAAAAGTTTATATGGAAGCCTAGCTTTTCTGTAGAAGCGTTTTAGCATTGGGATTATTCGTTGTGTTATTTCTTTACTTGTTACATTCTTGAAGCCAGCGTCATTTAACTTTTTGCTCATACTTCCAAAAGTGAATTCATTAAATGCGGGCATAGAAGCAACCCGATTAACTTGTTTTAGCCTTTTCATAGGTTCTATTTCTGCTTTTGTTAGATCTATTTCGGGTTTTAAGCTGTATTCAAATAGCACTAGCTTACCTTTAGGTTTTAAAACACGATAGAACTCACTTAAAGCCCTTTTATAGTCTGGAGCATGAACGAGAGTCTCCATTGTATAAACGGCGTCAAAACTATTATTTTCAAATGGCAGGTTCATGTAAGTTCCAACTTGAAAATTAACACTGTCCTCTAAGCTTTGCTCGATTGCAATCGCATTGGCCTTTGCGATATTGGAGTCAAGAAGATCTATGCCTTCCATCGTCATTTTGTGCCTTTGTGCTAAGTACAAGGAGACATTTCCTTCGCCACACCCTGCATCCAACACCCTTTTACCCGCAGGTAATGCTAGTGTAGTTGCCAGCTGTTCGTTCATTAGCATCTGGGCTTCAAGCACGGGAAGATCCTCTTTACCCGCAGGATAATAACCAAAATGTTTAACACCTTTTAATAACCGGTAGCCAAAACGTGATTCGACCGAGTGATAGTAATCGATTACTGGGTTATTACTCATTTGATTATCATACCAAAACAAAAGACCTCTGAAAAACAGAGGTCAAATAAACATAAGAACTTTGGCTCCCCCTACTTGACGTACTTCGCAACTTTTCTGATTCGGTTGGGTGCTTCAACATAGAGGATATACACCATGTAGCCCTGCAGAAGCACAGCGACGACAGGAAGCAATAAGAGCTGCCAGTCTAGCCTTCCTACTGAAATTCCTGCAAGAAGTGAGCTGACAGCACCAATAAGCCAAGAAATTTTTGTCTCAGATTCAGGATTCTTCTTTGCCTTAATAAAACTTGGGGTTAACGCTGCGACATCAGCAATAATGCTTGCTAAAATACTATAAATAGGCGAATCAAAGACTATCCATAGGACAACTCCAACCAATCCTATGACCAAGCAAAGAATGTCTGTAGTTGTCGTTCCACCTACCCCGTTTTTTAAAGAGCCTAGAAATATTAGCCCTGTCATAATCGTTGCTGCAACAAAAATCCAGAGCGAGTTAGTAGCGCCACTGGCGTACTGGTTGGCAAATCCTATGGCATTCATCAGAGTTACTATGCCCCAAGTTACTCGATGGGGTTTGGTTACACCCTTGAATGTGTCTCGAACATACGGAATATCACCGATAACGAATAGGATTCCACTCAGGATGCCGAGAAATGCAAATATCATATTAACTAGAGATTATATGAGAAAAACAAAAAAAGCACCTCTTTCAAAGTGCTTATGCTTGGCTCCCTCTAGTAGACGTACTTCGAGCTGATAGCTTACAGTCTCTAACTCTGAACTAATCTTTAGCAGGCAAACATGTTTGGTATTGATATAAATCAACTGCTTCAGGTCGGAACGTAAAATTGTCGTCTGTCATAAGATCTACGATTTCTCCTCTATTTCTTACAAAAGTATTAGGTAAATCTTCTATATTTGCCTCTGCTGTGTCTGCGAACTGCAAGTAAGTTGGGTCCACGAGCCTATAAATGACGCTGTTCAGGTGTAGCACTTCCACCACTATGGAGTACTTCAAAATCGTGAACTAACAACTGTAATACATTACTCTGGTTCATAAACAATACATAAACATAAGCGTGATAAAAAGTCAACACTTGACTCCCCTAGTGGACGCGTTTGGAACTTTTAAAGTCAAACTCGAAGAAGCAAGAGTATCAGTTATTATTTTTTCTTCTTAACCTGACTGCTCTCAATGCTGGTTTCTTTCACTAAGCGTTTAACTATTTTACCTTCTGTGTCGGATTTTTCCTCCTTTTGTTGTTCTACTTCAACTCTTGCTGCCTGCCAGGCTGACCAATGACCCGAAACAAGTGCCCAGAGGGATAAGGCTGAAACATAGGTAACACTACTTAGCCAATGCATGCCGAATGAAATGGGAATCATCACAATCCAAAATATTGTGAACCAGCCGTTTACTCTTCGCATAAATACAGGGTCTCCCTGCACCATTGACCATAATGATTTTACAGAACTCATTGAGCTACCCCCTTCCTTATTTAATATTGATGCTTGTAGCAAGTTGATCAAAACCAGCTTGGTAGTCATTGCTTGAAGTATATGTATACTCGACTTTGACTACGCCCTTTCCTGTGTCGATGTAATAGTCTGAAATTGTTGTATCCACGCTATAGGATGATGACTTTGGATACTCCGTTGAAGCCTTCAGACTTTTACGACCATTTATATAAAGTGATATACATACATGTTTCTTAACGCCCTGTATATTATTCAGCTGCTGGCAATCGTTTGTGTTTTGCGGATCTTTATAAATTTTTATTGGAGCACTGGGGTTGGCATTACAATCCAGTGATGTGCCATTCGGAATTATATAAACAACATTCGCCGAGCTTGGACAGGTGTCTTCATTCCACCCATCAGGCAGCGCATAACCAACAAGTGACTTCACTTCACTATTATTCAGTGTATTGTTAACTGGAGACGTATTTGAAACACTAGGATTGCTTTGCATACTGTTGTTACCAGATCTGCCTAGCATCCATCCTAATGCTCCTGCCATTAAAACAAGAATCAATACAATTATCAGAATAGTGTGGTCTCTGTTCCTCTTGGTTGGTGGCTCCATTGTTTCCATATCAATATTTAATGTTTGTATGAGCAAGTTGCTGCTTGAGTTGATCGATATCGCTCCTGGGGCCTTTGTAGCCATCAAGATTAAGGGACTCGAGATTCGTCAGTGTTCCTAGTTCTGGTGGCAGGCTTTCCAGACGATTGTTAGAAAAGTCGGCTGACTTCAGCTTGGTTAGTTTTCCTATTTCAGACGTAAGCGATACCAGTCGATTGTTCTCCATGTTCAAGACTTCCAGATTCACTAAATTGCCAATAGATGCTGGCAGTGCAGTAAGTTGGTTATTCGACGCATTGAGCGAAACAATGTCAGTTTGGCTGATCACAGATGCCGGCAGTGCAGTTAATTGCTGCCCACTTATATCAACAGACTTTCCGTTGACATTCATGGAATTACTAGGGGCAGAAGTATTCGAAGGAGTATCTTTATTGTTCTTACTAAGAGAATAACCAACACCAAAAGCAATCAACACAAATAGCACTACGACACCAACGACAATTTTTTTATTCATCCAAGTACCTTACACTGTAAACCAAAGACTAGGTGTGACTTATCTCACATATATCGTTTACCTAGAAATATAAATTATTCTTTTACAGAGGCCATACCGCTTATGCTTGGCTCTCCGTAGTGGTAGAAGTTAGAACCCTGCTATTATGGGGGTATGGCACAGAAAGTAAAAAAGTCTAACGACTTTGCATATTTTTTCTTTGTAAAAATGGGGCTAATTGCATTAGCAGCACTTTTAGTTATGCTGGCTGTGCTTTGGCTAGCAACGAAGTAACCACAAGGGTCTTGGCTCCCCTAGTGGACGTACTTGGAACTTTTGGCCTCAATTTATTTCAGTTTAAAAATGTATACGGCTAGAGATAGAGCGATACCAGTCAAGAATAAATTACGCGACCATCTATAAAGTTGTCTTTTTGGTGCATAGTAGTATTTAGACATGTTGTATAGCTCACGTGAACATTCTTCTATGATCCGAGGGATACTTACGGATGTGTCTTTCATTTTCGCAATGTAATCATCGACATTATTCATTTGGGCAATTTGGCTCGGAAAGATTATACTTTCTTTCTGACCTTTTTTTCGCATAAAACGAGGTGGATGGATAGCAAACAAACCAACAATCGCTGAAAGAGCGGCAGAAATCCCAATGACTGCAAAGACAATCTTATTGTTTGATGAGTCTAGTTTGGTTGTTGAAAAAACGAAAGCAGCAATACCTATTCCGATTAGGATGTTTATCTGGTCATCAATGTGCTGAACCATCGTGTTTGTTTTATCTATTGCTGAGGCAAGGAAATGAACAACAGCTTCATCTTCAAACTCTTTTTCTGTTTCATTCATGTCGAAAGTATATCAAACAAAAAATACTTCTATCTAGGTGCTTATACGTATCTAGTCACCAAATACTCTACGTGTTGCTTCTTTGGCAATTGCTAGTTCTTCAGGATCCTTACGTATCTGAACCATTCTTTCAGTTACTACTCGGGCATTTTGTGGGCCTACAGCTGCAAATAGCATTCTTGGTACATTGATTTCTAGTTCTAAAGGTAAATCAACTGCTTCCATGTGGTCTTGCATAATAGCAGCCTGAAAAGCGAGGCAGTCGATCTGATCTGCTGTCATAATGAGTTCTTGATTAGCGGACATACTATTATAATAGCATATGTAGTAAAAAAAGTCAATACCTGGTTCTCCGTAGTGATGGAAGTTAGAACTATACTAATTAGTCCTGTGGTTCATAACCAAACGTATTTACCCAATCAAATATTGGTTGTTTACTAACGCCATATACAACTTCGAAATGAGCCGATTCAAATTCGTGGGATAACGCTGCACTTATCATGTTTCCCCAGTCTTGATGACTCATCCATCGAGTGGGCGAATCTGGTTTAGGCCTATCTTTGGCATTGATATTTCCTATTCTTACACAAATGACTTTAAGGCCTGCATTTGAGGCAAAAAACTTTCCCATCGCTTCCATCTTTTGCTTTTCTACACCGTAGATATTATTTGCTACTTCAGCATTGCCTGTATATCTTATTTTTCCATCAGACTCTCGTTGATCGTGGTTTCGTGCGTGGTTAGAACTTCCCATAATAACCAAACCAATGCTATTCGCTATGGCTGCTTTGTATGCATTCTCGTACATAACACCGTTTAAAGGATCAACTGAGTCAGTGCTAAGGTCTTTCCAAGCCAAATGAACGAGAGCATCATGACCTTCGGTGTCTGCTATTAACTTTTCAAGATTGCATGTGTCATGCTCTGGTAAGTCCAATGCAGTTACCTCAAATTGCGCGGGATCTAATTCCGAAATTAGCGTTCTTCCTACTGTACCGTTTGCTCCAGTTATTGCAACTTTCATAGTGTAATAATACCAGATTTATGTTATAGTTGTCTTTCTATGAGTTTGAAAGACGAACTACAAGCTATTTCACCATCGACACTTAGAGATGTTGCAAATGCTTACAACGAAAAAATGGGAGCCCTCCACGACAATGAGGATCCTGAGTTCGAAGCTGAAGTAGGGTCAGCCGTAGCCAGCTATCCAGCCTTGATGGAATTTACCATGGATGCAACTCGTGTGTTCTTGAAACAAGGTGCTAAAGAACACGGCATTACTGAAGCAGCTGTAGCGAAACAACACCCAGAAACGCTAACCGGGTTCGTAATGGGTGTGGTTTTTACCCTTGGTGTACTAACAGAAGTTGCCGAAATACAAGAGTTACCTCAGTAAAGACTGTTGTATGGGTTTAAGAGAAGAACTAAGTGCTGTAAGTCCTGATTTATCAAAACGGGTACTTCATAGCAGTCTTGAAAAGTTAAGTCAGGTTGGGGATGCTCATTTTGATTTAATAGACCTTCTGCCAAATGATGTGATTGAACGCTATCTCGGCATATGTATGATTCTTGCAGAGCTTGAAGAAGGTATTGGTGACGAAGATTTAGTTGAACCAGTCGAGGCAGGCTTTTTACTTGGTGCCTCAGCGCTTATCTTGACTATGATAGAAATAGCCGAAGTTACTGCTCATGAAGCTGACTTTCCAGACATGCCTGAAGCCCCAGCAAATTAGTTTTGCAATGCGTTAATAACATAAATAAATACGGTGTGTCTTTATAATGCTTATGCTTGGCTCCCCCTAGTGGACTTTCAGAATTTTTAAGACGGAAGCTACTATCCCCAAAGTTTAGGTTGCAGTTTAAACAATCCTGTTGATTCAAGTGCTTTTCGAGATAGTTCCTGCACCCTAGTATCATACTTGATAGGAAGCGTTAACAGACCAACTAATAGTTCACCTCCAGCTGGTAGCTGAATAGGAGCCGTTTCTAGTTTCATTTCATCGACAACGGTAAGATTTTCGTGAGACATTGTTGAACAGTCTAGCGTTATATATGCAAAGCCAGTTCTAATATCGTTAACGTTGGCACTACTGATGACTGAGCGTATGTTTTTATCAAAAAGATCTTGGCAAGGTTCGATTAATGGAGCCTCAACAACAAACGCTAAGCTTTCCCTGTCTCCAGGTATAGCACATCCCATAAAAATGGGCTCAACTTCTCTAACAAATTCAGGTTCGTAAGTTCCGCCACTTGTTGACATAAAACAAACAATACCACAAAAGTGGTATATAGAAAGTGCTTATGCTTGGCTCTCGGTAGTGATGGAAGTTAGAACTATGTATCAATTAAGTGAAGCTGTTACTGCTCCTGCATAGTTCGCCAGTTCTTGGTGACCATATCCTGATCTAATGCAGTTTCAATCGCAAAATCAGTTGCAATATCTAAAATAGCTTGTCTTGTTGTGTCAGAATATCCCCAATCACGTGTGTGACCATATTGTTCCAAAATTCTTAAATGCACTGCCCCAGCTTCCCAATCATCGAGGGTGCTTTCATCGATTTTAACTGCACTTATTCGAAATGAGTCTCCAATCCATGACAAGCGATGTCTCACCCAACTGGCTTCTCTTTGATTTGGAAGCGTGTCGAGTGACTGTCGGGCTTTTTCTAATTCAAAAGGCATAGTTTAATTTTCGAAGTTAATAGTCTGAATTGCAAGCATGAGCAAGAAGTCTTTGTTTAACACCACGTCATTCTGCATCATGTTATTTTATTAACATGGAAAGTAACCCACAATTACCGCCTGAGGCTTCTGAGCCAGATGTATTTTATACCGTACGATTCGAGTTTGAAGATAGTCCAGAATATTGGGCAATAATGGATGACCGTAAGAACGGAAACGAACTATATGTTTTACTACACGGGCTGAAATTCGGCTCTACTCACAATGATCATCGGCACGAATCTGACCGAATTGTACCAATTCTTAGGTTTACTTCATGGGGCAACAGTATTGAGCTTATACCAGAACTCGTATTTGAAAGAGCTACAACTTGTCTAGTAAGTTTCCTCCTTCAACATGGATTAGAGTCAGTAACTTTTACTCATTCAGAGCTTAGAACGAGCTCGATGGGTAAAAAGGAAGACACCGATGAAAAGATTGACATCATGACCATTGAAGCCAATGTTATCGCCCAACAGATGCGTCAGTTTATAAACTTAGAACCACTTGATTTTAGTTGACCTGAGCTTGCTTTTGATTCATAGCCTACAAAGGTCATTCCGCTTATGCTTGGCTCTCAGTAGTGATGGACGTTAGAACTTTGGATAAGGTGTTGTAGGGTTCGTACTTCGCAACTTTTGAATTCCAACATAAAACCATTGTAGACAATATATGTAACAAGTTGTTAAATAATATCAAATCTTAATGGGAGCTAAAATCATGGGAAGCATGGGTGATACTGAAGGTGATTCAGTATCTGATCGAGCTGAAAGGATAAATGAAGTAGAACGTTTGGCGTATGACCACTGGCACAGGTCTGAAAGACGTACTGCAAAATTTATGTCTAGCCTTGGCAAGGTATTAAAATATGTTGTACCGGTCACACTTGTCGGCGGGTCTGTGTATGGAGCAATAACCGGCAATTTGCAAGAAGGAGAGATAGTCTCTGCGGTTTTGCTTGGGGGTGTTTCTGGTGCGGCGGGATACGCACTAGAAAGAACTGCAAAGGATCACTCTGAATATCTTGATGAACACCCGCCACAACAGGTTTAAATCCTATTCCCCTTAATGGATATACTTGGAACTTTTGATACAAAATGTCAGCTTGCCCAGATCATCAGCGATTTAGATAGGAATGCCACTGAAATGCGTATCATCAAAAAGAGCATCTAATGGAAGCAAGTATCCAAAATCAGATTGGGATGATCCCGGGACTATTTGTAAAGCAGTTTCCATCATTTCCTGAGGTGTACCAAAATATGCACCTGACATAACTCCAGAAGCACGAATAACAACACGCCCACTCAGTAATCCTCCGTCACGTGCTTCATCTAAACGACGGGCTTCTTGAATGTCTGGTTTTTCCACGAACCTCTCCATATTACAATTATATGGCTTAATACTTTAAAACAAAAGACCCTTATAAAACAGAGGTAACATAACCATAAGCATCTTGGCTCCCGCTAATGGACGTACTTAGAACTTTTAGGTCGCAAATTAAAGTAGATAGCTAAAATTCAGTAGCTCCGGCTCCCAGTAGTCGCTGTTGCCACTTAGTTGCTAGGCTTGCTTTCATATCTGGGCTCATTGGATAAAAAGGTTTGTAAAAAAGGATAGTATAGTCTTTCTCGTTTACTCGTAGCGTTAATCCTCCAAAATTCCTAAAGAGGCCGCGAACCTTTACATTCTGAATTAGTGATTCGAATACTATGATCCTCCCCTTCTTCAATATTAATCGTCCATCTTCTAGCTCTAATTGGCATTTACGATGTGTTAAGAGTCCTACTATTCCCCCAGAGTTTTTTAACCAGCCAGGTCCATACCAGACATCAACCTGTCTAGAGGCGGCATAATCCACAGCATCCATACGTAAATCTTATCACCTTAGCTATTGTGTACCTACTTGGAACTTTTGAGATTATCTAACTAACCTAGTAATCGTCGAAGCAATAAAAACTTTCTTGTTTTCTTGGTGGGCTTTTCGGCTTCATCCTCAACAGGAATGAGGTGCAGAAGTCGTGGTTCAGTTGACTCGCTTGGTGGAACAGTTCGGTCTTCAAGATTGTGTAAGAAACGAAAAGTAACTACGCCGTCTGGATTATCATAAAAGTCATACACTAATTCAGTAATAGTTCCAGTATCAATTGTTTGCTTATCGAGTGAAAACCAGACATCTTGGTAGCCTCCATGTTCATAGACAGTTCCTTTGTTATCAAAGGCAGCACCAAAGTTGGTGCCTCTATCAATACTCACCGCCCACCTACGAGAATTATCTTCGCCATCTCGTAAATCAGAGAAAGTATTAAATCCGCCATAACCATCGGCTATTGAATATAGTTTTAAGCCGTACTGTCGATGTGGCTTTGTTATCATAAACTCCACTACCGGGCTAATTCTATCGTCGCCTTGAGCGAAACCCGCATCTACGAGTACGCTATCGGTCATAGTTCGAAGTGCATTTACAACTTCTAATCCAATAGGGTATTGCTCTTGACTACTAAAACACTCACTCAATTCAGCCATAGGTATTTATTATGGTATACAATTCAAACATTGCAAGCATAAGGACTTTGGTTCCCCTAGTGGAAGTACTTGGAACTATCGAAGACAACCTGAACGTTCATAATTATAGATATAGACCAAGCTATTATTGAACAATTTATCTTGGCAACCCACCTACATTAAACTGACTTGCATCTAATGGTGTACAGCCAGCATTTTTCACGGTCGTTGTGTAGCTTTCTGATGTGGCACCAATAGCCTTAGCCCATGTATCGGTCGCTGACTGTATTTGAGCCTTTTGCGTATCATAAAACGCAGTTGACCTGGCCTCATTAGTTGCAGCTGTGTATTTTTGGTTTGCCTCGGTTATAGCTTTTTCAGCACGTTTTCTTTCTCTCGGCTCAACAATTTGTTGACAATTTTCGGTATGTGAAAGAGCTTTCTTAGGTCGTAATTTTACTGCAATTAGAGTACAAGATACTAATAATAAAAGTACACCTGCAGAAATAATGAGTATCTTTCTATTTCGTATTAAATACGATGTCTTTTTTTGTTTTCTTTTCACAAACAAAGTATATCAGAGTAAAAACATCTCTTGCAAAGTGCTTATGCTTGGCTCCCCCTAGTAGACGTACTACGCAACTACGATTCAATTTCTGACAATGGGCAGTCTTCCGGAACTGGCAGTGCATTCTTGAATTCTGTACCAACATCTGTTTGAGCTGGACTATAGTAGCGTCTTCCGGGGCGCCCTTCAAATGCAGGATTTATAGCTTCGTTTTCTGATACTACTACTCCTGACTCTTCTAAACGCGCAAGAATAGGATAGAGCGTGCCAGCTAAGATACCACTACATTTAATAACTTCATATCCATATGCAACAGGTGTTTCCCCTGCAGTCTCTGTGTGGTGCCATCTGCAAGCAAAACATGCCAAGACTTGGCGTTGGCTCGCTGAACGTCTTGCAATTAGTCCAGAGTCCTTAAGAAACTCTTCTCCAGCATTTTCGGAATCAAACATAAAACAAATAATACCACAAAAGTGGTATTTGTAAATCATGGCTCCCCCTAGTGGACGAGTTTGGAAGTTTTGAGATGGAAGAACCTGAACGCGTGGTACTATTTTCTACTGCGTAGCCACCAACCCTTAATTAGCGAAAGTGTAAGTGTTGAAAGAGCAAAACCAATAACGGGTACTAGTGCATTAATCCAGGGATCAATGTGAACCACATATTTTAAGTAAAATGCCACGACCAAGTACGTTAGAAGCATAATGCCAGCTCGCCTCACCCAGCTTGTCTCCCATGCTTTGTCACCTTCTACGCGATTGTTTCGAGCTTCTAGCTTCGCAACACGTTCTTCCAAATTTGAACTATTCATGTCAAAAGTATATCAAAGTAAAATGACCTCTGAAAAACAGAGGTCAAGATGCTTATAACTCACCCTGGTGGACGAGTTTGGAACTTTTGAATACGGATAGCCGTCCTACGACGAAGTATTATTCCAAAAACTTTCATCCCTGAATTCTTCTAGCAAGTCGGCTAAATCAGAATCTCGACTTCCAACCTGAGCACGGTAGTTTACATTGCACTCAAATGCTGAATTATCATCCTTAGTTGGCCCTTCACAAAAGACCACTCCAACAGCTGAAACAAATTTTGGATTTAGTATAGACATAAAAGTCGATAGTCCAGAACCACGTTCTTGACGAGCGTTTTCACACACCTCAAAACACTGTGGTGCAATTTCCATGGAACACATGATCTGTCCATCTTGAGAATATTTTCTTGCCATGAAACTAACAATAAAACAAAAGTAATATTAAGCATAGTGCTTATGCTTGGCTCCGGGGACTGGACTCGAACCAGCAACCTCGAAGTTAACAGCTTCTTGCTCTACCATTGAGCTACCCCGGACCGTCGCCAAGATCGCACCACATAAGTACGACCGGGGGAATTATATACGATGTTATCTGTTGCCCGCAATGTTAGCGAGCATTTTTAACAATTCTTGCGATGTTTTTGTCTGATTCACGTTTTTTGATGGTTTGGCGTTTGTCGTAGCGTTTTTTGCCTTTCCCAGTTGATATACGGAGTTTAATAAATCGTCCGCCTGTCAGAAATTCCAGCGGTACAATGGTCAACCCTAGGTTCTTGGCTTCAATAAGCTTGTAGATCTCGCGTCTTTTGGCGAGGAGTTTACGACTGCGAGTTTGGCTTGATTCATCAATCGGAACGCCGGTCGTTCCATTGACTGTGGCATTGATAAGCCACAGCTCACCATTTTTTGTAGTTACGTAGGCTCCGCGCAGCTGACCGTGACCCATCCTGAGGGCTTTAGTCTCAGCACCGGTCAGTTCTATGCCCGCCACTAGAGAATCACCCAGCTCATAGTCAAAGCGAGCTCGGCGGTTAGAAATAACTTTGGGCGTGTTGGGCTTCTTTTTTGCCATAAGGGCTATTGTAGCAGTAAACCACCGATCTGTATAGACAAATATTGACTAGTGTGTTATAATACTACTTTATGAAAAGTTGTGAATTCCAGGCTCCTCGTGTGCCTGATCAATTGGAACCGCTGATCGATGATAGATTGCTCGAAATTCATGGTGAATGGCAAGAGCTTTCTCTGTCTGATGTAAAGGCGCAAATGCCTAATCCGATAACTATTGCTACCAATGATGGCCAGGGAGTAAGGGCTGCTATTCTTAAACCTACTGGTTTTGACGGTGACATGTCGCAAGCATTGGTGATCGATTTACCCCATCAACAGGCCTGGAAACCGTCAATGTATATACGTTCGGAGATCACTCGACAAGTAGTAGCCCCAGAGCTACCTGCCGTTGTGTTTCCTAATAACAGCCTTAATGATCTGTATTATGATTTTACTGATTCCGAATATGAACGCCTCGATAATGGTGATATTTCACCTTTAGCTGAAAAGCAGGTGCGCATATTAGAAGAACTAAATGTAGCGAAAATTGCCATAACAGGTTATTCATTAGGTGGTAAAGTTGCTTTGGGTGTGGGAGATGTTGGATCTGACACGATAGAAATAACCCATATCAATGCCGATGAAGCGCCAAGCTCAGTTGAGCGTAGTGCTAAGGAACTTCAAAAAGACTTTTTACAGTCAGGCGGCTGGGGTGAGCAATGCGCAGCAATACGAGATGCACGGCTTCCGGTACTTTCACAAGCTCTTAACATGTCACGTCTTTTGATGGATTATGCCCGTTTTGGGGTTGCAACTCGTAATAAACAGAATCGTGCCATACACAATGCGATGACAGATACAGTCTCAGAAGTTCTACTCGGTACTATTATTAGTAATCCTGATGTGAAAATAAAAATGGGGCGAGTAGGCATGAGTAATCTGGTTATTCCTACATTTATTTACGCCCCCCACAGCATACCTGAATCGCCTAACTTCCGAGAGATTGTATATACCGGGGATGCTGCACATAAGCACGCCACCGGTGACAATGTATTTGCACATGCGCTGATGGCCAAGCATGGCATTTCCACTGTCTAGCGATACAATTCCTGATTCTGGTATTTCGTAAATTCTTCTTTGGCGGCATTCCAGATACCAGGATCTCCGTAGTGGACTTTGACGTAGTACCACCACTCTACTCCCCAGGCATCAATAGTGTGCATGCCACTGGCGCGACCATATTCGAACCTATCGTGTAACCGCTGAGGGTTCATAGACTTATATAACTCACTTAGTGGCGCAGTGCGCATGTCGTAACCATCGGGTAACCACGCTTCGGTCTGCAGTTCGTGGATAATCATATCTTTGCCGGTTAAGATTTCGCCTGCCCCCGCCAAAAAGGCATAAAACCAGGCCGGGAACGGATACTCGAAATATCGTTTCGTGATAGTTCTATCCCACACCCGTTTGTAGACTGACACGCCAAATTCATCAGGCGTGGGCTTTCCCACCGGTAAACCAAGAGCATTATTACTCCGACTAATAATAACTTTATGACTTGGATCCAGTTTCTTGATCATCGTGAACTCATCAACCAACCGGTCCCGATCAAAATCTTTACACTCTCCAAACGCCTTTAGGAAATACTCATTCTCGAGCTGATAGCTTTCTAGTGCTGGACTATTTTTGTAGCGTTCGATAACAGCTGTCATGACATTCTTGAGCTGTGGGTACCAAACGTCTTTTGATTCATCTCCAACCCACCCGGGTTGGTGGCATTCTGGCCAGCGCGGTTGGCGGAGGCCCACAGCTAAACTGATCTTAGCCCCGGCGGCCTCAGCTTGCTTGAACTGCCAATCGAGCTGAGAAAAGTCATAACTGCCTTTGGTTGCCTCAATATCTTCCCAATAGCTCACTAATCTGAGGTGACGCACGTTTAGATCGCCCAATATGGCATGCATGGCTTCTTGAGGATCAAGACCAAAGTATGCCGCATAATCTGGTGAAAACGTCACACCATACTCTATCGGCTCGCCTTGGTGTTTCCAGATATACCAGCGTGCAATACCGTACATACTGCCAACAAATAGCATTACAAAAGTCAGAAACACTAAACAGATTTTTTGCCAGAGTTTACGTTCTTTCCACCAAAAGCGAGGTTTTTCGAAGCGCAAATGATGCAAAATGCGAGTACGCAGGCGCTTTTCTTTGGTGCCGGAGTGTTCGCCAAGTAATTTTTTTA
>CAZPPF010000002.1:24435-42229 GCA_964588395.1 uncultured Candidatus Saccharibacteria bacterium | reverse complement strand
CGAGTACGCAGGCGCTTTTCTTTGGTGCCGGAGTGTTCGCCAAGTAATTTTTTTAACTTGGCAGTATCTTCAGATTTTCTTTTCGGTGACTTCATTGCTACTATCAGGTAAGTCCCATGGCTAAACTGCTTACGTTATCAATAGTTATACCAGTATATAACGAAGAACACCATCTCGGAGCGTGTCTAGATTCCATAGCGGCTCAAACTGTTAAGCCCAATGAGGTGATTGTGGTAGATAATAACTCTACTGACCAGAGTGCGGACATCGCCAAAAGTTATCCGTTTGTGACTGTTTTGCATGAATCTTATCAAGGCGTTGTGTTTGCGCGTAATCATGGATTCAATGTCGTTAAGAGCGATATCATTGGCCGAATTGATGCCGATACGGTGTTGCCTACTAACTGGGTAGAGCGAGTCAAAAAGTTTTATTCCACAGAATCGAATCATAATAAAGCTCTCACTGGGGGTGGCTATTTTTATAATGTTCGGTTGCCGGGTTTTAATGGTTGGGCCCAAAGTCAATTGGCTTATCGGCTGAATCGCTTTATCGTTGGATTTTATATTCTCTGGGGTTCCAATATGGCTATCCCCAAACATATATGGGATGAGGTTCGTGGCAAGGTCTGTCTGCGTAATGATCTACACGAAGATATGGACCTAGCTATTCACGTCCACCGAGCTGGCTATCATATTACCTATCGAGCCAATTTGAGGGCCGGTATGTATATGAAGCGATTTTTAGAAGATAGAGACCAGCAGCGGGCACATACCGCCCGGTGGCCTCGCACGCTACGCGTCCATGATTTTAGAAACTGGTGGTTGGGTTCTGTAGGTAACGTAGTTATTTTATATGTACTGCAACCATTTGCTTTGTTTTTGGAAGGTTTTGGCCGTCTTATGGGGCGTCGTTTGAAGTAAAGCCGCCGTATTGGTTTTGCTGAGGCTGACAACTAGACCATAAGCCACGGTTAGCTTCTCTGGCCTCTTTCTGGTACTTGATAAATTCATCTGACTTTGTAAACGGAAAGCCAGTATAGGCAAAGCCATACCCTTGCTTGATAATCTCGGCATTTACCAGCGTGCCATTTGGTAGATAAATATATCTGAGTAGCCGCCCATAGCGATCACGATTGGTATTGAGCGGATCAGCTTCCAGACGGACGTTGTTGGTTCCTATAAGCTGCTTAGTAAAGCTGGCGGCCGCTTTGCCAAAGCACTGTACGGCTTTACGTGGGTCATGCGTTTCGGGCGTATCGACACCTATAAACCTAAGCGTTTCTTTTTTGCCGTTCATATCCACCACAATGGTGTCGCCATCAACAAATTCCGTAACATGATACAGGCCAGGCTGAGTAGTCTGGACAGTTTGAGTGGCTGTATTGAACCAGCCATAGTGCTGGCCAACCACAACCAAACCAGCTATCACTATGGTGGAAAGTGTAATCTTATGACGGCGGCGAAATCTACGAGCAGCCACCCTATAAGTTTAGCGCTTGCTTGATGTATTCTGGATGAATTTTTGTGCCATCAAGCATTATATACGGCTCATCAGGGTGAGGCGGCTCAAATACACCTACTAAACGTTCAAACATTTTATCAGGCGCTTCGTCGCGTGGCCATAAATGATTGCGACTATCGTGCACGGCGCGTTCTTTAGAAACATCTCGAGGCGTTTGTAGCCATAATAGTACCGGCTTGGCACCTACACGCTCGCAAATGTCATACTTTTCTTGACGGTGAGTGTATTGGTTTAGGTTGGCATCATAAATGACATCCTTACCCTGTTCTAGTAGTGTCTCGGTTTTTTCATCAATGGATTCGTATAAAGCCGCGTGTTCTTCAGGGGTGAACTGGGGATGCGGAAACATCTCCAACCGAATTTTGTCGGAAGCCAAATGCACAGCACCAGTTAGTTCAGTAATAGTGTTTGCAGCCGTAGTTTTGCCGGCCCCAGGATACCCCAGCATTAGATATAACGTACGCATAGAGCCATCGTAGCACACCAGTGGTCGGAATTAGGGCAAGTCAGGGTGAAATTTAACGGTCTAGTAAACGAACTAAGTTGTGTAGTCTCCAAGGGCTACGTAACTTAGCTAAAGCCTGCGCTTCTATTGTTCGTATACGCGTACCAGTTAAATTGAACTCCTCTCCTACTTCTTCTAAGGTCCTGGGTTCAGTGCCGCCTAAGCCAAACCGCAACCTAAGAATTGCCTTCTCGCGTTCATCAAGTTCCTCTAAAGCCTCATCAATAAGTTTGGGGAGAGTAGCTAGTTCTGCAGCTTCATCTACTGGGATATCGGCTTCCCCAGTTACGCTATTCATGCTATTTCGTTCATCAAGTATGTAGTCATTTCCAGGCGAAACATCATTATGTGGCGAAAAACCGGTGTCTAGTGAGCCCATATTGTCACTAATAAGCCGTGCAAAACGCAGTGTACCCACGGTAATGCTTCCGGTATGGGCAACAACTTCACTTTCATCAACTTCTACAAGCTTGGCAGTTGCTTTAGCCGATAAGAGTGGTTTTCGATCATGGCGTCGATACCAGTTTACGCGCTCAATTTTATTAATTTTTTGTCTTATGTGCCGTGGGACCCTAACCGTACTGGACATATCTTCTACGTGACCCATGATACGTCCGCGTATATGAAAGTTGGCATATGTTAGGAAAGTAGCACCGCGGGCACCCTTTTCATATAATTCAGCTGCTCGCAATAAACCAATCAATGCCTCTTGAGCTAAATCGTCAACATCAATGGCATTAACTCGGCGGTTTAATTTGGCAGCTGCTTTCCGAGCTACACTTATAGCGAACTTACCGTAGCGCTCTATGATTTCACTCTTGGCTTCAACATCACCAGCCCTTACTCGTTCGAATACAGTAGCCTTGATAACGGGCGCGTGCGGAACAACGACTTCTTCATTTGTCTCTTGGGATTCTGGTACAGAAACTACTACATTGTCTGATTTTGTTGCTTCGAGTTTATAGAGCCCACGTAAGGCTATTGTTTCTTCATCTTCACCTCGTTCAGATTCTAGAAGAGCATGATATGAGGCATCTTCTAGCATCTCTTCAGGAAATGTATCTTCGCCAACTTCTTGACGAAGCCATTCAATAATAATTTGCTTTGGCAATATCATAGCAGAGAGGTTTCGTAGCAAAAGGTCTTTATGAGCTTCAGATAAATCACAAGACGATTCGTTAAGTTGCCAGACCGCTTCGAAGGCCTGTTCTATATGATCAGATGACATTTTAATGATTATATCATAAAAAAGGCAAAATGTCTAGAAGTCTATTCCCTTATTAGCGAGGTATTTATCATCAAAATGGTGGCGGATTTTGGTCATGTCAGTAGCTATATCCACCAGTGGCAATAATTTTTTGGGAAAGTTACGGCCTGTGAGACATAGGCTGGTGTTGGGTGCTTTGTCCATGATGAGACTCTCAAGCTGTTTTACGGTGAGTAGTTTATCATTTACTGCATTGTTTATCTCATCGCAGATAACTAGTTCATAATTACCACTCGAGGCAGCCTTGTACGCTTCATCATAGGTTTCTAGCGCAGCTTTCTTGTGCTGTTCGTCAGTGATGTGCTGAGGACTTAGGTCCCCGGCTTTATAAAATCCTTTGCCACCTTTGTAAAAGTACAATTGGTCTTTGAACAGGGGTTGAATGTCGCGGATAAATACGTGTTCCCCTACTCCCCAGTGCTTAATGAACTGAATAAAGGCCACGTTCCAGCGATTGCCGAGAGCGCGAGCTAATAAGCCCAGGCTGGCACTGGTTTTTCCCTTGCCATTGCCGGTATACACGATCACCACCGACTCTTTGGTCTTGAAGTCCTCAAAAGCCATAGCAATAGCTTATGTAATTCGTAATCAGATTGCTAGCCTAGGCTTGGTCTTCGATCTCGTCTTTCACCAAAAGACGTGCTACGTTTTCGGCTTCACGCAAGTTAGCCTGTGCTTGTGATGACAAGCGCCTGACATTATTTCTTTGTAACAGTTGACGCAGTTTTATGAACGTACCCAGGAAACTACTACTGTTATAAAGTTCAGTTGGAGTATAAATTTCTACATCAATCTTATCAGAGTCCGATAAACCATCTGTGAAATAGTGAGCATGGAAGTAATCTATCGCTAGTTGTATCCGATCCTGTATGTCCTTGATTGGTTCTAGATCTGCCTCTAGATCACCGATATGTAAAAGCTCTCCATCATCGAGAGATGGCTTTGCCTCTAGCTGTGTTTGCTTTTCTTCCATTTCGTGCATTGCTTCGGCAGTCGGTACAAGCCCGTTTTCTTGAAGAACAGCAAATACGATTGTTGCAGGAGTTGTTCTCTCGTCCTCGACTAATTTGCTAAGCTGATTAAAGTTGGGCTCGGTTTCACTATCCAAGCTAAAAAATGGCTCTGCTTGAGCTTCTGTTTCTACAAGTTTAAGATCTGGACGATCAACTTCGCGAAAGGGCCCGAATACTTCGAGCTCGTGTGCAGATGTACTCATACATTTCTCCCCTGTCATACTACCCTACCTTATAAGGATATATTGTCAGTTTACCAAGATACATCAACAGAGATGTAATAAATCTCACAATTTAATGTTTTTGTAAGGCAGCGTCTATGGCCGGGCGGTCAAAACCAAGGATTGTCGTATCATCAATGGTGATAACGGGAGTAGCTATGTATCCAAGCGTATCCTGTACAAACTGGGCTGCTTTCATGTCCAGGCTGACATCAACTTCTTTGTACGGAAGCTTTTTACTATCAAAATATGCCATGGCCATATGGCAAAAAGCGCATGTTGGTGAACTATAAACTGTTATAGCCTTTGTCTGAGCGTCATTCATATACATAGTATAGCATTGGAATTCTCAACTTTGCTACAATAGAAGACATGATCAAACTGGGACATATTACTGGGCGTTTGTTGGCTGTGTGTGGGATTGCATTTGTGCTGGGCGTAGTAGTAATGATCGCCGTTCGTTTCGTGGCCTATAAACCAAAAACGGTGCATTATCACGCCAATTTTGCGCTTTATATCAATGGTCAGCGCGATGAGTTTAAAGGCCCTGGTTACTACGAAGAAGTGACGGCCTGCATGGATAACAATTCAAATGATCCAAAGGTAAGAGTCCACATGCACAACAACGTGAATAGCACGGTGCATGTACATGATAATGGAGCAACCTGGGGACAGTTTTTTGCCAATCTTGGCTACACATTAAGCGACACACTCGTGCAAACCAATAATGGAACGTACATATCTGGGGTTGATGGAGCCCAGCTAACCTTTTTGCTGAATGGCAAAAAGGTAGAAACCATTGCAAACAAGGTTATCGGCGATGATGACGTGATGTTGATTAGCTATGGCAAAGAAGACCAGGCTGCACTGCAGAAGCAGTACGATGGTATCCCTCGTGATGCAGACACCTATGATCATGGCCATGATCCTGCTGGCTGCGCAGGCAGTAAACCGCTGACATTTGGTGAACGGCTCAAGATAGCGGTGGGATTTAATGAGTGACACTTGCGAGCGCTGGTGGCCCCCTGTTATACTGGGAGAGTAAATGAGTAAAGCCGCCGCCAAGAGAGACGTGACGACGACACCTGCTGAAAGTGATTTAGAGCGGGCGGCTCGTGAAGTATCCGCAAAACAGCTTTTTTGGTCTAGTGCGCTTGATATGGGTTGGCAGTTGGCAGCAGCTGTGTTGATCCCTGTATTTATAGGCGTTCAGCTTGATAAGCATTTTAATGCAGCTCCATCCTATACATTAGCGGCCCTGTTTATAGCTGTAGGAGCGGCTTCAATGGTGGTCTATAACACCTTGAGATCGCTCAATAAAAAGCAAGGAAAAGCTAAATGATAGACGGTGTGATCTCCAAATTTGCAGCAGAATCTGGACCAGTGGTTCATATTTCGCCTAACGAGTTGTTTACCTTTCATGGCTATCCCATTACAAACTCTATGGTCTTTGCTTGGGTTTGTTCGTTACTGATTATAATTTTGCTCGTAACGGTAGCTCGTCGAATCACCATGCGCCCTAAGGGCGGTGTCACGCAGCTGGTAGAAGCCGGTACAGAATTTATCATAGGTGTTTTGCAAAACAGTTTTGGCAGTCGCAAGAAGGCCATTAAATACGCTCCATTTTTTGCGAGTGTGTTTTTCTTTATTGCGCTCAGTAACCTGCTTGGACTTATCCCGGGTGTAGGCGAAGCTCTTACTTACCACGGCGTGCCAGTTTTTCGGGCCTTTACAGCTGACCTCAACGGTACGTTGGCCGCAGCGACCATTTCTCTTATTTTAGTGCAATACTACGCCATCAAAGAGTCAGGCCCCACCAAACATTTGCGTCATTACTTTGGTGGTAGCCTAAAAAACCCTCTGACCTATTTGGCCGGAGTGTACGAGGTCTTCGGTGAATTTATTCGTTTGTTTAGCCTGGCGCTTCGATTGTTCCTAAACGTGGCTATTGGTGAAATTATTATTGCGGTGTTTGCCTACCTTGGTAAATTTGCGGCCCCAATTACGTCATTGCCCTTTGTAATGCTTGAAATTGGTGTGGCTTTCCTGCAAGCTTATATTTTTGTGATGCTTTCTATTACGTACCTCTCACTAGCTATTCACCACGGTGAGGGGGACGAAGAGGAAGATTTTGATGAGGCTTTTGGCGAAACGCTGAACCTCAAAGATTTACCAACCGTTAGTCAAAGTAATAAGTAAATAAAAGGGAGAGGAAAATGCAACATTTTGCAGAAGTAACAGGCAGCCTCGATGTACTCGGTAAGGGTTTGATGCTTGGACTGGGTATGATTGGGCCAGCTCTGGGTATCGGTTTGATGGGCTCAGCTTTCATGAACGCCGTCGGACGCAATCCAGAATCCGCCAAGTTCTTGGGTCAGATCCTTGTGTTTGTGGCCATCGTAGAGCTTATGGCACTACTCGTGTTCGCCTCACTATTCATCATCAAGTAAAGGGAGATTCATGTTAGTACCACTACATTTATTAGCTGAATCGGCCGACAATTCCTCGGGCTTTGGTGCGCTCGGAGTGAGCGCCAGTGCTTTCGTAATCCAGCTTATTACCTTTGCTCTAGTGTTTGCAGTGCTCAAAAAGTTTGCCTTTACACCCATTGTAAAGCTGCTTAACGACCGGCGTAAAACCATAGATGCAGGTGTACGAATGGGAGAAGAACTAGCCAAAGAACGCGAAAAGCTAAATCAAGAAGTTGATCAAGTTATGCGTGAAACCCGGGTTGAGGCTGACAAAATTATTGCCACTGGCCACAAAGAAGCCCGTGAGATCTTACGAGAAGCCGAAAAGTCAGCGGCCCGTAAATCTGACGCCATGATGGCTGATGCCGAAGTTCGCATAAATGAAGAAACCGAACGTGCCAAGCGTAAGCTTGAAAAAGATATTGTTGGACTTGTATCAGAAGCCACCGAAGCAATTGTGGGTAAAAAGGTCGACCCAAAGACCGACACGGAGCTTATTAATAAGATTCTGAAAGGCCGCACGAGCTCATGAACAGTCAACGACACCATCTAGCTGCAACTATTGCCGAAAGAACATTTCATGTGGACGATACAAGTGACTTAGCCAAAGAAGTTGCTGCCTACTTGCTACATGAAAATAAAGTAGCCGAGCTCGACTCGCTGATGCGTGATGTTATTGCTTATCGGGCTGAGCAAGGTGTGGTAGAAGCGGTTGCGCAGAGCGCACACCAGCTTGATCAAACCGACCTTGATGATATCGAGCAAGTGTTACGTGAGGAATATCCCACCGCAAAACAGTTTGCGATTGATCAGGTTAACGTACCGGAATTGATTGGCGGAGTCAAAATTGAACTGCCAGGTGAACAGCTGGATCTGACCGTTCGTGCCAAAGTTAATACCTTCAAACGACTAACGACCGGAAAGGAAGCCTAAGGTGCCGACTCAAGACGTTTCAATTCGAGAATTATCAGAAGATATCCGCAGCGCTATAGCTGAGCTTAAAAAGCGCCCAGAGATAGAAAAAACTGGCATTATTACAAGAATTGGCGATGGTGTAGCTTGGATTTACGGCCTGACAAACTGTGGTTATAACGAAATGGTTGAGATTGAAGCCACCGATGGCGAGGCCATTATTGCCTTCGCCTTCAACTTGGGCGAAGATGAGATTGGCGCTGTGATTTTGGGTGATGATACCCGAATCAAGGCTGGTGCGACCGCTAAATTGACTGGTAAGGTTCTCGAAGTGCCAATTGGTCCGGAACTGGTTGGGCGTGTGGTGAATCCGCTTGGACAGCCGCTGGATGGCAAAGGTGCAATCAAGACCACACTTACCAGCACTGTAGAAAAGACCGCACCGGGAGTCTTAGACCGAAAAAGTGTGCATGAGCCGCTGATGACTGGCATTACTGCCATTGATGCCATGGTGCCTATTGGCCGTGGCCAACGTGAGCTAATTATTGGCGACCGCCAAACCGGTAAAACAGCTGTAACTATTGATACGATGATCAACCAGCACCGTCAGAACACCGGTGTTATCAATATCTATGTAGCCATTGGCCAGAAATTAAGTAAAGTTGCTCGCCTAGTTGAGCGGCTGAAGCGCGAAGGCGTTATGGATCAAACCATTGTGGTGGCCACCAGCGCAGCCGATCCAGCCAGTATGCAGTATCTGGCACCATATGCAGCCACGGCCATGGGTGAACATTTTCGAGATAACAAACAGCACGCCCTGATTATTTACGATGATTTAACCAAGCACGCTGCAGCTTATCGTCAGATGTCATTGCTACTTCGTCGTCCCCCAGGCCGCGAAGCCTACCCAGGTGACGTTTTCTACCTACACTCGCGACTTCTAGAGCGTTCAGCCAAGTTGTCTGACGAAAAAGGTGCTGGTAGCTTGACTGCCCTGCCTATTATCGAAACCCAGGCTGGTGATATTAGCGCCTATATCCCAACCAATGTAATTTCTATTACTGACGGCCAGATTTTCCTAGAAACTAACTTGTTCTACCAAGGTATTCGCCCAGCTATTTCAGTTGGGTTATCGGTGTCGCGTGTGGGTGGTAACGCGCAGACCAAAGCGGTCAAAAGCGTTGCTAAGAGCCTGCGTGTAGACCTGGCACAGTTTCGTGAGCTCGCTGCTTTTAGTCAGTTTTCTACTGATCTTGATGCCGAAACTCGTCAGCGCATCGAACGCGGCCAGCGCCTAACTGAACTTCTCAAGCAACCTCAGTACAGTCCATACGGTGTGTGGGAGATGTACGCCACTTTGCTGGCAGCTACAGAAGGTGCGTTTGACCCCGTATCACTCGACAAGATCAAATCTGCACATGATAGTTTGTTACGCGAACTTAAACATGACCATGGCAAAGTCATGGACAAGATTAATACTGGTGACGAACCAGATGACAAGACTAAGAAAATGATCGTTGACCTAGCCACTAAGATAGCCAAATCTTACAAAGTTGAAGACAAGGTAGAAGCGAAGAAGTAGATGGCTAACACAATAACCCTCAAGCGCCGGATTACATCTGTCAGGAACACTAGGCAGATTACTAAGGCTATGGAGTTGGTTGCTGCCAGTAAAATGCGCCGCGCACAGGAACATGCTCAGCATAGCCGAGTGTATCGTGAAGCTGCATATTCTCTGTTGAGCCGTCTCGGAACGATTACAGAAGTCAATGAACACCCATTATTTGTACAGCGTCTGGTAAAAACCAAGCTCTACGTTGCGATGAGTAGCGATAGTGGCCTGGCCGGTGCCTACAATGCCAATATCATTCGTCTTTTGACTCGTTCCATTTTGGAAGATCAAAAGAACGGTATTAAAAGCCAAGTTATTGCCATTGGCAAGCGCGTTTCAAACTTTGTTCGTCGCTTAGAAGGCGTAGAACTTTTGGCAGCCTATGGTGCTTTTGGTGACAACCCGACTGCCAACGATCTTCGTCCAGTATTAAACACCGTAGTTGAAATGTATACAGAAAAACAGGTTGATGGTGTGCAGCTGCTCTATACCGAATTTAAATCTAACCTGGTTCAGACAGCTACTCCGCTGTCGCTCTTGCCTGCTCGTTTCGAACAAACCGAACCCGTTGCAGGCTCACTTGATAACGTTACATTTGAACCTTCTCCAGAAGCAGTGCTCGACAATGTAACTGTTCGTTTACTTGAGGTTCAGCTGTGGCAAGCCATGCTCGAAAGTCTGGCCAGTGAACATTCAATGCGCATGCTCGCCATGAAAAACGCCACGGATAATGCATCAGACTTGATCGACGATCTCACACTGGCGTTCAACACTGCTCGTCAGGCAGCAATTACCCAAGAATTAGCAGAAATAACGGGTGGTGCGGAGGCCATAAAATGACAGAAGGAAATCGCAATATGCTTGAGAAGGTGGCTGAAAGAAAAACGGAAGTTCCAGTACGCAAGGCACCGCCATCAAGGATTAGAAGAATGATGCACCGTGCACCTCAAGGATCCACAAATGCTAATCATGAAAGCAGCTTGGAAATTAGTCAGTCCGATGAGTTTCGATCAACAATTGTCGAGGAAGTAGTTGCGGAAGTGCTTGCAGACGAGGACGCGACGTTAATGACTGAACGACTAAAAATGCAGAGAGTGGCACAACTAGCAATAGATAGATTTAAAGAGGAGCAAAGTCAAGTTTGGAAAGAAGCAGGAGGAGAATAAATGGCAACAACGACCAAAACAACCGGAAAAATTAGTCAAATTGTAGGTGTGGTAGTAGATATTGATTTCCCTTCGGGCCACTTGCCAGCTATTTATAATGCATTAAACGTGGATCATGACGGTAAACAATTGGTACTTGAAGTTGCTCAGCACTTAAGCGAATCAAGTGTTCGAGCTATTTCACTGGGCTCAACCGATGGTTTGGAACGTGGTTCTGAAGTTACAGACACTGGCGCGGCAATTTCTGTTCCGGTGGGCGAAGCAACTTTGGGTAGAATGTTCAATGTTACTGGTCAGCCCATTGACGGAAAAGCTGGTAGTTTCAAAGAAACCGCACCTATTCATAAAAACCCACCTCCACTGATTGATCAGTCAGGCAATGTTGAAATTCTCGAAACCGGCATCAAAGTCATCGATCTGATTGCTCCAATTACTAAGGGTGGTAAGGTTGGACTGTTCGGTGGTGCTGGTGTAGGTAAAACAGTGCTGATTCAGGAGCTTATTAATAACATTGCCAAATTTCACAGCGGTTACTCTGTATTTGCAGGTGTAGGCGAGCGTACGCGTGAAGGTAATGACTTGTACCACGAAATGGCCGAATCAAAGGTGCTCGACAAGACTTCCCTGGTGTTTGGTCAAATGAACGAACCGCCAGGCGCCCGTCTCAGGGTTGGCCTTTCTGGTCTGACCATTGCCGAAGGGTTCCGCGATAAAGGCAATGACGTGTTGCTGTTTATTGACAATATCTTTCGTTTTACGCAAGCAGGTTCCGAAGTATCTGCCTTGCTTGGTCGTTTGCCATCCGCTGTAGGCTACCAGCCAAACCTTGCCCAAGAAATGGGCCAGTTGCAAGAACGCATTACATCTACGCGCAAAGGCTCTATTACCTCCGTTCAGGCTGTCTATGTGCCAGCCGACGACCTTACTGACCCGGCTCCGGCCACGACTTTTGCTCACCTTGACTCAACCATCGTGCTGAACCGTGCATTGACAGAGCTTGGTCTTTACCCGGCCGTCGACCCACTCGATTCAAGTAGTACCATCTTGGACCCAGAAATTGTAGGCGATGAACACTACACAGTGGCTCGTGAAGTTCAGCGTGTGTTGCAACGTTACAAAGATTTGCAAGATATTATTGCTATCCTTGGTATGGAAGAATTATCCGACGATGACAAGCAAACTGTTGCCCGGGCTCGTCGCATCCAGCGTTTCCTGACCCAACCATTTCACGTTGCTGAAACATTCATCGGTACACCCGGCAAATACGTACCCTTGGCAGACACAATTGCCGGTTTTCAGGAAATTTTGGATGGCAAGCACGACGAAAAGCCCGAAAGCGCCTTCTACATGAAAGGCGATATCACAGAGGTTAAGGAGAAGAAATAATGCCTCACGACCCAGAACTATCACCAATGAAAAGGCAAAGCATGGCTGTGTATGATAAAGATTTTTCAACTGGCTATGTACCTGATAGCGCCGATCAAAATGAACCACTGTCAGCCGAAGAACGAGAATTACTAGAATCAATTGTAAGTGATGGCATTCTTTTAAATGGCCACGAAATACCTCCAACAGGATTAAGCATGTCAGATATTGAGCAATCTGACCGATCCACAAGGTAGAACAGACGATGATCACTTTTCAGCTCGTAACACTTGACGGCATAAAATTTGGTGAAGAGGTTTATGAAATTCTCTTACCGACTATGGATGGTGTCATTGGTGTAATGCCCGGCCACATGCCGCTGATTAGTGTTGCTACAACAGGTGTTGTTAGTATTCGCCGAAATGCCAGCGACCGTGACGATATGATGGATCACTTCGCTATCAGTGGTGGCGTAGTGGAAGTTGAAAACAATATCTTGCGTGTTCTGGTGGACGAAGCTGACCATGCGGACGAAATCAACGAACAAGAAGTCCAAAAAGCTTTTGAGCTGGCTCAAAAACTAAAATCCGAGGCCAAAGACCAAGTATCACTTGAACACGCTCAAAGTCTTATGGACCGTCAAGCGGTGCGCTTACAGGTAGCCGGTCTTAAGCGACGTCATCGTCGTTAGGCTCTGCACCTCTTTCGAACCACATCTTTAGGCCCAAGAAACCTATTGTAAGTGTAGTTGCCCCAACAGTACCAACCCCTTCATGGTTATGTCGTCTTTGACGACGGAAGCCAAATCGCCTGTGTTGAGTGGGAGTTTCAGTGGTTTCTTCTGCAGAAGCTAAAAGTGCACGCTCAGCTGCATCGGCTCGTCCACGCCCCTGGGTAATAGCAGCCATTACATGCATGCCTTCAAAAAATGCACGGGGGTCAGATTTTCGGTTGCTTACTTCGATAAGAAAACGGGCAACTTTATCATTAGAACCTACCGCCTCGATCCATACGGCATGTTCATAATCGTGGTCACGCAACCCCAGCATTATAGTTCCCACCTCTTCGGGTGAAACACCCTCGAGAATATGAATTCTTTCTGCTTCCGCAGGGGCTTCTTCTTTTGCCATGCGACTCCTTACAAGAGTAATTATTTCATATGCTCAAAAAACTAAATGTGATTTAACTCACATTGTTCGCTTGCAATCTGTTACGAGCCATGTATGATGATATTTGTGCTTACAGAAACTAACACTCCATGGGAGCAGGAAAGACGTATGGAAATAATGGCAACCCAAGTTGACGTTGCAGCCGCATGGCTGATTATTGGTAAAGATGGCCCGGGACGAGTGGTTTCTCCCGTTACTTCAGAGCAAGAACTTTCTGGACTCCAAGAAAAAGTACGAGATAACTTAGTAGAAGTTAGTCGAACCAATACTGCTTGTTGCGGTGATGGCCGATGCATTTTATGTGTTGCTAGCCAGGCAGAAGCTAACCCAAGCCTCCTTGATGGAAATGAAACCGAAGAAACCGAGACACTTTACCAATTATTTGGAGGTTTGTATAACGCCACTGCTCATGCTGCTGTTTTAGCCGGCTGGAGTGGTCTAAAAAAAGATGCAGCCAGCTTTAATACGCCAATGTCCCAAGTAGGCGAAGTGCTCTCGGACAAGGGATATGAAGATAGTGCTCATACATCGAATTTGGCGTACAACAATCCAGATAAGACAGAATGCGGTTTTGATGAAGGTTTTCCTTCTGCGCTTGCTGAAACGCTAAGTGGCGATCTTGACCCGGTTTTAACAACATTAGCCGCATTAAGCGGTAAGGCTTCTTTTGAAGACATGACGGAAGAAGACAAACAGCTTACAGCTGAAATTTTAGGTGAAGCCCGAACACGAGTAGCACAGCCTAATTTTTATGAATCGTACAGTGCTGTTAAGCACCGTGACGAGCTTAAGACTAAGAACAACGGACAAAACTTATCAGTTGTAAAATCGGATCACGATGAGACTCATGGACACCATGAAAAAGCACTCGTAGTGGTTCAAAAAACTGGTATTACCGTAGACCAAAAGGCCTTAGCTCAAATGGAAGATCAAGTCTTTGTGTATCACCAGGGTTATGCGCAAGAAATTGCAGCCACATTGGCTCCAACCACTGCCCGTGAGCGTCGTAAGCTTGAGCTTGCCTTTGATTTGTCGTCTGTCGTAATTGCACACGGCAAACTGTTTGGGCCTAATATGCCTGTAATAGTACTGTCTTAGTTTTCTTGCGAAACGAACAGTAATCTTATATTCTAGATAGCATATAACTACGTAAGACTGGAGGGTCTATGTTCGGGAGAACAAAAATCGCCCAATTGTTGGCGGAATTTCTAGGTACAGCTGTGCTTTCTATGGCTGTCTATACAATAGTAGCGAGGACGTCATTTCCACTATTTTCTGGAATGGCCGCTGGTGGGGTTTTAGCAGTCTGGATCATGAGCGTGGGAAATATTTCTGGTTCACACATTAACCCGGCAGTGACTTTTGGTCTTTGGACTACCCGTAAGATAGGTACCCTCAAAGCCATTAGCTATATTGTAGCTCAAATCCTTGGTGGTTTGGCTGCTTGGCAACTGATGAACTATTACCTAGGTCGTGACCTGCAAAGCCTTGTTACCGGTGGATTTGAATGGAAGATATTTGTTGCAGAAGCAGTCGGCGCCGGAATATTCACTTTTGGTGTTGCGAGCTCGGTATTTCAGGTTGTAGAAAACAGCAAAAAAGCAGCAATACAAGGTATTTCCTTATTTGCCGGTATTCTAGCCGCCTCGCTTGCTTCTAATGCAGTTCTTAACCCAGCTGTAGCAATTGGCATTCAATCTTGGAGCTGGACGTATGCGGTTGCTCCTTTGGCAGGTGCATTGGTGGGCATGAACTTGTATGCTTACGTGTTTGCCCCTGCCTTAGTGGGCGGCAAAGCCTCCGTCGTTACTAACTCGACAACCAAGAAGCCAGTTTCTAAAGCCAAGAAGCCCACATCTAAAAAACGAAAATAAAACTTCTAGTTTGATTAAAACCGCCCCTCCTGGGCGGTTTTTTATACGTTTCCCTCAAGTAAGTCTTGTTCAAAGGTTTCGATACCCTGCATATCGAGGCTATAGCCAGACACATCAGGGAGGTCTAGGCTTAATACCTTCTGCCAGACAGCCTGCAATAAAGTCTCAAGCTTATTTCGCTCTCTGTCGGTGGCCTCAAGTATAAGTTCGTAGTAAACGTCTCTACGACTGGGTTCTACAAAGGCTACTCTAGAACTAACGGACTCTATATTCTGGAATTCGGGACTAAGTCGAAAAAGCAGCTCATAGACCATCAGTTGTTGACGAAAGCGATGGAGTTTTTGCTTGTAGTAATCTTCGCGTACTTGCCAAGAATTAAGCGCTCTACCAGTTTTAAAGTCCGTAATTGTCAGCTCGCTGTTTTTCAATAAGTAATTATCAACCGTTCCGGTTATGCGCACATCTGCCGTTTCGAGATTCTGACTACTAAAGCTATATTCTCCCCTGCCACCTGGCTGCAATATGTGGCTATGGTTCAAAAAGCCTTCGACTGTTTCGACAATATCAATCGCACGGTTTTCATCAAGAGTTGGCAGTTCTTTTTTGATAAAAGAATCAAGTTTGGTTTTGGTCGGAAATTTGCCGGTTTTATTCAGATAATCTTGAGCAAAATGAAGTGTTTTATGAACATGGTTACCAAAAATTGCTTCGGGATGAACTGGTTCGGGTATTCCAAGTAGACTGTTCGTAAAAAACATGGTTGGTCCGCCGTGCACCACATCCAGAAAGGAGGTTAGGTGCGTAGCACTCAAGTGATAATTATCAAGTGTTGGTTTGAGTAAGTCTTTGAGCGCATTTGTTTCTTTGACGGTCTTAGGCATATACCAACTGCGCCAAGTCTGCTCCTTGGGTACATTAAAAGCTTCAAGCTGCTCACTCAGGTGTTGCTCAATTCGAATATCTTCGACCCCAGGTAGTCCTTCGCTGCCCCTACCGCCTTTAATGAGTGCTAACTCTTGCTTGGCGCGGGTCATGACAACATACAAAAGACGTAGACGGTCATCTATGGTTGTAGCCAGTGGTTCAAGATATTTCCAGCTTTCGGGCAAAACCAAGTTGTTTCGGCGACCGCCTTCTTTGAACCACGTGTAGTAATCGGCATGCAGAATATATACGCGATCAAACTCTAACCCTTTAGACCTATGCGCGCTCAATAGAACCACTCCCGCCCGCTTACTTCCTTTGATAATGGTTTGGTCTAGACTAACGCCAGCTTGTTTGCAAAGTTCGGTGTAGCGCAATAGTTCGCCGAGGCTTATATCTTCGCGGCCATAGTACGTTAGTGCGTGTTCACGCAGGCGACGAATTTTTTGCACTAGCCGTAAATGGTACTGACTGGCAATAGCTTTGAGGCTTGCTAATACATCCTGTGGGTCTATAGATGCAGCCAACGCCTTAAGGTCCCGCGTTGCAGCCTGAGCATCACTCTCCTTGAAAGCTGAGACCGCTTCCCACCAACTAGATTTCTGGCCTTTGGCATGTAACGCTACTTGCCAAGCCACCGCTCGTGGAAGTGATACTAAACCGGTAGCTATAAGTTCAGGCAGTACATAACTCGTACGGTTGTATTCTTTTTGACGTACCGCCAGTGCCATATCAGCCAGTAATAGAAGTTGTGTCATGGCTGGATCTTTTAAGAGGTCTTCACGGCCCTCATAGTAGTAGCCTACTTTGGCGGCATCCAAACGGTCAGCTAGCTCGCGTAAGTATTTGTGTTTGGTGGCAATAATTGCCAATTGCTTTTCGCCAGAACTGCTTTTGGCCACTGCAACTGCTTTTTCAACCACAGCCTCAGGTGAGGCAGTTTCAAATTGCATGGGCAAATTATTTGGATAGCTAGTATTTGAGTTAAGCGTTTTATCGATATCTTCATAGTAGTTTTCGAGTCGGTTTTGCCCACGGGTAATAACTGCTCTCGCGGTGTCGATAATGCTCGGTGTTGAGCGGTAATTATCTTTGAGCGTTACCACCTGGACATCACGCCAGCGTTCGCGAAAATCCATTAAAACATCGCCTAAAGCCCCTTGGAATCCGTAAATGGCTTGGTCGTCATCACCTACTACCATGACATTTGGTCGCCCTTCATGAACCGGATTGTTAGCAATTAGATTAATAATTCTTGCTTGAGCGGCATTAGTATCTTGGTACTCGTCTGCCAAGATGTATTGAAACGTTTCTTGCACGTTAGCCAAAAATTCATGGCTCGATTCAAGTTTTTCAAGTGCAAACAAGATCATATCGTCATAGTCATAGAGATTGCGTGTTTTGAGTTCTGTTTCGTATGCACCGTAAAGCTCAGAAAGGGCCAAGAGTTTATTGAGTTGGTCGATAGGCTTAAAGTAGAGTTTTCCTTCTTCACTGGTAAGCCACTTTTTCTTGAAAGCGCTTAATGGCGCGGTCTTACCTGAACTGCTGGCAGCTTGTGTGGCATCGCGCAGCTCATCTATACAGATGTGTCCTAGCTCGGAATTAATTTGGGAAGATAGTATTGAATCAAGTTCAGTAGTTAGCACGTCAATTGTTTTTGGAGATAGTCTTCCGACCTGGTTAAAAGCCTTTGTTATGGTGCGTCCAGCCGTCTTAGCCCAGGCAATATCGGCTTGAGCCTTCTGCACCGCAGTATCTGGTGACACTCCCG
>CAZPPF010000002.1:0-24335 GCA_964588395.1 uncultured Candidatus Saccharibacteria bacterium | reverse complement strand
TTTTTATACTCCGCGGTAAAACTCTCCACTAGCTACATTCTACCGTTTTTCGGCAGTTATACACAGCTCCAACACCGTAAATGCTAATCCGCAGCTGGTGTGCTTACTTGAGGAGATCTACATACCTTGCAGGTCTCTTCATATGATTCTTGTTTCATCCACAGTTTGAGAGCTGGTACATAGCCCATGATGTCGGCATAGCCAACCAGATCGGCAATACGCCTAATTACTCCACCGAGAACACCATCAAATGTAAATGGCCCATACTGAATTATTGCTCGGTTTCGACCGAGTGGTACGGCAGATATGGGTTTGAGCGGTTTGTAAGCACGGGCCTTCTTGCCACTGGATAGTCGGCGAATATTATGAGCAATGGCCGTGGCATTGTGAACAGCCGTTAATGCCAAACCGCCATATTTAGTAGAAGCATTATCTCCAGCTACGAATACATGCGGATCAACCTGTAAATATTGATCCACAGCAACACGTTTTTTCTGATCAAAGCTAAATTGTGTAGCGTTATGGGCAAAAAACGGGCTATTACTCATGCCCGCTGTCCAAATAACCGTTTGCGTTGGTATAGAACGGTCATCTACCTTTAAGGTTTGAGCCGTCTCTCCACCAACGTGTTTATTGGTCATGACGCGCACGTGCAAGCTTCTTAAGCGGCTTTTGGCAAGTCGACTAGCCCTGGGGTTAAGAGTTGGTAGCAAGCGCGGAGCAGCTTCGATTAGCTCCAGACTAACCTTGCTTCGGCGCACTCTGTGCGCTCTGGCAATGCGTTTGAGATAACTTCCTAGTTCAGCAGCTAGCTCTACACCAGTTGGCCCGCCGCCAACGATGACATAATTTTGGTCCATAGCCTGAGAATCAATAAGTTTAGAGTGTAAATGATGCTTCAGCCGGGTAATCTCGTGTGCAGACTTAATGCCATACGAAAATTCATCAAGTCCGGGAATACCAAAGTAATTGGTTATAACCCCCAGAGCCAACACACAGTAGTCATATCTATATTCTGTTCCGTCATGGGTGCTAATGGTTTTGCTCGCTCTATTAATTTTGCTGGCAGTAGCTTGAACAAAATGCACGTTTGGCATTCCAGCTATCAGAGACTCGAGTGGAATAAACGATTCACGTTTGCGCCTACCGGTAGCAGTTCGATACAGTGCCGGGCTATAACGGAAGTCAGGCTGATTTGAAATAAGCGTTACATCAATGCCAGGGGCACCAGATAGCCCTCGAATAACCCGTATCCCGGCAAAGCCGCCACCGACAACGACTACTTTTGTCTTCATGCTTACGGCTATCGTACCAAGTATCCAGCGAAAATGCTACTACTGTTGACCGAAGTGACCATAACGGTTAAGCTTGAGAGTAATATGGTGGATCTAAAAACAGAAATAGCTCCCCTGATAAAGGGCGAAATTGATAATTCTGAAGAAACTCGATCATTTTATAGTCATGATGCCAGTATGTTTGAGTTGGTACCAGAGCTAGTAGTCTATCCGCAGAATAGTGAGGATATTAAACACGTTGTGCGTTTTGTGTCTGCGGCTAAAAAAGCTCGCGATAAGCACATTTCAATTACAGCCCGTTCGGCCGGTACTGACATGAGCGGTGGAGCAATCAACCAGTCAATTATTTTGGATATGACCAAACACTTTAATCAAATCAAAGAGGTCGGACCACGCAGTGCCCATGTTCAACCGGGTGTACATTACCGCGATTTTGAAATTAAGACTCTTGAGCATGGTGCAATTCTTCCCTGTTATCCCGCCAGCCGTGATTTGTGTACAGTGGGGGGTATGGTGGCCAATAATTCCGGTGGTGAACTCTCGCTGCGCTATGGTAAAACTGAAAAATTTGTAACGGAACTAAAAGTAGTTTTAGCTGATGGCAATGAATACGTTGTGAAGCCACTGACCAAAACCGATCTTGATAAAAAAATGGCTCAAGATGACTTTGAAGGGCGTTTGTACAAAGAGCTGTTCGAGATTGTTGACAAAAACTATGACGAGATTAAGGCTGCTAAACCAAAAGTTTCAAAAGATTCAACTGGCTATCATCTATGGAATATCTGGGATCGTGATACCGGCATATTTGATATGACTCAATTAATCATTGGGTCGCAAGGAACCCTTGGAATTGTCACTGACATTCATTTTCGATTGGTTCCGCATGCGCCTCATACTGGAACTCTTGTTATGTTTTTGCGTGACACACACGACCTAGGAACACTTATAAACGATGTCATGAAATTCAAGCCAGTGGCTTTTGAGGGGTTTGACAACTACACCTTACTTCTAAGCTTTAAACTGTTCTTCTTTTTTAAAAAGACCTTGGGCTGGGGAGGATTAGTAAAACTTGGTTTACAGCTGTTCCCTGAAGCCCTCAAGCTCTTCCGTGGTATTCCTAAAATGGTGTTACTGATTGAGTTTGAAGGTGACTCTCCAGATGAAATTTCAACCAAAGTGCATGAACTACGTGAAGCATTAAAGCCGTATGGACACGAAGCGCTATTTGAAGAGGACGAAACTGAAGCAAAATCACGTAAATTCTGGATTATGCGACGTGAAAGCTTTAATCTACTGCGACAAAAGGTCAAAGACAAGCACACTGCCCCATTTATTGATGATCTAGTGGTACCACCAGAACATCTACCCCATTTCTTGCCAGAACTACGCACTATATTAGATAGTTATAAACTAATGGCAACTGTAGCCGGCCATATGGGAGACGGCAACTTCCATGTAATTCCTCTTATGAAGATTGAAGAAAAACTGGAACGCATTAAGCTGGCTCCTGCTATGCGGGAAGTCAATAATTTGGTACTTAGCTACGGTGGATCTTTATCAGGTGAACACAACGATGGTATGAGCCGCGGTCCGTGGTTGCATCTTATGTACTCGCGCAACATTATGCGTTATTTCAAACAAGTCAAAGCGCTGTTTGATCCGGACAATATCTTTAACCCAGACAAAAAGACCGATGCGCATTGGGAATTTTCCATGAACCACATCCGCGAGCATTTCTAACTGCATCAAGTTAGTGTACGATTAGTGTAATAACAACCGTAAACGGTTCATACAAAAACAATCTATGGACTTAAGCCGCTTCAACGTCGTAGGCGAAAAAGAACAGATAGCTACGCTTAAAGAACAAAAAGCACGACTTATTCGTCTGCGTTGGTTTTATATTAGTTTGCTGGCCTCTATTGCGGCTGTATCAAGCTTAATCGCTGGTCAACCGTGGAGAGTAGCTCGGCATTATCTAGTCATTGGCGTGGTGGTATTGGCTTTTAATGCGCTCTTGATGCTCATAAACAGAAAATTACAAGCAAACTTACGGATTACCCAAGGTTTTCTGGTCTTGCAACTCTTGCTCGATTTGGCGGTTGCGTCGTATGTTACCTATAGCCAAGGAGGCCTGGATGCACGTACCACTGCCCTTTTTGCCATTCCAATAGTAGCTGCTGGACTAATATTCTCTGAAAGTATTGTCTACCTTACCGCTATTTTAGCTGGTTTAGGGTATATTTTGAGTGTTATTTTGGCAATGGCAAATAGCAGCATGACCTTGTATCTTAATTCTGCTTTGGTTCCTCTGGTGTTTTATCCAGCGTTCTACCTTATTCTGGCTCGTTTGGTTGTGTATCTCATGCGTATTTCAATTAATGACACCCGCGAGCGTGCCTATGATGCGTTTCTAGCACTTCTAACACACCAATTAAAGCACCCTGCCTCAACTGCTGGGGCAATTATAGATCAGCTAGAACACACTGCCCCTGAGTCTCCTGAAGAACAGCAGAAATATATCGAAATGCTCAAGACTGAAAACCAAGGTCTTATGCAACTGCTTAACAATTTGCTTGAAACTGCGGCCACGCCAAAGACCGTGAGTCATTTTGAGAATATTGACTTGCCACAACTGCTCCAGAAGTTGGCCTATAGAAGTGCGGAGACGCATAGGCGGAGTGAGGATCTCAAACTAAACCTCGAGGACATGTCTCTGGCTGTCTTGGGTGATAGCGAAAAGCTTAGTACCGCATTCACTAATATCCTCGATAATGCTTTTCAGTACAGCCAAGCGGGTACCCCCGTCGTTGTCGCAGCTCGTAAAGCTGGCAGTCATGTGGTTGTCAAAATTGAAGACAGCGGCAGTGGCATGAGTCAAGAGACCAAATCCAAGCTGTTTCAAAAGTATAGCGTCGATATTTCGGGCGACCATGCCATACAAGGTCTGGGACTGGGCCTGTTTGTAGCCAGAAAAATTATCGATTCTCACGAAGGTTCCTTACACGTGGTGACGGATAAGACAGGAACAAAAGTCATGGTAACATTAAAACGAGGTAAAAACAGTGGACAAGCAATTACTACTCATTGAGGACTTTCCGGTTATACAGCATTTGTACGGCACAGCGCTTAAGGGACACTATTTCAATGTCGATATTGCGTCTGATGGGGCCGCTGCACTCGAAAAAGTTGCTCAAAAGGAATATGACTTTATTATCCTTGATCTGCTATTGCCCAAAGTAAATGGCATTGAATTTCTTGAAAAGTTTCAAAACCGCCCCAAGCAAACCAAGATTGTTATCTTGAGTGATTTTAAAGAGCCAAAAACCGTTGACCAGGCCTATAAACTACATATTGATGGCTACTTTATCAAGGCCGAGACTCCACCCTCTGAACTGGCCGACAAACTTATCGCACTCAGCAAGCCTAATTACTGACTTACTGTAAAGACGCCAACTGTTGCAGAATGTAGTTGGTCGTAGAAATGATACGTACCGGATTCGGAAAGTGGAATCGTTTGGTTCATCCCCTTTCGAACAGACAGGTTTGACTCCCCGGCATATGATTCGTGCCCGGGATATATTCCGAAAACAATTTCATGCGCTCTGCCGTCCTCATTGATAAATGTCAGAGTGTCGCATTTGAAAGCAACGGTTCGCTCAGGACTTACCTGGCCGTTTTGGATGGTAACTTGGTGATTGGCGTGCTGTCCCTGGCACGCGCCAGTTAGCTCGCCACTGACCTGGTAGATACCCTCGTCATTTATTAGTTTCTTAGTCTGGTCTGATGGCTGCATATTGTAATGTAGGTTGTTAATAATCACTATGGAACCTCCTACTACGATCAGAATTATGCCTACTGTCGATACAAAAAAGAATAAGTTCCAATTTGGCTTTGGTCCGCGCCCTAGATGCAAAAAAAACGTTATTTGAATGATCATTTGTATCACGGCAAAACCCAAGATAGTTGCCAGTAATGCATTGCCTGAAACAGAGTGGTTTACCACCATATAGTATGGGATTAGGGTAAACACCAAAGACAACAAAAACCCGATTACATAAGACCTTGTTGTACCGTGCTCAGTATTGCTCATACGAAAGCCCTCAAATACACGATAGTAAAGATAAAGATCCACACTATATCTAGGAAGTGCCAAAACAGACTTATCAATGTCAGCTTACGCACCAGGTGCGAATTGAGTCCTCGTTTTACAATGAATCCTATGGTGATTGCCATCCAGAGCAGGCCACTTGTGATATGTAGTCCGTGAGTTCCGACGAGCACAAAGTAGGATGACATGAAAGCGTTGCTGTGAAGTGTGTGACCCTCGCGGATAAGTTTGGCGAATTCGTTGATCTCTAGCAGCAAAAAAGCCAGACCCAATGCAAATGTAATATTAAACCATACGAGTGTTTGGAGCTTTTTGCGTTGCCGGACTGCAATCATGGCAATCCCACATGTAAAGCTACTCGTGAGAAGAATAATTGTCTCGGTTAATGCTAAGGGCAAACTGAAAAGTTCACGTCCGGTCTCTCCCCCAAACGTACTATTGCGTAGCACTGAATACACCGCAAATAAGACTGCGAACATCAGAAGATCAGTCATCAGGTAAATCCAAAAGCCGAACATAGTTCGATCATTGGCTTCAGCTTCGTGGTGGCTTAGTTCGTGTGTTGTCATGTCCGCCACCGTTTGTTTCGTATTATGTCTAGGGCAAAAGCAAGCACGACACGTATGAGTTCGCCAAGCCCCATATCTTCTACCGTCTCGTTACCGCGGGTTGGACCAGCGGCCAAATCTTTACGTGCTCTTGCCTCTTCAAGCTCACGAACTTCAGCAGCAGTAAGGGTATACTCGGTGTGTTCATTGAAGGTACGCATAATGAGCGATATGATAACGCCCAGTATGGATACCGCAGCTAGCCAGATAATATTCCAGACAAAGCCAAAGCAAGCGAGAGTGCCAAAGGCTGAAATATATATACCTGCAGCGGTATTTTTGGGCACATGGATATCTTCGTATTCGGGTTTTGGCTGGCTATGCTGCTTCATTTTCCAATATGCGTCACCAGACGTTACTTTTGGAATAACGGTAAAATTATAAGATTGCGGTGGTGATGGGGTAGCCCATTCTAGTGTTCTACCATCCCACGGGTCGTTGCTAACACGGTTCTTTTGAATAAAACTTGCTAAAATCTGAGCAAGTTGCAGCGCAACACCAATTGCGATAACAATTCCACCGAGCAGCATGAGCACAAACAACGGCTGCCAACCAGTTGACGCGTCGTAATGGTCAAGCCGTCTGCTGGCTCCCATAAACCCTAATATGTACATTGGTATAAACGACAAGCAAAAGCCTGTTATCCAGCACCAAAATGCATACCGGCCAAGCCGCTCATTAAGCCTGAGCCCCGTAAACTTAGGAAACCAATACGAAATTGCACAGAAGATACCAAACAGCACACCTCCAATGACCGTTGAATGGAAATGCGCTACCAGGAATAAGCTATTATGAAATTGAAAATCAGCTGGCGGCATGGCCAGCATCACACCACTTATACCCCCTAGAGCAAAGACACTGACAAATCCCAGGAACCACAGCATTGGCGTTTCAAATCGGATCCGTCCCTTGTACATCGTGGCTATCCAGTTAAATACCAAAACGGATGTTGGAACTGCAATGATTATTGTCATGAGTCCAAAGAACGCGTTGACATCTGCGCTCGCACCCATAGTAAAGAAATGGTGTAGCCATACCGAAAGTGCCAGCGCAGAGACACCAAACATTCCCAGAACCGCAGACATATAGCTAGCAATTGGCTTGCGACTAAATACAGAAACGACTTCCGAAAAGACGCCAAAAGCCGGCAACACCAGCACATATACTTCGGGGTGTCCCCACATCCAGATGAGATTGGTATACATCATGGGGTTACCACCGCCGAGGGTCGTAAAGAAGTGGGTTCCCAGGGCTCGGTCAAAATAGACCAAAAAGAGCGTAGCGGTAAGTAACGGGAAAATGGTAACTGCCATGAGCATACTGAACAGCGATCCCCAGGTAAACAATGGCATTTTCCCGAGCGTCATTCCGGGCGCGCGCATTTTTAGGATGGTCATAATAAAGTTGATTGCGCCAAGCGTCGTACCAATGCCAGAGATCATAAGGCTCCATATCCAGTAATCTACCCCTGTTCCAGGACTAAATTGCTTGGCTGCTAGTGGTTGAACTGCCAACCAACCCGTAGCCGCATAATGCCCACCAAAAATAAAGAACATGTTCACCATTATTACCCCGCCAATGAATAGCCAAAATCCTAGTGTGTTCATAAAGGGTGATGCCAGATCGCGGGCGCCAATCTGCAGGGGCACGATATAGTTTATGAGTCCAAAAATAAGTGCCATAGCCACGAAGAAGACCATGATATTACCGTGGGCTGTAAAAATCTGTTGAAAGTGATCGGCCGATAAGTATCCGTGCGAACTACCCGATGATAAAGCTTGCTGGAGCCAGATCATCAAGGCATCCAGACCTCCACGAACGAGCATGGCCCCGCCTGCAATAAAGTACATAATGCCAATCCGTTTTGGGTCAACAGATGTTAGCCACTCGTTCCAGAGCCATTTCCATCGTTTTGTAAGGGTTAAAAGCAAAATGACGGTCAAACCTAGAAGCAAAAATGCTATCGTCCCACCAATAGTAAACCATTCGTGTGGTAGCGAATCCCAGGTTAAGTTGCCAATGAGGAATTCTTTCATGACTAGTGCGAATGCCCCCCTGGCCCCTCGTACTTACTAATCACATTTGCATAGGTGTACGGCTCAAAAGCTGAGTAGAACACCGACGGATTATACTCACTGGGCGTTAGTAGGTTGTGGTATGTACTCGTATCGAGCACATCGGGAGATTGTTTTACTGACTGTACCCAACTGTCAAAATCCTCACTTGAACTGGCACGGGCCGTAAATTTCATCCCAGCAAAGCCAGCTCCATTTATTTCGGCCGAGCTGCCTGGGTAATCTCCTGGCGCAGTAGCCATCAGGTTCAACCGGTTGACGTGGGCAGTCATTGTATAGAGTTGACCGCCAAGGTTGGGAATCCAGAACGAGCTCATTGGTGTTTCATCAGCTGTCATTTCAAAGGTTACCGGCGTATTCAGCGGAAGTTGAACAAAATTAAGCGAAGCAATCTTTTGCTCTGGGTAGATGAACAGCCATTTCCAGCGCAGAGATATGACTTGAATAGTAAGCGGTTTAGCATCGGCAGCAATTACTTTCTGGGGAGCTAACTTACGAGTAGCGGGTATCATGGTAGAAGCAAGAATTACTAGAATAGTGAGGGGGGTGAGCCAGATGATGGCCACAACGAATTTGCTTGGTACGGCCGAGGAACTATATTTAGCTTTTGTGTTCGATTCTCTATACTTCCATGCAGTAAAGAACAGGATAAAAAGCGATGGAATGGCAACTGCCAGCAGCACGGTTAGGGTAAAGGTCATAAGACTGTGCTGTTCATGAGCAATTAGCCCTTTAGGGTTAAGCAGTGCTATGTTTGTACCTTTCAACAGATATCTTAGGAGCAACGCAAAAATAATAAACGCAAAGAATATGATCCCAACTAATGGACCCTGACTTTGTCTCTTTTTATTTATTTCTGACATTAACCACGCTCCATCAAAACGTAAGCATAATCATAGTATAACTATACCATGGCCCCGGTTAACTTGATAAAAAGAAGTAATTCACGCTAATACTGGTCCGACGGACAACATAATAGCCACAACCAGCGTCACGACAAGCGAAAACAAGAACATCTTCCTGCCCCAGGCTTTATCAGAAAGCTTGTTATAGTTTTTAACTCCAATCCATAGCCAATACAACCCAACCAAACTAACAACTATCAAGTAAACAATGCCGGTATATCCTCCGACGGTTAAGAGTGAACAAGCAATAATAAACGCAACAATGTAGGCTAATACTTGGATTTTGGCTTGCTGGGTTCCCTTGACTACGGGCAACACGGGCAAACCAGCTTTTTTGTAGTCATCAAATCGATACATCGCAATTGCGTAAAAATGCGGCATTTGCCACAAGACAAAAATAAAGAACAATATCCACGCCCCGGCATCAAAATGACCGGTAACAGCTGTATAACCAGCAACAGGCGGCAAGGCACCCGCGACACTTCCCACAATAGTTCCAAATACTGATTTACGTTTGGCAATGCCATAGAAAACGAGGTAATCAACAAATGCAATTACACCAAGCCAAACAGTCAACTGATTAGTATAAAAAGACAAGATGGTAAAACCCAGGATCCCAAGCATCGCCCCAAAAGCTAAGGCATTACTAGTTGATATAGTTCCTGTCACAAGTGCCCTTTTCTCTGTGCGCGCCATTTTGTCATCAATGTTTCTATCAACAAAATTATTAAAAACACAGGCCGAAGCCATGACTAGTGCTATGCCCGCCAATGTTTCAAAAAGATGTAAAAAATCGATATCGCCCGCCGAAGCCAACAAAAAGCCAGCGGCAGCATTTACGGAGTTGCCGTAAATAATTCCAGGTTTGGTCAAATAGTAATAAGCACGAATTGTTTCTTTTATTGTTACCCTCACACTGCTCATAATCAGCTAATACTATAGCACTTTCGTATTTGTCTTAGAGGCCTCATTGTATAGTAGTAAGTATGCCTAAAGCGTTCGATTTAGCTGATGTATTAGATATACCTGACCTGCCCAAATACTTGAAGGAAGTTGAAGTTTGTATGGACACTTCTCTTGGAGGTGAGCAGTCAGAATTAACAAATGCCGTGCTTAGACTAACCAAAGCACATGGCAAACGTCTTCGTCCTTCACTGGTTATTGCTTCAGCATTGATATTCAATGAAGAGATTACGACATCTGTAATAAAGTGCGCTGCGGCTGTGGAACTGATTCATATTGGTAGCTTGATTCATGACGACATTATCGATGAGTCTTCAACTCGTTGGAATATACCGACGATTAATACCCTTGAGGGGCTTAATTATGCCATTCTAGGTGGAGATTTCCTATTTGCAAAAGCTTGTAAGTTGGCGGCAGAAGTTAATCAATCAGCTGGTATTCTTGCTGCTGAGACTATTGCGCAATTATGCAGGGGCCAAAGCGCTGAACTGGCTGTTCAATATAACTCTGCCAGAACCGAGGATCAGATGGAGAGAGCCCTCTATGGCAAGACTGCTGCGTTAATGGCAGCAGCCTGTGTGCTGGGTGGCATTTGTACGAACCAGACAGAAGATCAACTTAGGTCACTTTCGAATTTTGGTAATGATTTTGGCATGAGTTTTCAGCTTGTCGACGATGTTCTCGATTTTATTTCAACGGAAAAACTCATGGGCAAGCCTGTTGGTAATGATATCAAAGAGGGTATTTACGCGTTGCCGCTTATTTTGTCTCTTGAAAGTTCAGAACGTGACTTTGTAGAAAAGGAGTTGGCCAAAAAGAATGGTCCACATGATGCATTAATTAAATTACTGCTAGAAAACGGCACAATTGATAAAACATTAGCTAAAGCTAAGGAGTATGACCGTATAGGTAAACAAGCACTGGTCAAGCTGTTTGGCAAAAACTCGCAAGCACTCGCACAGTTGCCAAGCCACTACTTCAACTGGGCGCTTTCCAATCTCGTTGCGCCAGAGTATAAACACAAAATAGCAGTTGCTGACGAGCTAATTGATGACCGTAAAGAAAGTTTGCGTCGCGTCCTCTAGATGGTCGTGAACTTCGAATCGGCCGGTTTTATCAAATGTAAAAGTAAAGTTACCGTCCTTTTGAAGAACCTTTTCTGATATACCATTGTATGGTTCATGATTGTCGTGTTCTCCAAAGGCAATATTGCGGACTTTGTCATCAGCATTGGTAATTGTCAATGTGTCACACAGGCGGCCGTTTATTTGTTTCTCAGAGAAGATGTCGCTCTGAATTGTGACCGAATAGTGTGTGCCAGTGGTTTTACATATACTGCCTTCCGTGGTGTTATTTAGAAAGTGATTCGTAGCTGCATATAACAACCCGCCCCCGAGCGCGCCTATCAACAAAAAACCTAGAATAACAAGAGTAACCTTACCGCTTTTCACTGCAGTTTACTATATCACGCTTATGGTTTGATATGGCCGCTTACAAGAATATGCCACATAACATTGGGCGCCTTTTTAAATGACTGCTTTCGAACTATGCTGACTATTTGTGGACCAGCCAGCCATGCCCCAAACAGTCCGATAATGGTCTGGATAATGGCAATAATAATTGTGACTTGCGCAACGCTTAGATCAATTCCTATATCGTGTAATATTTTGGTGAAGATAGGAGCTAGTAGCCAGACTGGTATCCACCATACGAGAAGCATTAAAACACCAATACGCAGTCTCCGGACAGAAATTGATGAGGTAGTCTTATCACTCACGATGTTTGGTATTATACAAGTATGAATAAAGATATGGTTGATTTGCTCAAAAAAGGCTTTTCAGGAAACGTCATTTTACCAGAAGATGAAAAATACGAAGATGTACGGAACACTATCTCGGTCAAAGGTAGGCCGGCTATTGTACTTCAACCAGTCGACAATAAAGATATTGTAAGTGCAGTAGACTTTGCCGTTGAAAACCAGCTAACCCTTTCGGTACGAAGCGGTGGCCACAGCGTAGCTGGCTTCAGCACGAACAACAAGGGTTTAGTGATTGATCTCTCAAACTTCAACCAGGTCGAAGTTGTTGATAAAGACAAAGGGTTAGTAAAAGTTGGTGCTGGTGCCAAATGGATAGATGTTGCCAATACTCTTAAAGAATATGGCTTAGCACTGTCTTCAGGAGATACGAAGACCGTTGGAGTTGGTGGGTTAACTACTGGTGGCGGCATAGGCTGGATGGTACGCAAATACGGACTGGCCATTGATAGTTTAGTAGCAGCTGATGTAGTGACACCAGTCGGCAAGACAATTCGTGCAGACAAAACCAAAAACCCTGATCTTTTTTGGGCTATTCGTGGAGGTGGTGGCAACTTTGGTATTGTGACAAACTTTGAGTTTAGAGCTCACAGAGTTAACAAGGTCTTTGCAGGTATAGTTATCTTTAGTCTTGATGATGTGGGCGGTGTGTTAAAGAAATGGCGTGATTATATGCGCACCGCTGATGAAGCACTGAGTATCATTATCAATATTTTGCCTTCTTTTATGGGTAATCCACCGATGTTTATGATGATGTGTTGTTACGCAAATGATGATAAAGCAGCGGCCAGTAAGGTTATTGCAGAACTAAAAGCATTAGGCGAAGTTGTAAGCGAAGATGTAAAAGAAAAATATTACGCAGAAGTGCTTGAAGATGCTCATCCACCTGAAGGCGTAAAAATAACTGTTAAAAATGTATTTGTAGATGAATTTAGTGATGAACTCATCGATACTATCGTGAAAGCTCGTGAAATTAAGTCCGATCTCGTACTTCAAATTCGTCCTCTTGGTGGTGCAGTGAGCAAAATAGACCCACATGCGACTGCTTTTGCCTATCGAAATAGCGAGGCACTTCTCCTTTCACCAACTTTCGTACCACTGACTGCATCAGATCAAGAAGCAGAAAAAGCACTACAGGCTTGGGAAACTATCGCAGCATTTGGAGTGGGAGCCTATTCAGGCTTTATGAGTACCGCGAGTGATGAAGATGTAGCAAAAATATTTCCGAAACAAACATACGCACGACTTGTAAAAATTAAGCAGCAATACGACCCAAGCAACATACTAAACCAGAACTACAACATTAAACCATAGCGCCCAATATGCAAAAATCTAAACAACTGATGCAGAAGGTCCAGACCTTCACTGATCGCTTTCCTTACCTTGGACCAATTCTTTGGATTATTAGCCTACAGTACTTTGCGATTCAAATTATCGTGGCCCAGGAGTGGCAAACGCCTTATAGTATTTTACTAAATCCAATCAGTGACCTCGGTAATACCGTTTGTGGTCCTTATTTTGAAAGATACGTGTGCTCCCCTCAGCACAGTCTTATGAACGCTTCGTTTATTGCGCTCGGTCTGACCATGATGATTGGTTCGCTTCTGATTTATCAGGAATTTAAAGAGACAACCGGTAGTGCTATTGGCTTTGGTTTTATGGGTATTGCGGCTTTTGGCACGGTTCTTGTTGGTTTGTTTCCTGAAAATTCAAATAGTACACTGCACTACATTGGTGCACTGCTTCCCTTTTTGATTGGCAATATCGGCCTCATTGTCCTCAGTTTTGTACTTGAAGTTCCGCGCTGGTTAAAGGATCTTACGCTTTATCTTGGAGTACTAGCTCTAGTTGGACTTGTACTATTTACAGCTCACATTTATTTAGGCCTTGGAAGCGGTGGCACAGAAAGACTTGCTGCCTATCCACAAACCATCTGGTTAATTATATTTGGTATTTATATCTCTAGAGACCACTATATGGCCACTAAAGAAGCCTGAAGTATTACCGGGCCCCCTGGCGTTTAAATGTTTTAACTACCTTGAGATAGCACAAGACACAAAGATGATATTTCTTTACTTTTCCTGCTTTGTCGGGAGGGCCAAGTAGTATACCGCCAAATTCAAGTAGCTCTTTACCGCATTTGTCACAAACAGGTTTAATGGCCATATTCTACAGCCTCCATTAGCTCACAAAGTTTTCGAACTGTGTTAGCATTTCGTACGCTCATTCGCTTATAAAGTGGTGTTCCTATAACTTTGAGTAGACCACTTTTTGTCTGATTTGGTCGTGTAACGTGCCATAAAATTGTTCCATCAATGTATTTGACATTATCAATCTCTGGACGAGTGACAATTTGATTCATTATGTCTGGTGTAGCGACATCTTCCCACAAGAATAAAACATCAGTTCTTACTTCAGAATTATTAAGCCATGATACGGGCAAGGCCGTGCTAACGACTTGCATTTGCTTCAATGAACGAATTACCACTGGTACATCCAAGCCAAATTCATTTTTGATCTCATTTTCTATGGCTGTGACCAGTTCTTTTGTGTCCTTATCACTCTGAAAGATGACATTACCGGAATTTATGTAGGTAGTGACGTTTGCGAGTCCAATTCGCTCAAAAGCTTGCTTGAGCCGTGACATTTCAACACGTGCGTTGCCACCCACGTTTATACCTCTGAGTAGAGCCAAATAGGTTGTTTTTGCCATATTCAGATTATAGCTTAGAAAATATCACAGTTAGACATACATTATACTGATACACTAGTGACACTAATGGAGGATTTATGCAAAAGGTTGTTACATTTTTATGGTTTGATAAAAATGCCGAAGAAGCAATGAATTTCTATGTTGAGACGTTTAAAAACTCGCCGAGCAAAGATGCAGAAGATTCAGAAGTAGTAGACATTGTACGTTATCCAGAAGGTTACAGTGAGGGTCCAATGGCAGGTATGGAAGGCCAGGTCTTAAATGGGACTTTCAAACTTGCTGGACAGAGATTTTACGCGCTGGACGGTGGACCAATCTTTAAATTCTCACCCGCAATTTCAATTTTTATAGAATGTGAAGACCAGGCGGAAATAGATTATTTTTGGGAAAAAATGTCAGCAGTGCCTGAAGCTGAACAATGCGGTTGGTTGACGGATAAATTTGGTCTAAGTTGGCAGATAATTCCAAAAAACATGGGCGAACTATTGCAAACCAAAGAACAAGTAAATGCAATGCTAAAGATGAAGAAGCTCGACATTGCTACTCTTGAGGCTGCTGCTAAGGTATAGGCGTATAATAAAGTTGGGTTGGGAGCAAGTGGAGTCACAGTGGCAAGCTCGAAACTCATAATTCTTTCGACGCGTCTACCATTTACTGTTGCTAAAGAGAACGGTAAGCTTTTATATTTGCCAAGTGCGGGCGGCCTAGTTACTGGAATTTCATCAGTCACTAAACCAAAAAACAATATTTGGATTGGCTGGCCAGGTATTGCATCCGACAATCTGACTGCTCAAGATAAAAAAGATATTATTAGCGAACTTAAGAAACACAATTGCCACCCAGTATTTTTAACCCAAGCTCAGATTGACGCGTATTATTCTGGTTACTGTAACGCTACGCTTTGGCCACTGTTTCACTACTTTCCCAACAAAGCTCGCTTTAGCTCAGCATTTTGGCGACAGTATAAAGCGGTCAACCAACTGTTTTATAAAGCAACCAAAAGTTTTATCGAAAAAAATACGCAAGTTTGGGTCCATGATTATCAGCTGATGCTCCTGCCTGAGCTTTTGCGACAAAGTCACCGAGATATTTCTATTGGTTTTTTTCTTCACACGCCCTTTCCTTCTTACGAAATCTTTCGTCTGCTGCCAGAACGAGAGGAATTGCTACGCGGCGTTTTGGGCGCAGATCTTGTCGGCTTTCACACCTACGACTACGTACGGCACTTTCTAAGCAGTGTGCGGCGTATCTTAGGGTATGAAAGTAGCCTCGGAACAATTCAGTTGCCAGAGAGAAATGTGAGAGTTGATGCCTTTCCAATCGGAATAGATTATAAAAAGTTTGCCAAAAGCCCTGGTAAACGAAAAGTTAAGAACATTCTGAGGTCATTTAACCTTTTTACAGAAAAAACTAAGGTCATACTTACAGTGGACCGCTCAGACTATTCAAAGGGCATACCCGAGCGCCTAGATGCGTATCACTTATTTTTGACGCAGAATCCAGAGTATCTAGGCAAAGTTGTAATGGTTGTACTAGCTATTCCCTCCCGCAGTGATGTTGAAGAATACCAAGAGCTGCGTGGAACGATTGAGCAAAAAGTTAGTCGTATTAATGGTGAATTCTCTACGGTAGACTGGGCGCCAATTACTTACAGGCACCAATCTTCGCCTTTTGACGAGCTGATTGCTCTGTACTGGATGGCTGACGTCATGTTGGTGACACCGCTGCGTGACGGTATGAATTTGGTTGCCAAAGAGTACGTAGCTACCAAACACAAATCTGGAGGAGTACTGGTTTTAAGTGAGATGGCTGGATCGGCATCAGAGTTAACTGAATCAATACTTGTCAATCCACATAATGGCAACATGGTCGCCAGAGCCATAAAAACTGCACTTGAAATGCCCGAAAAAGAGCAAAAACAGCGTATGGAGACCATGCAAAAACGTATCTCGCAGTACACCATAGAGAAATGGGCCGATGATTTCCTAACCCAGCTTAAAAGTACAAGTCAGAAACAAGATAACACAGCCAAGTTCATGACCGAGCGCGACAATAAAAACATAGTTCAGGATTATGCCAAATCTACCTCTCGTCTGGCCTTACTCGATTATGACGGTACTTTGAAGGAATTCGTAGCGTCACCCAAGCAGTCTTTGGCTCGGCCATCTCGCAAAGTCCGCAGCGTACTCAAACGCCTAGCTTCCGATCCAAAGAACCGTATTGTGATTGTGAGTGGACGTCCTAAAAATGTTCTAAACGACTTTTTTGAGGACATTGGTCTTGGTCTGATTGCTGAGCATGGAGGTTGGATTTTGGATGCCGGGGGTTGGGTCAAATCAAGCCTTACTTCTCGCAAATGGAAAAACAACGTTCTACCAATTTTGCAAAATTACACGACTCGGACACCCGGCTCAGAGCTGGAAGAAAAAGATTTTTCTCTAGTGTGGCATTTTCGGCAGGTGGCACCAGACCTAGCGTACGTGCGCTCTCAGGAGCTTAAAATTGAGCTTAAGAATGCGCTAAAGGGCTTAGATGTAGGTGTGTTCGAAGGCAGCAAGATAATAGAGATTAAGCCACGCAGAATGCACAAAGGTGCCATTGTTACAGAACTGCTTACTAGCCAGCAATGGGATTTCATTCTAGCCATTGGCGATGATTATACCGATGAAGACATGTTCCGTGCCCTGCCTGAGCGAGCTTATACCATTACGGTAGGCGAACGCGATTCCTCGGCTCGATTTCAGCTCAGTTCAGTCAAAGAAGTCGTGAAGCTATTAAGTGACTTGCCGATAGATAAGACTAAGTCCAAGCGTTAATCTGATAAAATAGACCAGAAATGACTGCTCAAGAGATACGTAAAGCATACTTGGATTTCTTTGCCAAAAATGGTCACGAAATGATACCTCGTGCCCGCATTGTGCCAGATAACGACCCTACAACTCTATTTACTGGCAGTGGCATGCAGCCGCTTATTCCCTATTTGCTTGGCGAAAAACACCCAGCTGGAACCAGGCTGGTAAATAGTCAACCGTGTCTTCGGGCCCAAGATATAGAAGAAGTTGGCGACAATCGTCACACGACCTTCTTTGAAATGCTCGGCAATTGGAGCTTAGGCGACTATTTCAAAGACAAAGAAATTCCGTGGTTATTTGAGTTTTTAGTAGAAATCGTCGGGCTTGATCCAGACAGGCTCTTTGTAACCTGCTACATCGGCAACAAAGACTTTGATATTCCCAAAGATACTGAAGCATCTGAACTATGGAGTAGTCTGTTCAACAAGAAGAACATCGATACCAAACAAGTCGACATTGGTTCCGAACAAGACGGCTACAAAAAAGGTATGTCCGGTGGGCGGATTTTCTTTTATGACGGCAGTAAAAACTGGTGGAGCCGAGCTGGCGGTGAAGCTTCTACGCCAATTGGTGACCCTTGTGGACCAGATACAGAAGTATTCTATGACTTTGGTACTCCGCATAACACGGATTTTGGCGAACAATGCCACCCAAACTGTGACTGTGGCAGGTTTCTCGAGATTGCAAACAGCGTATTCATGGCATACAAACGCACCGATAAAGGTTTTGAACCGCTTGAAAAGCCAAATGTGGACTTTGGCGGTGGTCTAGAACGCATAGCCGCAGCCAAGATCAATAATCCAGATATATTCAGAATTAGCCTGCTTTGGCCAATTATCGAAGAACTGCAGAAAACCAGCGGCAAAAGCTACGATGCAAATACTAACAGCATGCGTGTGATTGCTGATCACTTGCGTGCAGCTACATTTATGGCTGCAGATAGTATAGAACCCAGTAATAAGGCCCAAGGCTATGTTATGCGCCGTCTTGTGCGCCGTGCTATCCGTTTTGCCTTTGATCTCGGTATTGAGCAGAACTTCTTACAGGATGTTGTTCCTGTAATTACTGATTTATATCATAAGGATTACCCGGATGTGGCTAACAACCGCCAGAAGATCATCGATGTCCTTGTGAGGGAAGAAAAGGCCTTCCGTCAAACCTTACGAAAAGGTTTACGTGAGTTTGACAAAATTATCTCAACTTCATCATTGGACAGTGATGATAGCTTGAATAATAATTTAAAGCGACGACTATCTGGACAGATGGTCTTTAAGTTGTATGACACATATGGATTCCCAACTGAACTTTCAAAAGAAGAAGCGTTTAAGCAAGGTATCGTAGTAGCGGAAGACGCTGATATTCAGTTTGAAAAAAGTATGCATGAGCAGCGAGAACGAAGTCAAACAGCTGCCAAAGGTACGTTCAAGGGTGGCTTGGGTGGTCAAACGTTGCAACACAAGAAATATCACACGGCCACGCATTTAATGTATCAAGCTCTCAGAGACGTACTAGGTGACCATGTTATTCAAAGAGGGTCTAATATTACCGAAGAACGTCTACGTTTTGACTTTAGCCACCCAGAAAAGATGAACCCAGAACAGATCAAGCAAGTAGAAGACATCGTAAACGAACAGATTGGCAAAGATCTAAAAGTTACATGGGCTGAATATCCAACAAAAGAAGCTACAGGTAAGCTCGGGGCGCTCGGACAATTCGGTGACCGTTATGGCGATAAAGTTAAAGTCTACAAAATGATCGCAGATGGCGCAGACAAGCCTTTTAGCTTTGAAATCTGTGGTGGTCCGCACGTAGACCATACACTACAGCTGTCTGAAGGCGGCAAAAAGTTCAAGATAATAAAAGAAGAGTCTTCCTCTGCAGGAATCCGCCGAATTAAGGCTATTTTGCAATAATTAGCGGACGCGCGTCATAAGACGTAGGTTAGACAGATAGTGCTGCGGGTCAACACTCGGATGTGTACGTAGATACTCCATGTGCTTATTTACAAATGGAATAAGTTTGTCAGGATATAGCTCGCTATTGGCGCTAAAACTAGGATCAGTATTAAAGGCATTATCTAGAGCCATTTCTTTTAATGCTCTTTCAAACTCAAGACCTTCCTCTGTTTCAAAAAAATCTGACTTACGTTTGAATGTTGGCATATTTAAACACTCTGCACTTTCTTAGGTTTCTTGGTCTCTTTGCGGCCCTTATCTTTTGACATAGTATATCCTTTGTAAGTTTAAATCGTTTAATTTGCTACAAAAGTTAGCGCGTAGCCAACTTGTCCGGCTCTTCCAGCTCTACCGATTCGGTGAATGTAGTCATCATAGACTTTTGGAATTGAGAAATTAACGACATGAGTGATATCAGCTACATCAATACCACGTGCAGCAACATCGGTAGCAACTAGAATATTGACCTGGTTACCCTTGAACTTTGCCAAGGCACGTTGCCGTTGACCTTGCGATTTGCCACCGTGAATGGATTCTGCGGCAAATCCACGTGACACAAGTTCTTTACTAAGTCTTTCGACACCTCGTTGCGTCTCATCGAATACAATTGCTTTAGCTACCTCTTGTTTGATCAACAGATCGTGCAACTTATCAATTTTGTCGGAACTAGTTTGATAACGCACGACATCTTGATGCACATGCTCACTTGCAGAACTACCCTTAAGCGAAATCATGAGCGGGTCAGTGGTAAATGTATCTAGTAAGGTGCGAACTTTAGCATCCATAGTTGCCGAGAAGAAGAATGATTGTCGCTGGGCACTCGCCTTACTTAGTATAGTTGTTACGTCACGTACAAAGCCCATATCCAGCATTCGATCTACTTCATCTAAAACGATCATGTTGAATCGGCTGAGTTTTAGTGAACCACGCTCGAGGTGATCTTTTATTCGTCCGGGTGTGCCAATCACAATTCTTGGTGAGCGGCGCAAGTCGTGAAGCTGGCCTGCCATTCCCGTGCCACCAATGAGCACTGTTCCAAACAAACCACTACCCTTAGCCAGCGTTTTGCACTCTTGTTCAATTTGCTGAGCTAGCTCCCTTGTAGGTGCGATGATAAGCGCATATGATGCAGAGTCGGTTATAAGTTGCTGTAAGACTGGCAGTGCAAAGGCAGCAGTCTTACCGGTACCCGTACTTGCAATGCCAATAATGTCCCGGCCTTCCAGTCCAGCAGCTATAGCCTGGTCCTGAATAGGTGATGGCGTTATATAACCCATTTCTAAGAGGTTACGCTTTAGGAGTGGTTCCAGCTGAAAATCTTCAAATACGTGCGTGGGCACATAGGCCTCAGATTCGCTGGCAGAAGCAACTTGAATAAACTTACTCGGGTTTATATATTCCGTTTTGCCACGATTGGCTTTGGGCTTGTTTGAGTACCCTTGATTAGGGTAACGTTTTCTAGTAGTTTGAGGTCTACTAGCGCGATATGCGTGAGACATAAAAATAATCCTTTGTTCTTGGTTAATACTTTGATCGTCTAGATGAAACCAAAGTATCTATTACCACGAACTAGGGATCATTAAAACAATAGCTTTATATTAGCATAAAAAGTACCAAGATGCAATCATTTGATGCAAGGGCTAGCGGTTTATCGCTATTCCAAGAGTACTTGTATTAAAATAGACTCATGACAACGACACAAAATAAGATCTCTGGTGGTGTTGTTCATGAACTTCCAGCGGATTTACGAAAGGCCCTTACTTCCGATGATGAAGCATTGACGGCATGGGAAGATATCACGCCGTTAGCACGCAATGAGTGGGTTTGTTGGACCATAACAGTTAAACAGCAAAAGACCAGGGATGAGCATGTAAAGCGAGTAATATCAGAGCTTAAGGAAGGAATGCGAAGGCCCTGTTGTTGGCTGGGTTGCACTCATCGAACAGATAAGGCAGTCAGTCCTTCGGTACAATATGTACTCGACAGGCAATCTAAGAAATGAGTGTAGCCGTGGCCTCTACTTGCCTCTTGATAGATTATAGGATATAATTATGTTACATACATTTTTCCCTTACGTACAAAATGCACGAAACGCATCGGTCCTGTATCAAAACAAAAAGACAATCTGACTCCGAAATAATTCGAAATTTTTGTAGTTATAATCTCGTGTAATTGAGATTTGTCTTAAATCACAGCAGTAGCTGAGGAAGTAATTTATGAAGATTTCATTTGATGTAGGTAACATTCGAAATGCTCCTATAGAAAAAATTGACATGTATATTGAAATTGTTGGGTCGAGTAACCCAAAGCTCAATGCTATGGCCCAAAAGTCACGGTTGACTATACAGGCTGCATTGAGCCAGAAGTATTCGAAAGTGGCCATTACCATCGTGGATGATGTAGCTGGTTTAAAACGACTTGTGGCAAAAAAACCTGATCTGGTTGTTTTAGGCATGAAATTTCTACTTGTTGATCCGACAAAAAGTTATGACGAGAGTCCAAAGTTATGGCTGTCATCGTATCTGAGACAAAATAATATTGAATTTACAGGATCAGATACACATTCATTGACGCTAGAGTTCGATAAACAGACGGCAAAGAAAAAAGTACTGGATGCAGGCCTTCGGAGTTCAGCATATTTTATATCAAAAATGAACCAGCCCGTGTTCACTCACACGCTAAGCTTTCCTGTATTCGTAAAACCAACTAATCGTGGTGGTAGTAAAGGCATAGATGAAAAATCGGTAGTCCATTCAAACACTGAGCTTAAGTCCAAAATATTGTCGATTCACAATGAATACAGTTCGGATGCGTTAATCGAAGAGTATTTACCCGGAAGAGAATTCAGCGTTGCTGTTATGAGGAAGCCGTATTCGGATGATCTGTTTACTATGCCGATTGAAATAACAGCTCCGGTCGACAATAACGGGAATAGCTTTTTGAGCAAGGCAGTAAAAGATGCTGATACCGAAAAAGTGCTAGAAATTCATGATGAAAAACTAAAAAACGACCTTAATATTTTAGCAACGGGAGTATTTAATGCGTTAGGGTCACGCGATTATGGGCGAATTGATATTCGATTAGACCGTAATGGGTTGCCGAGCTTTATCGAAGCTAATCTTATGCCTGGTCTTTCTAATCACGGCTACCTATCACGTTGTTTTTATGCAAATGAACATATCAATTACAGCGATATGATACAGTCAATCATTAGTCTCGGGCTAGAGAGGATTATTCGTTCGCCATTAATTCTAGACAGGACTTTACCGAGTTATTCGGACGAAACTACAGTTGGACTAGTTGCAAATTCTGAGTTGGTAATATAAGTTTACGAACCATTTATGCTTGGCTGGGTATAGTGGGCGTACTTCAAACTTTTGAATGTATTCGCGTACATCAAACCAGTTACTAAACTAATTGGTCGGTTGGTTCTTGTACCGCTTCAATTCTAAGTCCTAAGCCTGCTTCGTCTAATATGTCAGATAAAAAGCCGAAGACTCGCATGAACTGGTCATTGTAACCCTCAATAAAGACTCGCGTTCCTAAGTATTCACCTTCGCGGGTTGTTTGTTCTGAAGGAACAATTTTTGTAATAAATACGTTTTCAGAAATCTCACCATTGTTATAACCAGAACTGTCGGCGGGGTTCGTGGCACGATAATTTGGAACACCACTCAAAAGAGCAACTTTACCCACGATGGTCATCTCCAAAGCATGTGTTACTTCAACTACGCTTCTTTGCGCTTCACGCGCATCTAATAGAGCGTTTTCAAGGTTTCTGGTCACCTGCTTCATCACTCCAAGGCCTTCGGGCGTTAAATTGCCTTTTTGGTCGATTGTTGCTGGATCTTTTTCTGGAACCCTTTGAAGCATGGGATTTTCTCCTAAATTACGCTTTGAGTGTACTCGCTAAAACTAAAATACTGCACGCATAAGCGTTATGGCTGGGGAGGAGGGACTCGAACCCCCGAATGCATGGACCAAAACCATGTGCCTTACCACTTGGCCACTCCCCAACAGATTAGCCGAACAGATTAGATTTTAGCGTACCGAGGCAGAGATAACAATTAGCTAAGTTCAATTTGCCTAACGATGGTTTCTGCTTTGAGCATTGTAGCCCCAATTGGAACCACAATTTCGTCGTAGGTCAGGCCCATTGGGTGTATGTGTTCTGGTTTCAGCTGTTGACCCGAACCTGGTGCGAAATGTTTTTCAACATAAATACCCGGCTCAAGATCAAACTCTTCGGGGTTTTCAGGCACAATAAAATTAATGGTTCGGCTTCGTGGAGTGTGAAGATACTGATGTTCTGGAGGATTTGACAGGCTTCTTACAACTGCAAAAAGTCCTTGTGTCGAGACTTCTTTATACCTGACTAGTCCATATTCGGCCTTTGTTGATTCTTTCAGGTGATTTTCGGCTGGAAGCTCCACTTCTGTCTTTTGCCTTCCTTCCCTATCGGGAACAACTCCAGCTGTGTGTTTGTCTAAGTATCGTAGAAAAGGAGCTAGTAAAGGATAGCGTGTTGTGTCACCGAGATAGGAAGGCGCTGTTTCTTTTGTTAATAAACCAATAATAGGCTTCGATCGTCCGCCACCGGTGCGGACTCTCTCCATTGTTGCCGTCATTTTGTCCCCTTTTTGTATGAAAACCTTATATAATTCGAGTATGCGCCGTGTTGTAATATTGTCAAGAGGGTTTATGCACAGGTTTTATACCGCTTAAGATATAATCAGACCAAATGCATGTTATAGAACCTTCGCAGTTTAATACGCTGTCCAAACATCGCAAACACAAAAAGCGTCTATTAGGGCTCAGCGTTTTTCTTTTGTTAGCCGGATTTGTATATGTAGGATTGCTTTATCTCAGGCCTCTGCCACCAGTAAATGCCCAAAAAGTGGCAATATCCTTGCCCGCTACCCAAAATGTCAGTCTGGGGTGGCCAGGCTATGGACAAGCATCATTGGCAGGTGATGGTTTTGGTTTGCTATCCAATCACGGACCCCAAACCCCTGCTCCAACAGCTAGCACGGCAAAACTTATAA
>CAZPPF010000001.1:70429-82135 GCA_964588395.1 uncultured Candidatus Saccharibacteria bacterium | reverse complement strand
TAGTGTGGCAGCGCATCAAGCACAAAATGCGATGCAAAAGCCAGAGGGATTGCCACTATTGGCACCGTTATAACAGCGCCAATCACTGCCCCCGTGAGTACATGGTTAGTAGCCGTCATGCAGGGTTTCGATAGTCCTTGATCGTTGATACTATTCGTTGCACGCTGTGTTTTTCTTCCAGTCCGGTTTCTAAGTTCTTCAGCGTAAACTGCTCTTCTTCAAGCTCTTTCTCACCTATAAAAATAACATAGTGCGCACCCTGTTTCACGGCTGTTTTTACCTGATCACCTGCTTTGCGTCCGGAATTATCAACGGCAACATTAAGCCCCATTTGCCTCAGATCAGCTAGAGACTTCTGGGCCCGATCATAGATATCACCGATCAACACTACGTACGCATCTGTCTCATGATGTAATTTTGGAAGTAGGTGGTGTGTTTCAAGGAATTTTGCGAGCATTACGTCACCCATGCCAAAGCCAACTGTTGGCACCGGTTCAACTCCGAATAGCCCAACCAAACCATCGTAACGACCACCACCGAACAAAGCGCGTGCATTCTCGGGGTCAGTATCATACATTTCAAACACAATGTCGGTGTAATAATCAAACCCGCGCATGACGGACATATCGAATTTTACGTTCGTAACTTTTGAAGCTTCAAGCAGTTTGAACAATCGCTTCAGCTGCGCTACAGCTGGTTGGCTGTGTAACACCTCGGGCAATTCATTAATATCTTTGATGGCCAAAGTATCAAATAGATGATGACCCATACCTTCTTCACGCTGGCTCGGAGTTAGAAGTGCTTCGGCTTCGGCAACAAACTCGGCACGTTCAATTTTGTGCATACGGTCAATCAGCTTGCCCATGGTCTGTGCCTGAACTCCATCCAGCTGTAAGTATTCCCTGAAAAATGCATTCATCAGTAAACGACTGTTGATATTAATGCTATACATACTGTGTTTAGCCCCATAGGCTCGCATCAGTGCATCTGCCACCAAAATAATTTCATGTTCAGCCTCTAGCCCAGCCACGCCAAAAATATCAACATTCAGCTGCCAATGTTCACGCAGGCGGCCTCTTTGCGGTCGCTCATAGCGCCACAAATTCGGAATACTGTACCATCGCAAGGGATATGCCAGTTCTTGTCTGCGTCCCGCAACCATTCGGCTCACAGATGGTGTCATCTCCGGACGAATTACAACTTGTCTTTCACCACGGTCCGTAAAACTATAGGTTTGATCATTGACAATTTCGTCACCTGTTTTAGCGGCATAGAGCTCTAAAGATTCAAGCATCGGTGCGTCATATTCCTCATAACCGAACTTTTCCACGGTGGAGCGCATGATTCTAAACAAATACTTCTGGAAGCGCTTGTCCTCAGGATAAAAATCTCGAGCACCTTTATAGGGTTGGGTCGATAACGGCATAATTGCCCTCATTATATCTAAAGAGGCGCTTGTTACATAGAGTCAAGGTCCGTTGTTGCATATTGAAGACTAAGAAATGTCAAAACAAATTTGGTGCGGATGAAAGGACTTGAACCTTCACGCCTTGCGGCACTAGTTCCTAAAACTAGCGTGTCTACCAATTCCACCACATCCGCACATCAGGGTGTATTTTACGAAATTCTTCGGTAAAACACCAGTTGTGCATCGCCGTAATTTTTTTGTTGAATAACTTCTAGGCCTTGCAACTCTGGCTCTATTAGGTTACCAGGCCAATCTAGTACGTAAATACCACCTATCTTGGTGTGCTTGGTGAGTTTTTGAACCAGATTTAGCTGTAAATCATCATATGGTGGTGCAGAAAATACCAAATCAAACTGAACATCGGGGTTATTGTCCGACCAGCCACTGGCATTCGCACGAGTAGCCTTGACCTGATCAGAAATACCAAGTTGCTTGAGACTGCTGACGATGGTAGTTATGGCTCCTTTATTGATATCAATAGCTATAACATGTTTTGCACCTCGGCTCACGGCTTCTATGCTTAGCGCACCGCTGCCCGCAAAGGCATCTAGAACACTCAGCCCTTCAATATCTCCCAAAGCATTAAAGAGTCCGCCTCGTACCCGATCACTCATGGGATGCGTCCGATGGCCTTTGGGTGCTTCAAAGCTTCGACCACCAAGACGGCCGCTTATTACTCTCACGTCTCTGCTTTTACTTTACCGGCATCAACCAGCGCGCTGTACCAAGCAAAGGTTACCGTTTGGATAATTACTGGTGTAAGAACCTGCTTAACTTCAACAATAAGTTTGGTCGTCCAACCGCGCTTGTAGTAGCGTTCATACATATCAAGCGCTGCAATCTCACGCGCCCTGCTTTTAAAAACTTCCACGAGACCTGATTCACGCATGGCTTTGATGTCAGCTTGACTTGGGCGGGCTTGGGCAAAAGATAGGGGAGCAATTAGCGAGGCAATGCCCATTTCAAACAGTGCGTGAGTAGTAAATAGTCCTTTAGCTCCCCACATTTTCCAGTTGTTTTTGAAACGCTCCCGCCGATTGTCTCCAGGTAAAAGTAATTTTTCCTTGATGGTAGTTCTGGTTTCAATCCCCTCGCCACCACGCAGTTCGGTTAATTTTTCTTCATATGGATAATGGTGCGCTGGGGTAAGGCCATCGACTAAGGCATGAGCCAGCCAGGCAGCTTCAAAAGCCGATCGTTCTTGATTGCCTTCTTTCAGCCACTTAACCAGAAGCTTGTAATGCTCTGCGATGAGATCCGTCAAATGCGAATCTGTTTCATCAGTAGGATCAAAGTAGTGCCAAGGTTCATCTTTGGCTGGACTTTTGCGTTTCAGAGCGTCAGGACCATTTTTACCCTCAAAGTGCAGTATTTCGGTAGTATCCGGAAATAAATGGCCCTCGGGTAGTAGTTTTTCAAGGTGTTTACGTGCTACGCGGTCAATTTTCTGATGCGCCCCCATAACTCGCCCAGACATGGTGGTAAAAGTTGTTCCAGAATACATAACGGCTTCGCCTTATGAGACAAACCTACGGGTTTTCTCATCGCGCGGTCAAAATGGTTCACATTTTGTCCGGCTGCTCTTTTCCCTTCATTAATTCAGGTTTGTGACTGCTCTTAGCTTTTGGACTGACCCTGCCAGATGCTGATATTTTAACAGATTTTCACCTTTGTCGATGAAGTCCTGAGCACTCTGACGCGCCGCGGCAATGAGCTTTGTATCTGTTAATTTAGCGATTCTCAGGTCCAGCTGTCCATGTTGCGATGTACCATAGATAGCCCCTGGACCGCGTATTTCTAGGTCGAGTTCGGCCAAAGCAAATCCGTCTGACGAGTTTTCCAGCGCCACCAAACGACGGCTCGGTGCTTTGGAACTACTCAGCATCAAGTAGGCGTAGCCTTGATGAGCACTGCGGCCAACTCGCCCGCGCAACTGATGAATCTGCGCCAAGCCAAAGCGGTCAGCATCTTCTAGAAGCATCACCGTAGCATTAGGCACATCTACTCCAACTTCAATAACGGTGGTCGCCACTAAAATATCGAGTTTGTGAGCAATAAAGTCGTCCATGACCTTATTTTTGTCAGCAGGTTTCATTTGGCCATGCAGTAGCCCGACCCGGCGATACTTAAACGGACCCTGGGACAGCTCTTTGTGAACCTGTTCGGCCGAACGGCTCCCCGGCGTGAGTTTGGAATCATGAATCAACGGTGTAACCACAAATACCTGCCTACCCTTTTCTATTTCAGCATCAATGCTTTTATATAACTGTGCTCGCGAATTCGGCGAACAAATTTTGGTAATAATAGGAAGCCGTTCGGCCGGCTTGGCATCAATAATTGAAATATCTAGTTCGCCATACAGCGTGAGCGCCAAGCTCCGTGGAATAGGCGTAGCTGTCATATTAAGCACATGCAAAGCGTGTCCGGCTTTGGCCTGTAGTTTTTTACGCTGATCCACACCAAAGCGATGCTGCTCATCAATCACAACCAGGCCAAGTTGGTGCATATCGACCTTTTCCTGTATGAGGGCATGAGTGCCGATAATAAAGCGAATATCGCCCTTGGCAATCCGCTTGTGGGCTTCAGTTTTTTCTGGCGACCTAAGGCTACCAACTAGTAGCCCGACTTGTGATTCATACCCGAGTGGTTCAAGCAACTTATAGATAGTTTCAGCATGCTGCCTAGCAAGCAGTTCGGTAGGTGCCATAAATGCCACCTGAAATTGTTGTTCCAATGCCATCAGCGATACCATGGTAGCCACCACCGTCTTTCCGGAACCTACATCACCTTCTAGTAAGCGATTCATGGGAGTAGTCCTCTGCAAGTCTTGGTACATTTGCCAAATAACCTTGCGTTGCGCATCTGTCAACTTAAACGGCAAATGTTTAACGAATTCACGCGCCAATTCTTCCTTGAAAGGAATGCTGAGCGCCTTTTCCTGCATCAGTTCATACTTATTCATGAGTGCGGCTAGGGTTAGCTGAAATACTTCTTCAAACCCAAGCCGTCGGCGGGCTTCTTGCAGCTGTTTGCGGCTTTTGGGGAAATGGATTGCTCGAAGCGCCTCAGCGTAGAAAACTAGCTTGTGTTGCGTGATAAGCCAGTCGGGTAATGTTTCTGACATGTCTTCTATAACTGGAACCACCTCACGCAAAGTCCGCCGAATTTGCATGGATTTCAGTCCCTTTATCTCTTTGTAAATGGGCACAATGCGAGCAGTATTGACTGGAAAATCGCTAGCTAACTCCATCGATGGGTTCATTATGGATAGTCGTTGCCTGCTGAGTTCAAACTGTCCAGAAATGTAGTAATCCACGCCTGGTTTTATTGCACCTGCCCGGTATGGTTGGTTAAACCATATCAATCGTACACTGCTCGATTCATCAGAAGCCACTGCTTCAGTAATGTGCAGGCCGCGACGAACATAGCGGCCACGAACTTGCTTAATGGTTGCTTTAATTGTTACTACCCCGGGCTTTATTTTTACAATAGGCTGAATGACCGAATAGTCATCGTAGCGCCTGGGGTAATAATTGACCAAATCAGCAATAGTATGTAGTCCCAGGCTGGCGTATTTTTTCGCCAGACTATCACCTACACCTTTTACCTCAACTAGAGGACTCCCGAGTGTCATGTCCTAAGTATAAAGGAGGACTATTTCTTTTTACGTACTAGAAAGAAGATGCTGGGACCGAAATAGGTCAAAGCTAGTGATGGTTGCAGTAGTTTCTCGACAGATAACATAACAGAGTGAGGGACGAATTTCTTGATGGCTGTGGAACGCAAGTTTGAAACAGAAAGGACCTTGTCTACCTTAAAGCCAGTTTCTTGAAGCTGCTTGATAACAGTACGCGGATGGTGATTTACGAATGGAATTTCTTCTTCGTTCTTGTGCTCTGGAGAGCGAATATCAACAGGTTCTGCTGGGACACCCTTGCCCTTTAGCGCATATTTAACTCGGTTGCGTCCATGGGCATTGTTGGCGAGCTCCAGAATAAGAACACCATCTTTAGCTAGAACGCGGTGGATTTCCTTAAATTCTGGCGTAGGGTCGGGCAAATGATGCATGACACGGATCATAGTCAAAAGATCGATAGAGCCATCTTTGAATTTCAAATTATCAGCTTGCAATAGTTCTCGGTCAATTTCTGGATGATCTTTTAGAAATTCTTTGGCAATATCTAGCTGTTGTTGACTGGGCTCAGCCAAAGTGACTTTATTAGCAAAATTCTCTAGGAAAATACAGAGTCGCCCATAGCCGCCGCCAACATCAACCGCATGTCCAAAGTGCTTTTTCTTGAGCAAACGGGCAATGGCAATTTCCTCAGCTGCATTTTCATAATCTCTACCTTCCCAATACTTGAGGTAGTTGTGGTTTGGGTCATTATATTGATCTGCTTTTCGGTGTGCTTTGGCCATATTATTTCTCGATTAACTTAATGATTTTCTGATTGTTCAAATTCTTTCCACGGCGCAGTTTGGCAAGGTTCTTCTGAAAATCTGAGTTTTTAAGACTGGTTTGCGAGGTTTGTTGATCATTGACATATATTCCTCCACTTTCCAGTAATCGTTTTGCTTCAGATTTTGACTCAACTAGCCCTGCACGAACTAAAAGATCAATTAAAGGTGTTTCAATTGCTTCGTTTTGAGTTAATTCAAGCGGTTTAATGACTTGTGCCGCCAGCTCACCTGAAAAAGAGAGTCCTTCCTTGAGATCCTTTGCATGCTCTTGCGCTTTCTCTGCTGCCTCTTTGCCATGTATGAGCTTTGTGACTTCGTAAGCTAGGGTTTTTTGGGCCAGACGTTCAGCTTTGTTCTTTTCAAACTCAGACATCACCTTACCGATTTTATCTTTATCTAGCTCGGTAAATATTTTCAAGTAATCACCAACACCAGCATCATCTACATTAATCCAGAACTGATAAAAATCATTCGGTGAAGTCTTGCTAGGATCTAGCCAAACAGCCCCTTCCTCGCTTTTGCCAAACTTTTTGCCAGTTGTCTTATTAATAATAAGCGGCATGGTCATAGCATGAACCTCTTTGCCTTCAACGCGTCTTACTAGGTCTACGCCTGAGAGACTATTACCCCATTGATCGCTACCAGCTAGTTGCAACTCCACTCCGTATTTCTGATACAAATGAAGAAAATCATAGCCCTGAAGCAGTGTATAGCTAAACTCAGTGAAGCTAATTCCAGAACCTCCCTCACCCATGCGCGTGGCAATATAATCTCGTTGCACTAATGGTGTCATGCTGTAGTGTTTTCCAACATCGCGTAAAAATTCCAGAATAGTCATTTTCTTGAACCAGTCGAGGTTGTTTACCATATGCACTTCACCACCAACCAGTGTCTCAATTTGTTCTTTTACTTTACGGACATTCTTGGCAACGGTTTCTTCATCTTGCAAGACTCTTTCACTGTCTTTGCCTCCTGGGTCGCCAATTAAGCTCGTTGCCCCTCCAGCGAGCAATATGCCCTTATGGCCATAGCGCAAAAAAACTTTATCCATCATAACTGCCGCTAAATTGCCGACAGTCAGAGAGTCTGATGAGGCGTCATAACCATGGTAGAAGATCCACTTTTCGTTATCGAGCTTTTTGAGGTCGTTAAATGTTGATTGATTAACAAAACCTCGCCAGTTAAGTTCTTCAGATAGGGTCATAATAAGAGTATAACGTATCTGTCATACCACAGCATAATTAAGCTATTTCTAAGCTTGTAGCCGTAAAATTTTTGGTATAATACCGTTAGTCTTTATGGAGTTACCAAAACAATCATGAGTGCCTTTAACAAGAAGGCTGCTGGTGGGCCTCGCCGACGTGTCGGTAAGAATGACTTTGTAACCAAGAGTGGCAAGGTTGTTAAAAGGCGACCATCGCTGACAGAACGCTGGGTTAACAGTCGTGACAGTAAACAACAGCGTAAAGCCACCCGTCAGGCCACCTTGCCAAAGGAACGAATTCGTCGCTTTTTTGCGCATTTTGAACCGAAGCGCATGTACCGCTATTGGTTTAGTCGCGAAGGCGGCATTATGGCCCTCAAAGTACTCGGGATCAGCATTGCTGCTGGGTTCTTGCTTATGATTGGAATTTTTGCCTATTTCCGAAAAGATCTGCCTAACCTTAAGGATATTTCTGGCGGTAACATTGGGGGTAGTATTAGTTATTACGATAAAACCGGTCAAACCTTACTGTGGGAAGATTATGACGCAGTCAAACGTATTCCAGTTAAAGACGATGCAATCTCTAATTATCTCAAGATGGCTACGGTTGCGACCGAGGACAAAGATTTCTACAAACACGGTGGATTTGATGTTCGGGGTATTATGCGAGCTGGCTTGAATGATGCTTTCGGTAGTGGCGGTACACAAGGTGGATCAACCATTACCCAGCAGCTCGTCAAACTCACCCAAAACTGGACCGAACAACGCACCGTAACGCGTAAAGTCAAAGAACTTATCCTGGCAGTTGAACTTGAACGTAGTTATTCTAAAAAAGATATCCTAACCGGATATCTAAATGCCGCTCCTTATGGCAATATCGAGTACGGCGCACAAGCCGCAGCTAATGATTATTTCCACAAAGATGCTAAGGATTTAACACTCGCTGAGTCAGCCTTCCTGGCAGCCATGCCTAAATCGCCCTCATATTACTCGCCTTACGGGGCTTTGTACAAACAAGACCCGACCACGAGCAGTAAAGCTGTTATTGAGCGCCAACACTATATTCTTGATTTGATGGTTCAACAGGGTATGATCAAAAAAGAAGAAGCTGATACTGCCAAAAAAGTAGATGTCCTCGCCACTGTCCAAGGACAAACGAGCAAATACGCTGGTATAAAGGCACCATACTTTGTTACAGCTGCTAAACGGGAAGTTGAGCAACGGTGTTCCACTACGGTTAAGTGTGGAGGCTGGAAAGTTATAACCACGCTTGATATGGGCCTCCAGACCAAAGCCGAAGAGCTTGTAGCCACCAATCTTACAGCTATACGTCGATACGGAGCTGATGAAGAGGCAGTAGTGATGGAAGATGCACCAACAGGACAGATTGTAGCGCTTGTTGGTGGAACTGATTTCAACAATCCTGACCATGGCCAGAACAACTTTGCAGCCGGAATTTTGCTGCCACCGGGCTCTAGTTTTAAGCCATACGATTACACAACCTTTATAGAAAACAATACCAATGTTGGCGCCGGTTCTGTGCTGTACGACTCAGAAGGACCACTACCTGGTTACCCATGCACCAATAAACAACTTCCCAAGAATGGTGGAAACTGTCTGAAAGACTACGATTTCTTACAGCCTGGACCACTTACACTGCGCTATGCCCTGGGTGGCTCCAGAAATATCCCCGCTGTCAAAGCTATGTTGTCTGCCACGCCCAATGACACCAGTGATGGCCATGTCAATTCAGTCAATAAGGTGTTGAGCACCGCCACTGCCATGATGGACAACCCTAACGTCAGTGGCAATACCTACAATTGTTATAGTGACGAAGCGCTAACCAAGACAACCCAGTGCTATGGCGCCTCAGCTATTGGTGACGGTGCTTATTTGCACCTCGATGACCATGTTAATGGTTTGGCTACTCTTGCACGAGGTGGCAAAGCCATCCCCCGCACATACCTGCTCAAAATTACCGATGCTGCAAGTAAAAATGTCTATCAATACCAGCAGCCCAAAGGCAAGCAAGTTATCCGTGAAGACACTGCCTACATTATGGATGATATGGCTAGTGACCCACGTGCCAGTTATCTACCAGGTAGTTGCACCGATACCAGCTGTACTCCACTCAGAGGGGGTGGTTACAAGTTCCACCGGTTCAATGGTTGGAAATTTGCTATCAAGACCGGAACGACCAACGATGGTTACGATGGTCTTATGACAAGCTGGTCCCCTAAATATTCTGTTGTCACCTGGGTCGGTAACCACACACGTCACGTCACGCTATCTACGAGTATGGAGGTTATGACCGAACCACTGACACGCGGCATGATGGAAGAAGCCCATAAGAACCTTCCTGCACAAACCTGGAGTAAACCATCGGGTGTCCAAAGTTTGCCTGCTTATATTGTCCGCAACCACGTTCACTATGGTGACCAAGAACCGAGCCCTACCAACGATGTATTCCCATCGTGGTACAAAGCAAAATCAACTGCCAACAGTAGTCAAACAATCGACAGAGTATCTAACAAAATAGCCACGAGTTGTACGCCCGACGCTGCCAAGCAATTCCAGGGCAACAGCAATGTAGCAAATTGGAATGTAGATATCTTTGTAGGTGGTAATGCCAGTAGTGGCGGCACAACTGCCGGTGGAAGTGATGATGTTCATAATTGTAGCGACGCCAAGCCTACAGTCACCATTACTCCTACGGGTGCCTGTAGCGTGGGAACTGCCTGTAGCTTTACCGTGACTGCTTCAAGCGGAACGTATCCGTTGTCAGACAGCGCTCGCTCCCAATTCCAGGGTGCATTAACGCTGACAGCTGGTGGGCAGAGCGTTGGTACTGCCAGTATTCCATTCGATGCCGGAAACGTCTATACAACGACGATAAGCTATACCCCGTCGTCGGGGGGAGATGTAAGTGTTTCTGTCTCTTTGACCGACAGCGTACTTTATGGCGCTAGTGATAGTACTACCGTGTCCGTGGGAGGTGGCAATAATCAAAGCCCTTTAACCCTCAGCGGAACAAGAAGCGGAACAACGGGTAACTTTACTTGGTCGGGTGGATCTGGAGGAACTGTAACTGTATATCGCGCCAGTAATGGTAATCCAATATGTAGTGATAATGATGGTAGCTGTAGCGGCGCAGTGTCTAATTCACCGCAAGACTATTATGCAAAAGAAGGCAGCGTACAATCAAGTACGATACACGTTAATTAGTCCTTTTCAAGAAACTGATTAAGAGCTGAACGGACATCTTGTACACCATATAAACCATTCGGTTGTTTGCCGGTCTTAATGATCGGCCCAATGGCTCCGGCAAAACCGAGCTTTTTGGATTCGGCAACCCGTTTTTCTACATAAGGTACGTGTCTCACTTCTCCACTAAGGCCCACCTCGCCAAAGACCACCGCATTTTTCTTGAGTTGAAGGCCTTTGGCAGCTGAGGCAATGGCCATACACACCGCCAGATCCGCCGCTGGTTCTTGAATCCGAATTCCTCCAACGATGTTCAGATAAATATCTTGGTCGGCTAGCTTGAGCTTGGTCCGTCGTTCGAGCATTGCCACAAGTAGATTCAGACGATTTAAATCTAGACCACTGGCAGTACGTTTGGGATAGCCATAGCTTGTGGGGTTCACCAGCGCCTGAACTTCCACCAGCAAAGGTCTAGTGCCCTCCATAGTGGCCAGAACAACCGAACCGTCGCTTACTTGACGTTCAGCTAGGAGTGCAGCCGAAGGGTTGGCTACAGGCTCAAGCCCGGCATCGGTCATTTCAAAAATACCCGTTTCATTGGTGGAACCATAACGATTTTTCACACCTCTTAGTAGCTTGAATCCCCCGTAACGCTCGCCCTCGAGCTGCATGACCACGTCAACTACATGTTCAAGCACTTTTGGACCCGCAATTGAACCTTCTTTGGTAACATGCCCAACCAAAACCAGCGCCGTGTTTGAAAGTTTGGCAGCAGAAGTAAGTAGCTGCGTACTGTTAGTAATTTGACTGACAGTGCCGGCGCTGGAGCCAATAGCCGCTGATGTCACAGTTTGAATAGAATCAACAACCACCATGTCATACATACCCTCGGCAACTGTTGCAGCAATGTCATCAGCGCTATTACTAGTAGATAATTTGAGTTTTGGATTCCCTGCTCCGAGTCGCTGGGCCCTCAGACCTATTTGATGCGCGGATTCTTCCCCGCTCACATATAAAACATTGTGGTTTTTGGCGACCATGTCTGCCAGTTGTAGCAGTAAAGTGCTTTTGCCGATGCCGGGCTGGCCAGCGATCAGAGTCACACTGCCGGTTACAAAACCACCGCCCAACACCATATCTACTTCGGGCATACCGCTGGCCAACCGCACGGCTTTGTCTTGTTTAGCTAGTTTTGCTACAGGTTCGGCTTTCAAAGCCGTGCCGCCCGCTGCCACGCTCTTGGCATCAGTTGCCACCTGCTCCTGAAGTGTATTCCACTCTCCACACACAAAGCAGCGGCCCGACCACGTCGCACTGACCGCTCCACAATTACTACATACAAACCTCGGACTCACCTTCTTTGCCATAA
>CAZPPF010000001.1:6655-70329 GCA_964588395.1 uncultured Candidatus Saccharibacteria bacterium | reverse complement strand
CTGACCGCTCCACAATTACTACATACAAACCTCGGACTCACCTTCTTTGCCATAACATCGATTATATCATCAGCAGTTTATTGATTAATTGGCGTATTTATTTTAGAATAAAGCATCTTTTACACTCCAGTGTTAAAGCGTACCCGTACATCTCCACAGGGAAGTGATAAATATGATGGTCGTTATTGCAATCATAGGAATTCTCTTCGCCATTGTTGCCGTTATCTCCTTCTGTGCATTTGCAGCAGGAATGGACGAGGCTGGCGGGGCTCTATTGGTAACCATTGTATGCGGTCTGATCGCGCTTGGTTCATACCTCATTTATGACAACCATCAGGATGCAGTCGCAGCCTCACAAAATGCAGCTATTACCAGACAGCTGAAGCATGACGGTTATCCCGCAAAATCGGTTTACACCGATAACTATGGAACAAAGCACGTGGTGCTGCCCTACAAAGGCTGCACATGGGACTACGAGCTCCATAAGCTGGGAAGCAAGTACACGCTTGTCCGTGGTAGTGGAGATATCACTGCGTCTCCGTCGGTCAAGCCGAACGAAGTCGGGAGCGACAATCCATTGACTACCTGCGCCTCTCCGGTCTAGACGTACGTAAGCCCGGTGGGGATGTTGAGTTGATGCGCCTTCCTTGCGCTCCTCCATCTCCATCGGGTATTTTTATTATTGCACCGTCTGTGGGACCGAGTGGCTATCGATAGATTGGAATAGTTGCTTTTGCTCCAATGCAATGGCATTGCGCTGGTCCAAAATGTCGTTGTACTGCGAAACTAGAGACTTTGTCGTTGCTACAAGGGAGTTATAGGCCTGAACTTTTGCGTTGTAGTTTGATACCCCAGCATTGTATTCGGCATACTTTTTAGCTGCCAACAACTGGTCTAGCTGAGCTCGCGAATCGCTCAAATCTTTATTTTGCTGGGTCAAGTCCGCCTGATTTTGGTCAATTTGCTTCTTAAGCCCAGCCAGTTGTGTGTCAAATGCATCAACCTGTGCCTTGCGACTCGTAAAGACTGACTCATATTGATCAGAGTAATCAACTATTTTGGACCGGTTATCAAAGTAGCGTTTATAATAATTTTCAAGCGTAGGTGGTAAATTGCGTACTTCTGTTCCCAGAATTGAATGCAACTCGTCGGTGGTATCAGCCCCTGCTTTTTGATAAGCATCGATGGTTTCACGAATACGCTGATCAGTTACCCCAGCATATGCCTCCGCAATCCACTGGTTGACTTGTTTCTTGTCGCTCGGGCTTAAGCGATCATAGGCCGCATGGAGCATCTCGTGGGCAGCCGTAACTTGCTCAATTCCCGCCAAACGCGCATCTGTTACGTCAAACAGATGAATGCCTCGCTGCGGCGGAACGTAGCAGCCAAGTACAATAGTTTGCTCACCTCCTTCACTACTACAGTTGTTTGAAAAAACCGAGCTACTCTCTAGAGCCGGATGGTTTACATAGAAATCGTGCCGTGCAGATGCATTCATGGTGGTGTCAGTGGCCAGCTGGACTATATTGGCGGGTGGCGTGTAGTTTCGAAGCCGCAGCGAGTCATAGAGATCCTGGCGTTTCAACCAACCAACGAATAGGCAGCCAAGCAACGCCCATAAAATGACAAGACCAATGATGCTTTTACGCTGGGTTGACATACTAAAATTATAGCAAGTGATTACTCACGTACAGAACTGTACGTGAGGCCTGCATCTCTGGTTGCTACCTTCACAATATCACCCTTGGCATATTCGCTATCGAGCATAGCTAGTGCAATATGGTCCTCGATGGTGTCTTGCAGCAGACGCCGAAGTGGTCGAACTCCATTATGCGAATCATAGCCTTCTTCAAGCAGATGTTGCTTGGCGGCAGTCGTAACTTCCAGACCCAGGCCGTGTTTAACTAGCCGTCCTCTGAGCTCATCAATCTGCAAGTCTAAAATCTTAAGAGCATCCTTTTGGGTAAGTGCCCTAAAGACAATGATTTTATCAATACGGTTTAAAAGTTCCGGGCGCATCATCTTTTTCAACTCATCTTGTACCTTGCTCTTATTGCTGGCATGCAAGGCATCGAGGTCTTTCATATCACTACTGTTAGTGGCGTGGAAACCAAGGCTGGCTTCTTTTTGCAGTTTCTGCGCACCGATGTTGCTGGTCATAATGACAATTGTGTTTGTAAAGTCAATCTTGCGACCCTTAGCATCTGTCAGAACTCCATCTTCTAGGATTTGCAAAAGCATGTTGAAGACTTCTGGGTGAGCTTTTTCAATTTCATCAAACAATACCAAGCTATATGGCTGGCGACGGATTTTGTCGGTCAATTGACCACCGTCGTCATAACCTACGTAACCAGCTGGTGCACCAACTAAGCGAGCAACTGTGTGATGCTCACCAAACTCACTCATATCTATTTTGACAAGCGCATCAGCACTGCCAAAGAATTCACGAGCCAATACTCTGGCGAGCTCTGTCTTGCCTACACCTGTTGGACCAAGGAAAATAAACGAGCCGATTGGGCGGCTTCCACTACTTATACCCATACGGTTACGACGAATTGCTTTGGATACCGCAGTCACAGCTTCTTCTTGGCCTATGACATACTTTCCAATTGTTTTCTCTAAATTACGCAAGTATTTGGCTTCAGAACGAATGACTTTTGTTACCGGCACACCGGTCATCCGCGCCACTACATCAGCCACATCTTCACTCGTCATAACCAGTTTGTTCATAGTCTTGCCAGACGCTTCCAATTTTTTGAGTTCTTCATGTATCTGGGAAGCACGCTGCTTATACTGAGCGGCTTTTGCGTAATCCTCGGCATCGCTGGCCTCATCTTTTCGCGTGTTAACTAGCTTGAGTTCCTTTTGCAGTTTACGAACTTCAGGAGGCGTTTTGCCTTTATCTACTCGCAGATGAGCGGCAGTTTCATCAAGCAAATCAATGGCTTTGTCGGGCATAAACCGATCGTTTACATAGCGCTTAGCAAGGGTCACCGTGTCGTCCAAAACATCATCACTTACCTTTACACCGTGAAATGCTTCATAGTGCTTGCGCAGACCCTTCAAAATAGCCAAGGTTTCTGGGACAGTGGTTTCAGGTACTTGAATAGGTTGGAAACGGCGTTCTAGAGCGGCATCTTTCTCAATGTGCTTGGTATATTCTACCGTCGTCGTGGCACCGATTACTCGGATCTTACCCCGTGCTAAGGCGGGCTTCAAAATATTGCCGGCATCCATGGCACCCTCAGCAGCACCTGCACCGACAATGAGGTGCAGCTCATCAATAAATACAATTGTCTTGTTGTCATTCTCGAGCTCACCCATAACTTTCTTGAGCCGCTCTTCAAACTCACCACGGTACTTGGTACCAGCAATCATACCTGCCAGGTCAAGCATAACTATTCGTTTGTCGAGCAAACCGTCTGGAACATCTTCGGCAATAATCCGCTGGGCTAGACCCTCTACAATAGCTGTTTTGCCAACACCTGGCTCACCAATCAGTACAGGATTGTTTTTGGTGCGCCGATTAAGAATAGTAATAACGCGGCGAATTTGAGGCTCACGGCCAACCACTGGGTCTAATTTACCAGCACGTGCTTCAGCGGTTAGGTCAGTTCCAAAGAAATCAATTGCGGTTTTACGCTGCTTTTTTGTGCGCCTGGATGTGGCGTTGTTACCACTGCTATCTTCATACTGTTGTCGGTTCAAGAACTGTTCGAGTTCATTAATAAGGCTATCGATTTCAATGTTCATATTCTTTAGAAGCTCTGTTGCTCGGGCATTCTTTTGCGTCAAAATACTGTAGAGAATATGCTCGGTGCCACAAAATTCTTGATTAAAGTCTTGTGCCACATCATAAGCCATCTTGAGTGTTAGCTTAGCTGTTTCGCTCAAACCCTTGGCACCCATATTTATAACCAATGTCTTTGGTGTCAAGTTCAAAGCTAAGCGTGCTCGATCAAGCGTAACACCTTGGCCTTCCAGGATTTTTGCGCCCATGCTGGTGTCTTGAGCCAAAACACCCAGTAACAAGTGCTCGGTGCCGATATAGGCACTTCCAAAACCACGAGCAATAGCATCAGCATGCCGTAAACTGGCCTGTGCATTATCAGTTAGATGATTAACAAAGTCTTGAAAATCTGGCGATTGAGGCATCATAGCTTTAGTGTAACCCACCTTTCTTTGCTGTCTGTGAGATATGTATCACACTACTATGATAGCACTTGGCACTCTCACGTCAAGAGTGCCAAGTCTCTTGTTAGGTTCGTCTATTTTTCTTCTGTACCGTGTTCTTCAATTGCCTCTAGTAAGGAGCTTTCCAGTTGCTCTTTTTTCTTGAGCTTTGGTGCTGCCTTTACTTCTGGTTTTGTTTCTGGTTCAGCTGGCTTCTCGGTTTCAGACACAATGTCTATGTCATAACCAGTTAGTTTGCTAGCCAAGCGAACATTTTGGCCACTTTTGCCAATGGCAATACTTAGTTGGTCTTCGGGTACTACAACTGTCGCTTTCTTGGCGTTTTCATCTATAGTAACTTTGGTTACCTGTGTTGGGCTCAGAGCCTGCGTAATGTAAGTCTTGGTGTCATCGGCCCAAACCACGATATCTATTTTTTCTTGTTCGCCAATTTCACTAACGACGGCATTAACTCTTGTCCCATGACCACCGACAAAGGTACCTACCGGATCTACGCCAGGGACAGTGCTGTTTACCGCAATTTTGCTACGTACACCTGCCTCGCGGGCAATACCCTTAATTTCTACAGCGCCATTTTCCATTTCAGGAACTTCGGCCTTAAATAACCACTCGATAAACTCCTTATTGCCACGGCTCACGACTAACTGAGGGCCACGGAATCCACGTTCTACATCCTTCAAGAAAACCTTGAGGCGTTGACCGGGATAGTAGCGTTCATTCTGAATCTGCTCGCTCTTTGGCATAATTCCTTGGGCTTTACCAAGATCCACGCGCACAATATTGCCTTCGACACGAGCCACAATACCGTTTATGACGGTACCAATCTTATCTTCGTACTCGCTCATGATAATTTCGCGTTCTGCCTCACGGAGACGCTGCAAAATTACTTGCTTGGCAGTTTGTGCTGCCACACGGCCAAAATCTTCAACCTTTTCGTGAATCTCTACTGTCTCGCCGGCTTTGGCATTCTTACGAATGACCTGAGCATCGCCAACACTAATTTCGTAATTAGGATCTTCCACAGTATCAACAATCTCTTTGGTTACGTACGCATCCACATTACCGTTATTCAAATTCATAGTTACTCGAACTTCTTGTTCACGATCACCATAGTCACGACGATACGCGGCTGCCAATGCTTGCTCTACAATTTCTTGAACCGTTTCTTCTGGTAAGTTTTTTTCTTCAGCAATAGCTCGTACAGCTACGGCCAAACCTTTCATATCAAGTTCCATAATTTCTCCTTTGCTTAATCTTTGAATGAAAAAATCCGACCTATTTGGCCGGACGTCGGTATTAATTATACAGACATTTCCAGTAGATACAACTTGCCTAAAGTATAGGAAGCTGGTATTACTTTGTTATGTCAGAGCTTGAAGAAACAGCCAACACATCGGTTGGGTTTGAACATATTCCTCATCCGAATATTTATAAGATAAGTCAGTACTTATTGAGAGCCACAACAGGCGGCGTCCACGTACATGGCACCGAGAATGTTCCTGACGAACCAGCAGTATACGTACCGTCTCACCGTTCACTATTAGATATACCAGCCGCCGGAGTAGCTATTTATAAAACCAAGCATGAGCCAGCTCGTTTTATGGCAAAACGAGAACTATGGAAGTTTGCCCTTCTTGGAAAATGGATAGACGCCGTTGGTGGTTTTCCTATTACCCGCCAACAAGAAAATGCCAGAATGAATGAAATGAGGCCCTTTGTGCATTCAGCTAAGGACGGAGAAAATGTTGTGGTATTTGGTGAGGGTACGCGGCAAGAAGGGTTAGAAATTGGTCAACTGTTTGGTGGAGCGCTTATGATAGCGTCTACAGCAGAAAGGCCGGTTGTTCCAATGGGCATTGCAGGTACAAAGCCTCTTAACTACCACGGGGTTCATGTAGTTTTCGGTGATGTAATTGAGGCCGATGAAGCCCGTGAATTACGACGCGCAAAACAAGAGGGCCTGGAAGTACTGCGAGCGGAGATACAACTCGCATTCAATACAGCTCACCAGTTGGCTGAGCAATAACTTACAACCTGCGTGCTAAAATAATCACGATGAAGAGTAAAGCCAAACGGTTGTATGAGCAATTTCAGCCAGATCATTATGAATTGTTGCTGCACCCAGATGCAGAAAGTTTGAATTTTACTGGCCGCGTAACCATTCACGGCAAAAAAACTGGACGTCCAAGTCAGCGTATTACGCTGCACCAAAAAGGTCTCAAAGTTACTAAAACCACAGTTACAAGACATGATAAAAAGAGTGATCAAGAAATCATTGTTAGTCGTATCAATAACCAGAACTCAATGTATGAAGTTCGCCTTCATACTGATGAGCAACTGTACGCAGGCATGTACACCATCAGCCTCGAATTTGAAGGCAAGATCACCCCTTCGATGAGCGGAATGTATGCTTCTCGCTTTACTGACGAAGGGAACGAAAAGGTCATAATGGCCACGCAGTTTGAAAGCCATCATGCCCGTGAAGCATTTCCCTGCATTGATGAGCCAGAAGCCAAGGCAACATTTGATTTAAGCGTAGTTGCACCCAAGCACCATACCGTACTCTCCAATACGCCCCAAAAAGAACAAAAAACATTAAGCGATACGTTTGTTACTCACACTTTTGAAACAACTCCTCGTATGTCGACCTATTTACTAGCCTTTGTCAGTGGTGAATTGCATTCATACGACACGAAAACCAAAAGTGGCATTGAAGTACGCAGTTGGTCAAGTGTAGCCCAACCGAAGAGCCATCTTGAGTACTCTGCTAAAGAAGCGGCGGCTGTACTCGACTTCTTTGCAGATTATTTTGGCGTGCCCTATCCGCTTAAGAAACTAGATCAAATGGCTTTACCGGACTTTGATTCTGCTGCTATGGAGAATTGGGGATTGGTTACCTACAGGGAAATGGCTCTTTTGGTGGATCCAAAAAACCGATCAATTTCCAGCGAGCAATTTATTAGCCTTGTAATATCACATGAACTCTCTCACCAATGGTTTGGCAATCTCGTAACAATGAAGTGGTGGGACGATCTGTGGCTTAATGAGAGTTTTGCCGGGCTGATGGAGCATGTTGCTCCGGCTGTACTGCACCCAGACTGGCAACAATGGGAGCTCTACGCGCAATCAGACATTGCACTCATTACCTCGCGCGATAGCTACAGAGACATCCAGTCAGTTGCGGTGGAGGTAACTGATCCGGATCTTATTCCTACCCTATTTGATCCAGCGATTGTCTATGCCAAAGGTGCACGTTTGCTCAAAATGCTCCGCGAATACATTGGTGAAGAAACATTTTTAGCTGGTCTCAAAGCCTACTTTACTGAGCATGCCTATAGTAACGCGACTCGCGATGACTTGTGGAAAGCCCTCAGCCAAGCCAGCGGGAAAGATATTGGTGCGTTTATGACACCGTGGCTTACGCAATCCGGTATGCCGGTGGTGCATGTTACACAAAAAGCTTCAGATTTAACGCTTACACAAGAACGTTTCTTGCTCGATGGACCAGCGGACAACACGCTGTGGCCCGTGCCACTGCTGGCCGATCAGACCACAAAGCCAGAGATTTTTTCGACCAAAACACAAGAGATAAAACTCGGTTCGGATCAGTACGTACTTATCAATCAACTCGCCAGTGGCCAATATTTAACACACTACAGCGAACCAAAGCATCGAGATTACATTGCTAAGTGCCTGGAGAAAGCCAGTATTGCAACTGAAGCACGTATTAACTTGCTAAACGACATGTATATGTTGGCGCGACACGGCGATAGCTCGCTGACAGAATCGCTCGACATGATCCAGAAAATGGATTATGAACCACGCGATGCCGTCTGGGGCTTATTGCTCAGAGTACTATCAGGTGCCTCTCAATTAACCGAAGGCCATAAAACAAGTGAAGAAAACCTCAAGATTCTTCGCGCAAATCTTGCTCAACACTGGTATAAAAAACTTGGTTGGGACAATGCTCCAGATGATGAACCTAATACCGAACAACTTCGCCACACGATGATCGCTTTGATGATTGCAAGCGAAGACAAAAAAGCTATTGAGCAGGCCCTTGAGCTATACCAATCAAACAAAAAGTTTGACGACATTCCTGCCGAGATTCGCAATACTATACTTGCCGCTGCAGTCAGACATGGCCAAAGCAAAGTTATTGATCAGCTCATCGTTGCTTACCAAACTGCCAGTGCCGAAATTCAACACGATATTACCGGTGCTCTGGCCAGTACCAAAAATCCTAAAGTAGCTCAACGAGTCATTCATGAGGCGCTCGGACCCAAAGGCTTTGTTCGGCCTCAAGATCTTATGCGTTGGTTAGCTCTGTTCTTACGCAACCATCATGTTCGAAGTGTCATGTGGGAATTCATGGTAACGGAATGGAAATGGCTCGCCAAGACGTTGCAAGACAGCAAATCTTTTGACTATCTTCCTACCTATGCGGCCAGTATTGTCAGCACTCCCGAATGGCAAGAAAAATATCAGGCATTATTCAAGCCCTTACTCAAAGATAAAACTTTGGAGCGCAACATCCGGATTGGTCTGGCTGATATTGAGGCCCGCGTGGCCTGGCGCATACGTGATGAAGAAGCTATTAAACAGTGGCTAGCTGAGTTCACGAAAGCTCAGGCAAAAAATTTGTAACTTCGTAGTTTGGGCCGCTCACTTCAATGGCAGCCAAACCATAATCACCAGGCCAGCGGTGAGATTGCACCCAAAATTCTGCAGCAAAGCTCATCTGTCGTAACTTCGTGGGTGTAATGTAATCTAATCCTGTTCCCTGAAACGTTGTACGTCGGTACTTAACTTCAACTAAGTAAACCGTGTTGGCTTTTTGCGCCACAATATCAATTTCACACCAGCGGGTGCGCCAATTCTGCTCTACCACTTTATAGCCATGTTCCTCCAAATAACGTGCGGCTGCTGCTTCCGCTTCACGTCCGTTTGCAAAGTTCGTCATACCAAATAGGCTTGCACCGGTTTATAGGAACGACGGTGGATTCGGCTGGGCCCATAATTTTTGAGCATTATCCTGTGGAGTTCTGTGCCATAACCAACATGTTTATCAAAGGCATATTCTGGGTAGATAAGAGCCAGACGCTTCATGTGTTCGTCACGTTTTACTTTGGCATAGATACTAGCGGCACTCACTATTGGATGGGTTTTGTCGGCATTGACTATGGGCAAAACATTAGTGAACTCTTCCGGACAATAGTTGATATGCCCATCCATGATAATTTCTGCGTTACTCTCTGCACCAAGTCCAAGCAGAGCCCGCGCGACACCAAGTTGCATAGCTTTAGTGAGTCCTAATTCGTCAATTTCTTCCGATTGCACCCAGCCTTCACCAACAACACAGGTTGCCTCAATTTCTGGTAGTAGGCTCTGTCGCTTTGTGGCAGATAAAACTTTTGAGTCATCCAGGCCTGTTGGCAGAGTTTTTTGAGCATAAGCCGCCACCACTAATAAGGGTCCGGCCCAAGAACCTCGTCCCACTTCGTCAATGCCAATGACGACTTTCATGATTACAATAATAACAGATTAACTATTCAGCAGGTTTTTCTTCAGGAGTTTCTTCGTGTGCAGCAATTGCTGCTTCGGCCTTAGCTTCAAGTTTAGCGTCTTCTTCAGCCTTCTTTTCAGCGTCAGCTTCAGCTTGCTTAGCTACTTCTTCTTTTAGCTTCTCTTCCTCAGCTTCAGCTTCAGCATCGTGAACAGTGTTAACAGCTTCTTTATCAAAATCAACACCCGTAAGTCGAGCAGATTTACCGGTGCGCTGGCGCATGTAGGTTAGGTAATTGCGGCGGACTTTACTACGCTTGGTAACTTCAACTTTCAAAACGAGTGGCGAGTGCAACATGTACATCTTTTCTACGCCCACGCCGCTAGCAATGCGACGAACGGTAATGGATGAAGTATGGCTATTTTTGCGGCTAACGCGAATAACTAAACCTTCAAAAATCTGAACGCGCTCTTTGTTGCCTTCACGAATCTTTTGGTGCACGCGAACAGTATCACCAGGCCGCACATCAACGACTTGCTTCTTTTGATACTTCGCCTCAATTTGCTCTATAACAGATGGCATAACCAAATGATTCTACACTATTTTTGGCCTCAAAACAAGTGTTCACCCCCTGTTGTATGAATAAAACTGTCTGATGCCAGGAAATAACGTACAATAAAGTCATGAACTATGGTGAAGAGGCTCTGAAAAAGCACAAAGAGTTAAAGGGTAAATTGGAGGTAAAGCTTAAAGATAAGCTTGATACCAAAGACAAGTTGAGCACCTACTACACACCGGGAGTGGCTGCGGTTTCAAGTTACGTTGCAGAGCATCCCGATGAAGCCCGCGACTATACCTGGCTCAATAACAGCGTGGCTGTGATTAGCGACGGTTCGGCGGTACTAGGACTCGGTAATATTGGTCCATATGGGGCTTTGCCTGTCATGGAGGGTAAAGCTATGCTGTTCAAACACTTCGCAAATATTGATGCTGTACCGATTGTGCTTGATGTACATACTGCTGATGAAATTGTAGCTGCCGTTACCGCGATTGCACCGAGCTTCGGTGGTATAAACTTAGAGGATTTTGCCGCACCATTATGCTTTGCGGTTGAAGAAAGAATTAAAGCCGTGCTTGATATTCCAGTGATGCACGATGATCAACACGGTACAGCTGTGGTAGTTTTGGCTGGGCTTATCAATGCCATGAAGGTAGTTGGCAAAAAGCTTGAGGACGCCAAGATTGTCGTTGTTGGGGCCGGAGCTGCCGGCACTGCAGTCATTAAACTGCTACATCTCTACGCTAAGCCAAGAATGTTTGTCGTAGATAGTAAAGGAATTGTGAGCCCAAATCGTAAAGACATTAATGACGAAAAGAAAAAATTGCTCGAATATACGAATTTATCTAGTATTGATGGCTCACTCGAAGACGTTATTCAGGGTGCCGATATATTCATTGGTGTTTCACAACCCGGCTTACTTACACCTGAAATGATCAAGACCATGGCCAAGGATCCAGTAATATTTGCCATGGCAAATCCTGTACCAGAAATAATGCCCAGTGAAGCAAAAAAAGCTGGAGTAGCCGTGATTGCCACTGGCCGTAGTGATTTTCCTAATCAGGTCAACAATGCCCTCGCCTTCCCCGGCATATTCCGCGGAGCTCTAGATAACCGCGTTCATAAAATTACCGATCAACACAAAGTCGCAGCCGCAGAGGTTATTGCAGGATTGGTAGAGAACCCAACGGCTGATGAGATTATCCCCAGTGTCCTAGACCCTCGCCTTGTCCCCTCTATTGCTAAAGTTATTACTTAGCCTAAGACGCGGAAAATTTCTTCGAGTGTTGTTTCACCAGCGATGGCCTTGAGAATGCCATCTTGAAGCATTGTCGTCATACCACCCTGCACAGCAGCTTTCTCAATATCTTGGGCCGAAAGCCGTATATCTGTTTGTAATAAATGTCGGATGTTATCGGTCATTAAGAATTGTTCACGAAGGGCTACCTGTCCCTTGTAGCCATAAGGATTCTCGGCTGACTTGCCAGGCTTATACAACTGAATCGTATTAATATCTGGCTTATCGACGCCAGGTGGTAATGAATCAATAATGGTCCTTAGCGTTGCTCGGGTTGCTTCATCGGGTTGATAAACTTGTTTGGTCGTATCCTCTAACCGTCTAACTAAACGCTGGGCCATAATGAGCCGAATGGCAGACAGAAATAGTGGGTTTTCACTAATAACGTCAATCAAGCGAGCCAGCGCAGCTGCTGCCGACCCGGCGTGAAATGTTGATAACACTAAATGCCCTGTTAATGCAGCCTGCAATGAGGTCTTGGCCGTGTCTCCATCACGGATCTCTCCAACCATCACAATATCTGGATCAAGTCGCAGAACCGCACGTAATTTCTCGGCAAAATTGGTTTCTTGGCTATTTTGGCTTGTGACTGATATTTGGGTGATGCCTTCAAACTGGTATTCCACTGGATCTTCAATAGTAATGATTTTGCGCTCTTCACTATTTAAAGAGTTCAGAATGGAATACAATGTCGTGGTCTTACCCGATCCAGTTGGCCCTACCGCCAAAACAAGCCCGGTCGGTTTTTTGATAATATCATCCACAATCGCGCGTTCCTTAGCAGATAGTCCAAGTCGATCAAGTGTATACATATCTTGTCGCATATTAAATAAACGCATTACGACGTCTATGCCGTTGATGGCAGGTACAGTTTCTACACGTAGGTTTATGTCTACTTCTTCATTGTCGGCCATACGCACATGCTGGGCAATGTGACCTTGCTGAGCATCATTAGCAGCAGTTGAGACGTTGGCAGCACTGGCGATAGCTGAAATAAGAATCCGGTACTTGTCAGGAGCTAAATGAGCCACCGCATGCAACACACCATCAATTCGAAAACGAATTCTAATCATATCCTTTTGGTTTTCTAGATGAATATCCGATGCAGCCAGTTTGTGAGCTTGCTGAACCAAGTACGCCAGCATATCGTCAGCACGTACTTGTGCCAAAGTAGTAGAAACTTGCTCAATTAATTCTTGTGTGCCGGCTGTTGTGAGTTCAATATCTTGATACACCACTTGGCGCGGTGGATTATACAAGCGCATATACTCGCGAAAACCTGCGTCTGAAATAAGATTATAGCTAATTCGCTGGTCTTGATACTGCTGGCGAATGTTAGTCATCGTCTGTTGAGATGTAGTGGTTGTAATTCCAAAATTGATGTTATGGTCATCTGCCTGCAAGGGTACAACTCTTAGTCGTGTCATTTCTTCAAATGACATCACTTCCTTATACAAAGGTTTTGATGCCATTTGCGACGTATCGACGTAGTTCATGTTCAGAATACGGGCACGTCTGGCAGTAGCTTGCTCCTCGTCCAACCGAGCATCTTGACTCATAACTCTAGTATATAGAATCATAAGCAATTTAGGCTAGTAAGGTTTTATGTGTTTAGGGTTTTAAACGTTCGTCTGAGGCGTCTCCGCAGCGATAGCGAGGACCTAGCGGAGGAGGAATGTATAAAACACTAAGGTGATAAACTGAGAAAGCATGAAATCGATGGTTTTAATTGTTCATAACATACGGAGTGCCCACAATGTGGGCTCTTTGCTACGCACGGCTGATGGACTTGGTGTAAACGAGGTGTTTTTGACAGGTTACACTCCATATCCGCATGATCAAAATGACACGCGTTTGCCACATATATCTCGAAAAATTGATGCCCAAATTCATAAAACTGCACTTGGGGCAGAAACTACGGTTTCCTGGCATCACGACGCCAGTATCAAAGATGTCATTACAAAGCTTCGCATGGATAAGCATAAAGTTGTTGCACTTGAGCAAGCACCCACGTCTTTGCCCATGACAAAGTTCGTGTCACCAGAAAAGTTGGCAATAATCATTGGTCGCGAAGTCGAAGGAATTGAAAGCGAAGTGTTAGACTTCTGCGATCAAATTGTCGAAATTCCAATGTCTGGCTATAAAGAATCATTCAATGTTGCTGTGGCAGCAGCTATTTTCCTAAGTTATTGCCAGTTCCGCTAAAAACATGTAAAGTATAACCATTATGGTCGCGCGAAACCAGCCGTCCAGACACACACAAAAACGACACGGCAAACACCAAAAACACACCAAAGACTTCGTCAAAATATATTGGCCTTATTTGCCATTTGTTATGGTGGTCTTGATTGGATTGGTGTTCAGCGCCTCGTGGCAGCCACATGCTCGCCGTGGTGTTTTGGCCTACTCAACTGAAATGAGTATTTCTGGATTATTGTCAGCCACCAATCAACAACGAAATGCCAACGGTGTGGCTTCTCTCAACTTAAACAGCAAGCTTAATTCTGCCGCTCAAACAAAAGCCAACGACATGGTCACCCGAAATTATTGGTCACATAATACCCCTGAAGGTAATCCACCTTGGGTTTTTATTTCAAATGCCGGCTATAGCTACACTAAAGCGGGAGAAAACTTAGCTTACGGTTTTGCTACGAGTGATGATACGATAATCGGTTGGATGAATAGTCCGGCGCATAAAGCAAACTTACTTGACAGTGCTTTCAAGGACGTAGGTTTTGGCTTTGCCAACAGTCCTGACTTTAATAACAGTGGTCCCCAAACGGTTGTGGTAGCTGAATATGCCGCTCCGGTTGCAGCAGCTCCTGCCCCAGTAGCAGCACCAAGCACCCCGGTTTCACAACCTCAGACCAAAGCAGCAGAACAAACTGCACCAGTCGCTGCACCTGCTCCTACCCCAGTCGCAGAATCTACACCCACAGCCAGTGAAGAAAAACCCGCAGCTACTCAACCAGTTACAACGGAAAATACACCAACCAAACAAAATGAGCCGGCGGCAAAAAATGTTTCGAGATTTGGTGTGCTCAGCCGAGGTGAACTGCCCTGGATGTCATCATTTGCATCAATAGTTGCACTTGTGGGTGTCAGTGTATTTGCAATCCGTCATGCAATTGGTATCCGCCGTTGGATCGTACACAGTGAACGCTATGTGTTGCACCATATGGTATTCGATCTTACTATTGTGAGCCTCGTGGGTCTGTGTTTGGTTGTCTCGCAGTCTGCTGGAGTTATTCGTTAGTGCAACTTAACGTTTGTTTTCCCGACTAATGTCTCAAGTTGAGATAGCACTTCATCGCTCCTGTTAATGCCAAGCGGCAATTTAATCGCCTGTTTCTGTTCATTTGAACCAAGCACCAATACAACTTCAGTATCACCCTGGTGCTGATCAATGGTCTGTTTAAGCGACATTAATATATTTTGATCTTCGCTGCTTTGCAAGCGAATATACAGTCGTTGGTTTAATTCTGTTGCGTTTGGCAAACTCGCAAATATTGTTTGTGAGGTAACGCTTGCGGGCAATGCGTTTTCTTCATTTTGCACATTGCCGATTTCATCAGGAGTAACTTCCTTGGCCTCAGCTACCATTATTTTTGGTTCATTACCATCAGTACCGTCTCGACCACGAGTTGAGACTTGTCCTTTCACCAGAACAATCCGGTCACGCTCCCATATACCACTTGTTGAATCATAAGATTTTGGAAACAGCAGCAGTTCAATCTCCGAATTCATGTCAGCTAGCTTCACGAAAGCCATTTTTTGACCATTTTTGGTCGTTATCTCTCGTACTTCACTAATAGCCCCACCAACTGTCACAGTTCGACCAGCCAGTTTTGTCGTGATTGCATCTATACTGGTTGTTTTATGTTTGAGATACGTCTCGTAAGTCTGTAAAGGGTGCTGTGATAAGTAAATACCAAGAAGATCACGCTCCCACTGTAGCTGTTCTCGTAATGTGTATGCAACTACATCGGTATCTAGAACCAATCGAGGTGCCAATGCCTGAGAATCATCGAGCGAATTGCCAAACAAGTCCGTTTGACCATCATTACGCTCTTTTTGAATACGCTGGGCATATGCCATTACGACATCAATATTATGCAGAAGCTGACTGCGGTCTACAAACTGATCAAATGCACCAGATTTTATAAGACTTTCGATTGCTTTTCGATTAACGACTCGAATATTCACTTTCGTGAGAAAATCTTCGAGGCTAGCAAACTGTCCTTCTTCTCGAGCTCGCAGGATTTCCTCGACCGCCCCGGTACCAACGTTTTTAATTGCTGCAAGTCCAAAACGAATTTGGTGGTTCCCTGGCACAACCGCAAACTCTACAAATGACTCATTAACATCTGGTGGCAAGACTTCTATGCCCATGTGCTTACACTCGTTAATTTCAATTGCCAAACGATCAATATTGTCAAAATCACTCGTCATAAGCGCCGCCATAAAGGCTTCGGGATAGTGCGCTTTTAGATAGGCTGTCTGGTAAGCAATCTGAGCATAACAAGTAGCGTGCGCTTTATTAAACGAGTAGTCAGCAAACGGCTGGATTTGGTCCCAAAGTTGGTTAGCTTGCTTTTCAGTTAGGCCCTGACGAATACAGCCATTTATGAACTTTGGTTCTTCAGCTCTCATAATTTCACGCTTTTTCTTACCAATAGCTTTTCTAACGAGATCAGCTTCGCCAGGCGAATATCCAGCGACCAGTTGAAGAAGTTTAATAATTTGCTCCTGGTAGACCATTACCCCATAGGTTTCTTGTAAAATCGGCTCCAGTGAATCGTGTAAATAGCTGATCGATGCTGCATTATGCTTGCCTTCAATAAAACGTGGGATCTCTTGGATAGGACCAGGACGATAAAGTGACACCATGGCAATTATGTCATCGAACTGTGTTGGCATAAGCTCCTTTAAGTATCGTTTCATGCCAGACGATTCGAGTTGGAAAACACCAGTTGTATCGCCACGCTGTAAGAGCTCAAAAGTTTGCTTATCATCAAGAGGGACACTATCTATATCAATATCCTTATCGTAAACTTTTTTTACGATTCTCAATGCATTTTTAATAACTGTTAGGTTGGATAATCCCAAGAAGTCAATTTTAAGTAGTCCGAGATCTTCAATTGGTCCCATCGAGTATTGCGTAGCAATCACACCTTTTTGAGCCATTTCGAGCGGTGTAAACTTAACTATGTCGTCCGGTGCGATGACTACACCAGCAGCATGTACCCCGTGCGACCGAATAGTTCCTTCCAATTGCGTCGCTAGATCAAACACACGTTTAGCTGTGTCGTTATTACGATATTCGTGTTTTAGTTCAGAATTTTCTTTGATGGATTTCTCAAGGGGTATATGTCTACCTTGAACAGGTGGGGGGATCATCTTGGCCAAGCGATCAGCATCAGCATAGGGCACCTGCAGAACTCTAGCAACATCACGGACAGCATTTCGGGCGGCCATACGACCAAAGGTCACGATATTAGCAACTCTTTCTTTGCCATATTTATCAACACAATATTGAATAACTTCATCCCGGCGTGAGTCTTGGATATCAATGTCAAAATCAGGCATCGATATACGATCTGGGTTTAAAAACCTTTCAAAGAGTAGGCCATAGGTGAGGGGTTCTATTTCTGTAATTTTAAGTCCGTATGCAACTATCGAAGCAGCACCACTTCCGCGCCCTGGCCCAAAAATAACCCCACGGTCCTTGCCCCATTTTATAAAGTCGTGAACAATCAAAAAGTAGCCTCCGAAACCCATTCGCTCTATAACATCCAATTCATACTCTGCTCGTCCCAGAACTTCTTTTGATAGTAGTTTTTTTGCTGCAGCAACAGTTAAGGAGACGCTCTTTGCTTCGCCTACATCTGCATATCTATATGCAAGCCCTTGATATACAAGACGCTCAAGATAGTTTTTCTCCGTTTCTTTTGTTGGAACTGGAAAACTCGACTTTAAAATATTTCCGAGCCCAATCTCAACCTTACATCGATCAGCAATAGCACGAGTATTTTTGATTACTTCAGGTTTATCTTTCCCCCAACGTTTTATAATTTCTTTTGGATCAGTCACATGCAACTCGAAATCCTTCAGACTCATACGTTTTTCATCGGTAAGGAAAGACCCTGTTTGCACACATAATAAAATCTCGTGTGCCTCTTGGTCTTCATGTTTCAGATAATGAGCGTCACAAGTTACTACGCAAGGAATATTAAGTTCATGTCCTAAACTAAAAATCTGTTCGTTTACAGCTACCTGCTCTTGCCATGGTAAAGGGTGTTTAGGATGGCCATGATCTTGTATCTCCAAATAATATCGATCACCGAATATTTTTTTATACCAAGAGGCGATTTTTATTGCTAGTTCATATTGGTCTTGCCGCAAAGCATCACCAATCTCTCCTCCAATACAACCCGAAAGAACAATAATGCCTTCATTATATTTTTCGAGCAGTTCATGGTCGACTCTTGGTCGATAATAAAATCCCTCGAGATTCGCGATAGTGCTCAAACGCATGAGGTTCTGATACCCAGTGTTATTCATAGCCAGCAGAGTCAGGTGAAATGGAGTTTTGTCTTTGGTTGGATCTCTATCGGTATAGCCTCTTGGTGCAACATAGGTTTCCATACCAATAATAGGCTTCACTCCTTCGCTTTCTGCCGTTTTATAAAATTCAATGGCACCTGATAGTGTGCCATGGTCGGTAATGGCTACTGACTCCATGCCCATTTTCTTGACACTATCTATCAGGGGCGGAATTTTTGTTAGTCCGTCGAGCAAGCTATATTGTGTGTGATTATGCAGATGCACATAATCACTTGGTACAAGTGTTTTTTTCTCTGGCATGGGCTGGCCCTCGTTGTCTATCTATTGTAGTAAAAATCGGTTCTACGTTATAGTTTTGTACGATTATTACAACAATTAATGGTCTTTGGTTTGTATAGTGTGTCGTACGTTATCAACTACTGGCCCAATCAGGGGCACTTCCTTAAAGAGCGACATGGCCCAGAGTAGTAGCGCAACGATAATTGTGGCGCCAATCACACCTCCGAGTCCGCCGAGTAAACCCTTGATAAAGCTCATCTTATACGTCTGGGCCTTGTCAAGGTAACCAGACTCATAGATATTAGCGACCATACGACCAATTTGCTCGTAGTCCTTTTGCTTGTTAGCTTTCTTTTTGGTCGGGCTCATCTTTTTTGAGGTATGTCTTAAGATGTTCTACCGCACTAGTTGCTTCTTTTATAGCCTTTTGTAAATCGTCATCTTCGGCATCACCTTCATGAACTGCAGATAACAAATTACGTACCTTATCTTTAGCTTTCTGAGCAGTTGTTACAGCACTGGCAAGCTGAGTTTTGGCTGCGCCTGTTAGTTTAGCTCCTTGAGTTTTGGCTTGTGCGAGCAAATCAGTAAGCTCACTGTTGAGGTTTTTAAGCTGTTTTTCGGCCTCAGCTCTGGCTTTAGAAACAGCATTTTGGATATCCTTTCGCGTATCTTTTCCACTTTTAGGAGCTGTTAGTACACCAGCTACATAGCCTATGCCTGCAGCTACAGCCGCGCCAATTGCAAAGCGTTTTGCACCCTTATCCATCGCTGTCCTCCTCCTTGTGCGATTTATGTCGCATAGCATTGTTAATAATCCCTGCAACCGTTTTGAGAACTGATCCCGGACCGGTGGCCGTACGTTCAAGAACTGCCGACATTGCTTCAACGTTATCAGCAACCTGCTCAGCCTTTTCTACAACTCGCTTTACGCTTTTAACAATCTTGAGTACATATGTGAGTACTACTATTCCAAGTATTAAAAAGATCGCTAAAGTTATTGATAAAATAACGACAAGTACGTCATAGCTAGTTGTCATACACACTCCCCTTACATCCTCAGTATACTACAAAACCGCAAGAGACTCATGAGGAGAGAACATTATATATTCCTCCTCGGCTAGGTCCTCGCTTGCGCTGCGGAGACGCCTCGAAGAAATATATAAGATTCTTCTATTGCTCAAGCTTGCTTTTGAGATATTCTTTGAGTTCTGGGCCAAGCTTTTCATCTTTAAGCGCCACGTCTATAACGGCTTGTAAGTACAGTTCAGGGTTACCGGTATCATGGTATTCTCCCTCAATAAAGCGGCCATAGACATCTGTTTGCTCAGCCAAACGACCGATTGTTTCTGACAGGTTCAACTCACCATTGGAACCGATTTGTTCTTGGGCAATTAGCGGCAAAATGTCAGGAGTCAAAAGATAACCACCTATCGAAGCGAAACTACTCGGAGCCGCTTCGGCACCCGGTTTTTCTACAATTTGAGAAATTTTTACTACTTTGTCATCTAACTTTTCTTTTACTCCCACAACGCCGTATTTATCAGCATCTTTTTTGTCTATTTCTATCAGCGATATGACTGAACTACCGGTTTGATTATAGGTGTCCAGGAGTTGCTGGGCACGTGGAATTTCGCCGGTAAAGAAGTCATCCCCAAAAAAAACAAAAAATGGTTCATCACCAATAAGGTGAGCAGCGTTAAGTACTGGCCGAGCATTGCCTTTGGGTAGCCCTTTTTGCCGAAGGTAAATAAAATTAGCCTGCTCTGCAATTTGCTGCAGCGTATCGGCTACGGCATGTTTGCCTTTTTCGCGCAGTTCTTCCTCGAGTTCAAGTGCGCGGTCAAAATGATCTTCGATAGCTCTTTTGGTAGGCCCAGTGACAATAATTACATCAGTTACACCTGCCCCGACAACTTCTTCAACCACAAGCTGAATTACCGGCTTATCAATGATCGGCAGCATCTCTTTGGGCATAGCCTTGGTTTGGGGCAAAAAGCGAGTACCATAACCGGCTGCGGCAATAATGGCTTTTCTAACCGGTTTTGGGTTCATGGTGTTATTGTAGCACCGCTTATGCTAAATGTTTCTTGATTAGTTCTTGCGCTAAGGCCGGGTTGGCTTTGCCTTCTGAATTGCGCATCACCTGGCCAACCAAAAAGCCAATAGCTTTTATTTCACCATTTTTTACGTCTTCGGCAGCTTGTGGGTTTTCTTTAATTACTTGCTTAACGATTTTGATGATTTCTTCTTCGTTCGAAACTTGAATCAGTCCCTGTTCTTCAGCGTATTTCTCCAAGTTTTCGGGCACCACCCCGGCTTCAAGCAAATTTATTAGAAGTGCTTTGGCATTAGTGGCACTTAGACTCCCAACTTTAATAAGTTGGTATAGTGCCTCATACATCTGAATCCGAGAGGCATCTTTTAGCTCGTGGCTTACTTTTGCATCACGCCTAAGAGGTATTTCAATATTTACAAACCAGTTCGACAGTGACTTTCCGAAGTCTTTATCGTGAAGATTTTGTTCTATCAAACCAAGATAGCTCGTTTGCTCATCATCGACTTCGGCCTCCAGCAATGTATCTATGTAGGATGCATCCAGGCCAAGCGAAGCGAGTCGCTGGCGCCATTCTGGTGGCAATACCGGCATTTCAGCTTGAATCCGATCAATATATTCTTTGCTTAAAACTATGGGTGGAACATCTGGCTCAGGCATGTAACGGTAGTCGTGTGCTTCTTCCTTACCTCTTTGACTAATTGTTTTTTGTTTAGCGTCATCCCATCCACGAGTTTCTTGGACTATAGCCTGACCTTTTTCTAACAATTCGGTTTGTCGTTTAACCTCATACTCCACTGCTTTTTCTACACTCTTAAATGAGTTCAGATTTTTGGTTTCACTTCGTGTTCCTAATTTTGCTGGGTCCTTACTCACCGATACATTTACATCAAAACGCATATTGCCATGATAAAGATCGGCATCAGATATACCGGCAAATTTAGCCAGCAGATAGAGCTCTCGTACATAAGCTTTTGCTTCTTCGGCAGTATGCATATCTGGCTCAGACACAATCTCCAGTAGTGGCGTGCCAGCACGATTGAGGTCAACGAGACTATATTCTTTGCCAGTGGGGTGAGTATTTTTACCAGCATCTTCTTCCATTTGAACTCGATCAAGACGCACCGAGCGCTTTTCACCACCTACTTCAATCTCAACCGTACCACCAACAACTATTGGCTGACTCAACTGGGTAATTTGATAGCCCTTAGGTAAGTCAGGGTAAAAATAGTGTTTTCTTTCAAATATGCTGTAGTGCTGAGGCCGAGTGTTAAAAGCAAAAGCCATGCGAGAGGCATACTCCACTGCTTTTTCATTTAGAACTGGCAAGGCACCCGGCATACCTAAACAAATGTGAGAAATCAGCGTGTTGGGTTTAGCCTCACGGGCATCATTACCTACAGCTGCAAAGAGCTTGGTATGAGTGCTAAGCTGAACATGGCATTCAATGCCGATTGTTGGCAAGTAATCATTGTTCTTGGTCACGAAGGGCTCCAAGGTCGCGTAGGGCTTGTCTCGTACCCATTAACGATCTCTTAACATCGGTTTGCTTCAGACGTATAGCGGTCTCATCCAGTAGTTTTTTTGCCAAGTTGTGGGCATACCACACGCCATCATTGTCGGTAAACAATTTTTGGGCCGAAACCATTCGTTCGCCCATACTTTTGCCCTTCACGTGTTTTTTCTTGAGTGCTTCATCGAGTAATTTGTCGGCTGTAATAATGGCTAGTGGCCAGGTTTCTTTGCTAGCCAAAAATTTTTGGAGATCTTGCCACTGCTCTTTAAATTTGGCTGGCTTGATCTTACGTCGTCGTGCTCGCATGACTAAAATCAAGACTATTAGAACAACAAATACTGCCACACCGATATAAATTGCCTGTTTTGTATTCATGCCAGTATTTCCTCCGTTTGTTTTGCTACCGCAAGTAATGAACGATCTTCGCGAGGGGGGGCAATTAGCTGCAACCCCACTGGTAAACCATGGCTTAAACCAGCTGGAATACTAATGGCAGGAGCTCCCACTAAATTAACGGCTACTGTCATAATATCAGTCAAGTACATCTGCAAAGGATCATGAGCATGCTCACCAATTTTGAAAGCTACAGTAGGTGCGGTTGGTCCAAGTAAGAAATCGACTTCTGTAAAGGCCTGCTTGAATTCATTGGCTAGTTTAGTGCGTACAATCTGCGCCCTTTTATAGTAAGCATCATAATATCCACTAGAAAGTACGTACGTGCCGATCATAATTCGTCGCTTGGCCTCGCTGCCAAAGCCTCGCGAACGCGATTGCTCATAACTTTCTTCTAGATCTTTGGCTTGACCATAACTATAGCCATAACGCTGCCCGTCGTAGCGGCTCAAATTACTACTTACTTCAGCTGGGCAAACTATGTAATATACCGCCAATGCCAATGGCAAAGATGGCAAGCTGACTTCCACAATCTCAACTCCAGCCTTCTGTAGTTTTTCAATCACTGCTTCAATTTGATGTTTTACGCCTGCCTGCAGACCCTCATCCATGTACTCTCGAATCAGGCCAATTTTTTTACCCTTTAGTTGGGACGTAAGTTCGGTGTAAGCATTTTTATCGCGCTCAATTGTGGTACTGTCTAGATCGTCTTTACCAGCCATAACATCAAGTACTAGAGCCGTATCTTCAACAGTCTTAGTGATTGGACCGATCACATCAGTACTACTGGCCATGGCAATCACCCCGCTCCGCGACACGAGCCCATACGTGGGTTTATAACCAACTGCACCGGTAAAGGCTGCGGGTAAACGTATTGATCCGCCTGTGTCTGTCCCTAGCGCAAATGGAGCCATATCGAGCATGACTGCAGTGGCTGATCCACCTGACGAACCACCCGGTACCCGTTCCATATCAACTGGATTGTGTGTGGTAAAGAAATCACTATTTTCGGTACTTGAACCATGCGCAAATGCATCAAGGTTTGCCTTGGCCACACAGATCGCTCCTTCAGCTTCAAGCCGCTCAATGGCTGTGGCTTGGTATGGTGCATCAAAGCCTTTGAGAATATTGCTGGCGGCAGTAGTTTCTGCGCCAAAAGCCAAAAAATTATCTTTGGCAATAAATGGTACACCCGCTAACCGACCAGCGCTTTGACCTTGAGCAACCCTGGAATCTATTTCTGAGGCCCGCTGCTTTGCCCGCTCAGCTGTCATAGCAATAATGGCTTTATATTCTGCCTTATCATCAATGGCTTTTAGGGCACGGCCCACCAGATCGGCTGCTTTGGTTTTGCCTGATTGCACATCGCTTGCAATAGCAGCTATTGCTGGCCAGCTGCTCATTGCAGCACCCGCTTTACTTTAATTTGATTGTCCGCGCGGGCAGGAAGATTTTTTAGTAAATCTTCGGCAGTTATCCCATAGTCCTTCACAACATCAGGTCGCGTTACGTTAGTAAGACCTGTTACCTGATAGGTCGGTTCTAGCTGATCAATATCGACAGATTGGAGTTGCTCAACATAATTCAAAATTTCGCTAATTTCCCGGGTAAAACTGTCTACTTCCTCATCTGATAAAGAGAGTTTGGCTAATTTTGCCAATTTTAATACATCCTCGCGACTCAGTTTTGCCATATGTTCCTTCAGTATAACATCGGCGATGAGCTCAAGGCTAGGAAGAAATATTTAAATTTTCGTCTTGATATCAGCTATGATGTCGCGTAGCTCGGCGGCTGTTTCGAATTGTAGATTGGCAGCCGCAAGCTCCATTTGGGCACTCAGGTCTTTAATGAGATGCCCGTACTCATCTTTTGGAATTTTCTTTAGATCCAATTTGGCACGCTTGGCTTCTTCAGGCAAATCAGGTCGCATACCTTTTTCAATTGTTTTTGCAATACTGGTTGCGGTGATGCCATGTTTTGTGTTGTACGCTTCTTGAATGCCTCGGCGGCGATTGGTCTCATCAATGGCTCGCTGCATACTACCTGTAACTCGGTCGGCATACATTACAACATGGCCTTCCTGATGGCGAGCTGCACGCCCTACTGTCTGTATTAGAGCTTGTTCGCTGCGTAAGAAGCCTTCTTTATCGGCGTCAAGAATTGCGACTAGACTCACCTCCGGTAGATCTAGCCCTTCTCTAAGCAGATTTATCCCTACCAAGACATCATATGTCCCTAGCCGTAGATCACGTAAAATGTCTGTCCGTTCCAGCGTTTCAACATCGCTATGCAAATACGCGACCTTCATGTTGAGCTCTTGCAAGTATTCGGTGAGGTCTTCGGACATGCGTTTGGTGAGCGTTGTTACAAGCACCCGTTGATTTTTGGCAACGGTATCTTTTATTTCAGCAATGAGATCATCGATCTGGCCATCAATGGGACGAACTTCAATCTTTGGATCGAGCAGCCCAGTTGGACGAATAACTTGTTGCGCTGGCTCAGGGCTTCGACTTAGTTCGTAGTCGGCAGGTGTGGCACTGACATAAATAGCTTTATTCACGTGTTTTTCAAACTCAGTAAATGTGAGGGGACGGTTATCTAGTGCACTTGGTAAGCGAAACCCGTGTTCTACCAATACCTCCTTACGGGCTCGATCGCCATTGTACATACCACGCACTTGTGGCATTGTCATGTGCGACTCATCAACAAACATTACAAAATCATCGGGAAAATAGTCCATGAGGGTAGCTGGTTGCTCACCTGGTTCACGGTTGGTTAGATAGCGGCTATAGTTTTCAATACCCTTCACAAAGCCAGTTTCCTCGAGCATTTCCAGATCAAAGCGTGTGCGTTGCTCCAAGCGTTGAGCTTCCAAAAGTTGACCATTCTTTTTGAAAAGAGCGAGGCGCTCTTCCAGTTCTTTCTCGATTTGCCCGAGAGCTACCTTTAGTTTTTCTTGTGGTGTTACGTAATGTGAGCTAGGAAAGATCTTGAATGAATCGAGGTGGGTTAATATTTCCCCCGTTAGTGGGTCGACTTTGGTAATTCTATCAATCTCATCGCCAAAAAACTCCATGCGGTATGCCAGCTCTTCGCCAGCTGGAAAAACATCTACCACATCACCTCGTACCCTAAACGTACTACGATGGAAATCTATATCATTTCGCTGATACTGAATATCCGTGAGTTGCCTGAGGAACTTATCGCGTACCCGGCGCTCACCCTTTTTGACAGATATTGCTAAACCATCATAGTCTTCGACTGATCCAATACCATAAATACAGCTCACACTGGCCACAATAATTACGTCTCTTCGGCTCAGTAGTGCATCAGTCGCAGCGTGTCTAAGACGGTCTATCTCTTCATTAATCTGTGAATCTTTTTCTATATAAGTATCTGATCGCGGGATATAGGCTTCCGGCTGATAGTAGTCAAAGTAGCTAACAAAGTAGTGCACTGCATTGTCAGGGAAAAAGCTCTTAAACTCGCTATACAGTTGTGCGGCAAGCGTCTTGTTGTGGCTTAGTACGAGCGTAGGTTTTTGGACATTTTGAATAACATTCGCCATAGTAAACGTCTTACCCGACCCAGTTACACCTAACAGTGTCTGTTCTTTAGTTCCCTTTTCGAGACCACTAATCAACTGAGCAATAGCCGCCGGTTGATCACCGAGTGGTTTATACTCCGCCTTCAATTTAAACCTAGCCATCCTTATATTGTAACAAGACCTCACACGTTAAACAGAAACTGTATATCTAAATTAGTGTTTAGATATGTTTGAGGTGGTCATTTTGTCGTCAAGGAACCAGCTGTTGGAAATGTCTTTGGTGTTGATATCTCCAAATTCCTTGTCCAAAAAAGCAACCATTTTCTTCACAAGTCTTTCGGGATCATTATCCATAAAGATCTCTCCCTTGGGTCGCTCTTTGATCTGATCCAGAAGTTCTGGAATAATATCGGCAGTGCCACCGCTTCCGATCAAAATGCCACACGGCTTACCCATTTCAAATGACGTTGTAAACTCGTGCAGACTACCTATACGACCGCCCACCGTAATCACTGCGTCACTTGACTGGATAAGGTAAACATCACGACCAACATAATTCATACCGGTAAAGTTAATAAAATCATAAGGGCCAATTGGCAGACGATACTTGTACAGGTGTTCACGTAATGAGTCAGCCGGCGAAAAACCGACACTCATACCATCAGCTTGCTTAGCGGCCTTGGCAGCATAATAAGGCAAGCCTACAGTGGCCCCAGTTGTAATGGTGTGTCCACTCTTAGCAATCGCCACACCAATTTGCTCAGCTAACGCCTTAGACGTCTCAACGGTTTTTCCGCCAGCTGCCCCAGAGACACAAATTGAATAATTCACGATATAACCCCTATTGCCAGAGTTAGGCCTTGGCTTGAACTTTCTTCGAAATGCTCAGCTAGTTGCTGACTTACTGTTTCTTCTTCGAGATAGCGAATATATAACTCATCCCATAAATTTGCTTGCATGTGCCTGGCCCTCTGCTGACCATAATCAAGCTGATTGCAAAAGTTTAAAGCATTATCAAGCAGGTTGAACGAAACGGGCTTACCGTCTCGCAGTACTCCCACACAGTCTAGTCCTTCCCAAAACTTTAATGCCGGTTCAATTCGGTATAGCACTTGTTCGGCTTGTCGCCATTCTAGATCTTCTAGCTGTACATGTGGTTCAAATATGGTTGCCAAACTTTGACCGGAAGCACGTCCCAAATAGCGATGTAAAACACGCCAATGTAGTTGCTGGCCAGCTAATTCTGCATAGTTTGGGGTGTCGTGCAATAAAACTTCGGCAATGATACTGCCAAAATGAGGCTTAACCTGCTGCATTTTGAAGAATGTACTATACAACCTCAGTTCATTAAGATTGTGAAGTAACACAGATAAAATGGTAATAGCAGCGCCCCGAAGGTGTACTCCCGGAAGCGGTAGGATTATTAACGCGCCAAGTTCACGTAGTTGCATAACATTGTGATGGCTCGCTCGCGCATACCGTTCCCCGATTACATGCCAATGCTTACCGGTTGGCAAGGTAATCTCAACTGAGCGTATTTCAAAATCAGAGGGCTCTAGATCACCATACGACTTGGTGAAGCGTTTTTGCCATTGCGTGGATTCCAACATGCGAGCAGCGGCCAAAACATTTACTACCGGCTCTCGTTTGAGCATTGAATCTATCGAGCGATAGCCCAGCTCTTTCATTGTTTTCTTGGGCTCATGGGTCTTTAGCAGTCGCCTCGTAACGCTATGTTTCAACGCCCACGAACTGCGAGAAACAGGCAGGGTTTTAATGATTTGTACGACCTTTGGCAGGAGTGCATTCACATCAGTTGTATCAGATACACCAAGAGCACGTGCTAAAAACGTATCGTGAATCGCTACTAAATCTTGAAGGCTTTGATACAGTTCCCGGCCGTTTGTATTATGAGGATCTAGTCCTAGTTCGCGCAATTTTTGCTGCGCCCTGAGTTCTATTTCAGACGAAAAGCGAATATCCAGATTTGGATGACTACTTGCCGCCTCAAGCTCACGAATCGACTGGCTAAAAAATGGCTCTTTTGCTTCCAACAATTCTGATAGAACGCGTGACATTTTTGTGTATTCCTTTACCATAAGCATAACACTAGTCAGGTGAGTAAAAAAGGTACTTTACTGAAATTGCTAATTACTACTAAATACCGTACGATTTCACATAATGAAACATGCAGAGCGACCATACCTCCGGAAGCTAGCTAATCAAGCGACCGACATGAGACCAAAAATGGTGGCAAATGTTTGCATAGAAGCTTTAGAAAGAGGTCCTAATTTTCGGGGCTGGCTTCCTGCTGGAAAACTCGCTGTTGCTCTCAGCACAGATGGTGTTGATGGTTTTTTGGGCAGACAGTCTAATATCCCAAGTCCAGAATACGCTAGAAAAGATCGAGATTATGACAAGCTGGTTGTATACATGCTCTATGGCACACTCGGTATGGTAACCGAGGATAGCCGCTACTTCTCCTATCTTATGCTCAATCTTGTGCGGGACAATAAGGCCGATAAAACCCGCGAACAATTAATTGCCCAAGGTTTAAACGGTGCTTGCGCCCGGCCGCTTGGGCGAAATAAAATGCGGGCCCAGACAACCGGCCTAGTGGCAGATTTTTCTCCAATTGGCGATATTGCTCCCGAGCTTGTTCATGGTATTCACATGTCAGCTGCCGTATTAACTGTTGTGAGTGGATTCGATATTGAAAGGAATGCCAAGCAGCAGCTCGCAGATTTTGCTAACTCTTCGGATACGCCGGATGAATTTAGAGACGTTCTGGCTTATACCAGTCAGGTGACTGCTTAAGAAGTTCTCCGAGTTGATGTTCGCTGAGTAGTCCTTCTTGCGCGCCTGTGTGCTGGACGACATTCATTGAATTTATCGGTGCCCACTGCAGCGCACCCTCAATAGTGTTTCCTTTGGCAAGTGCAGCCACAAACGTCGATGCAAAGGCATCGCCCGCACCGGTCCGTTCAAACGGCGGCGCTGGGTCAGGATAGGGCGGCATTTTGAAACGATTTTCACCATCACTAGCGTACGCGCCCTTCGGACCATCGGTAATAACGACAATTTTGGGACCTAGGTGATGTAGCTTATTAAACAGATCATGGAGGTCATCTTCGTTTCCACTACTAACTAAGGCTGCTTCTTGACGATTGAGAATGAGCACCTCAGTTTGTTTATACAAACGGATAAGTCTTTCGGTACCGAGACCCATCTGAAATGTTCCTGGCTGAAAAGCCAGCTTGACTTCAGGTCTTTTCTCAAGCCAATCAGCGATTTTGTCATGATACTCTGTTGCATACTTACCAACTGACGAAAAATAGAGCCACTTTGGGATTTCATCGGGTCTGGCATGCGGCCAATGGTAGTTATACTCAACGCTGTTTACAAGGATAGTTCGTTCTTCTTTAAACCAAAGCACGTAGTGATAGTGACTAGGCTTATCCGGATTAATATGAACAAAACGTGTGTCAACTTTATTTTTTTCGAGTGAATTAATCATATCTCGGCCGAATTGATCACCACCAACGTTTGCGACCAAGCTGCTTCGTAAACCCAGGCGAGCAAAACTGACCGATGCGTTCGCCGCATTTCCTACCCCTTCAATAATTTCAGCATGGTCAAAGGGTACTTTGCTTCCAAATGGTAGCGCCAGCCACTTACCGTGCTCGTTATCATAGGTATGCTCATATTCGTCGATTAACCGAATAAAAGCATCGGTCACGATATCGCCAACACTGAGGACATCTATTTGACTGTGATCGCTCATCCCACCCTTTTTGCTTATGTTTAAAATAATTGTGTCACAAGAGACCGTTTATTTGCAAGCTTCACGGCTTAGCCTTACCAGCTGAGTTAAACATATCTATTTTGGTCTCAACAACTTTCTGCACGGCTTCAATAACTTTGTCCATAAGTTTGACCACAGCATATTCGGTTGGATTATTGGCTAATTCTTGTTCCAAAGTTTTTCGATAAGCAATGCGCATATCAGTGTTGATATTAATCTTGGTCACGCCCACTTTTACCGCTTCCACAAAATAGTGTCCTGGCGTTCCACTGCCACCATGCAGGCTAATATTACAGTCAATTGCAGCGCGAATTGTTTTGAGCAGTTCTATATCTAGTTGCTTGGGTACTGGGTAGCTGCCGTGCAGATTACCAATGGCTGCCGCATATGTATCAATGCCCGTTGCATCCACAAAGTGCTTCGCACCCTCTGGCGTACTAAACGTCTTTTTAATCTCTTCATAATCAAACGCTTTATCAAACACGTTTGAGCCACCACCAAAATAATGTGGTTCACTTTCTACCAGCGCACCAGTTACCTTGGCAGCTTCTACTACTTTTTTAGTGGCTTCAATGATTTGTTCCTCACTCGCGTCGTGATTGGCTTGAGATACATCTATATGAATAAACTCAAACCCCGCTTCAATCCCTGCTATTGCGTCTTCGACAGATGGTGAATGATCCAGGTTGATATACATTTCTATTCCATAATCAGCCTTGTAGTTATCTACCATATCGCGGACATTATCCAGTCCAATGGCGTCTACTTCGCCTTTACTGACTTCAACCATGAGTGGTGCGTGTTTTGCTTGAGCGGCTTGGGCTACAGCTTTTAATGTTTCCTGGTTATCCAGATTAAATGCACCTAGAGCAAACTGTTCAATTCGTGCTCGTTCAATAGCTTTACGGGCTTTATGACAATTTTCGCGGACTTCTTTTAGCGGCAGGGGCATGTATTCCTCATTTCTTGTCGTGATGCATTAGTTCATGGGCAGCAAGGGCGATATGCTTGGCAGTCAGACCAAAATGTTCGAGTAATTCCTCGGGCTTACCGGACTCACCAAAGCGATCTTTCATACCAATCCGTTTCATAATGGTCGGCAGATTTTCACTTAGCAGTTCAGCTACAGCCCCACCCAGGCCACCATTGATCTGACCTTCTTCAGCTGTAATAACTTTGCCTGTCTTCCGAACACTGGTCAGGATTGTGACCGCATCAAGTGGCTTGATGGTGGGCGCATGGACAACTTCCGCATCAATACCATCTTTAAACAAGATTTCGGCAGCTACGAGTGCCTGGTAGGTCATGGTACCTGTCGCAATTATCGTAATGTCATTACCCGGTTCCAAGACATAGGCTTTCCCGAGTTCAAACGGTGTTTTTTCGGTGGTAAATACTGGTGTTTCTTCGCGAGCCAGGCGCATGTAGTTGGGGCGTTTATCTGTCGCTAATGCGAGGGTCGCTTTTTCTGCTTCCACGCTGTCGCCAGGCGCGACAACTACCATATTTGGCAAAGCGCGCATCAATGCAATATCTTCCAGCATCTGATGCGTGGCCCCGTCTGGCCCGACTGACACACCAGCGTGAGAACCAATAATCTTAACCGGCCGATTATTCAGCGCGATCGTAGTGCGGATTTGTTCCCAGTTCCTACCAGGACTAAACGCAGCATAACTACTTACAAATGGAATTTTACCCATCGCCGCCAGACCAGAGCCAACGGTAACCAAGTTTTGCTCAGCCACACCAATTTCCACAAACCGCTCCGGAAAGGCATCTCGAAACAAGCCCATTTGCGTTGAGTCGGTCAAGTCAGCGCACGCTGCCACCACGTTTTCGTCACGTATGCCGGCTTCCAATAAACCACGCCCAAAACCTTTACGAATTGGCTCTTTGGCAATATCTTTGGCTTGAATATTATCTATTAGAAACATCATTTCCTGCGCCTCACATAATTCGTACTAGCTACACCCACAGCTGCTAGTAGGCTCCAAGTAACAAAATCAAGAACAAGATCAATACCATTAAAGGATGAACCAGTGACTGCCACTGTACAGATTCCAATATTGCTATCAGTTTCATAATACGACAATGGGAAACCGTGCTCCTCTTTTTCTAACGTTATACAGTTTGGAACAGTCACTTGGGTCTTATCCGTAATTTTATAATAGCTAATCACGGTTAAAGCCAGTCCAATGAGTAGGCACAAAAAAATCATCTTTTCTGGATTATTCATGTTCGCTCCGAATCTTGCCCTGAAGGGTACGTAATTCATGCAAGGCTTTAACTGCCTGTTCATGGTTAGGTGGTGACCCGTGCCAGTGAAAATCGTATTCCATAAAATCTACACCTTTGCCGGGTACAGTGTGAGCCATGATCATAACTGGTTTTTCTACAACTGCCCGACCCATGGCACAGGCATCAATGAATGCTTCAATGTTATTGCCGTCAATTTCTATCACATGCCAGCCAAAGGCCTCCCACTTGGCCTTGAGATCCTCAAGTGGCATCACGGTTTCGGTAGGGCCATCAATTTGGATGTTATTGCGGTCAGTAATGGCAATAATGTTATTGAGCTTGTATTTGCTAGCTAGCATAGCGGCTTCCCAGACATTGCCTTCATCTTGTTCACCGTCACCCAAGACCACATACACCCAGCGGTGCATGTCTTTGTTCATGCGCATCGCTAGTGTCATACCGCAGGCCTGGCTGAGGCCAGAACCAAGGGGCCCACTAGTGTTTTCAAGCCCCGGCAATCGCTCTCGTTCCGGATGGCCTTGCAAACGTGATCCGAATTGTCTGAGTGTCATCAGTTCTTTTTTATCAAAGTAACCTGCTTCGGCCATAGCCGCATAGCGAACTGGCACACAATGGCCATTACTTAGCAGTAAGATGTCCCGCTGATTCCAATTTGGCTTGGCTGGATCGTGCTTAAGAACGTCAAAATAAAGCGCTGCAAAAATGTCAGCCAGTCCTAGGGGGCCCGCCGAGTGTCCACTGCCAGCGTGCTCGAGCATTTTAATGATATCCTCGCGAATATCATTAGCCTTGATTTCCAGCTGTTCAGTCGTTAGCTTTTTCATGATTTCTGTTTTCTACTACTTGTTCCAGTGTAGCATAAGCGCTGGCAGGATCAGAGGCGCGCTGAATAAATCCACCGACATTTAGGACATCCACATCATTATTAATGAGCGTCAGGGCATTGTCTTCGTTAATCCCTCCATCCCAGCCAATTTCGAGCCCTGGTTTGATACTTTTGAGCTCACTCACTTTTCCAAGTAACGATAAATCCGCTTTGCCGCCAAAGTGCCCCAAATCCCCACTAAAAATCAGCACATGATCAATCAAATGTATAGCCGGTTCAAGCAAAGCCACACCCGTGTCAGGCAATAGCGCAACACCCACCTTGATACTGTGGGTCTTTAGTCTTTCGGCAACTTCCTCAAACATTCCATCTGCCTCAGCGTGGAACACGACCATACGTGGGCGGAGCTCAATTAAGCGCGTCAAAACTTCTGCCGGACGGCGATACATAATGTGAATATCAGCGGAAATCCCCTCTGGTAACCAAATTTGTGCAACTGAGGGTGATTTTGTGGGCGCCAAATCACCGTCCATCAAGTCAATATGTATACGCTTTGCAAATGGTGTAATGCGTTCCATTTGCTCTCTGTACTGATGTGGATCGTAGGCAGTTACTGTTGGGCAAATTACTGGCATGTCTAGCCCATTTCGTCTAACTCTTTGATGCGTCGTACATATCGTGGGGCAGCTGCGAATGGTGTATCAAGCCATGTTTGCACAATATCACCCGCTTCTTCGGTTTTAAGGACACTGGCGGGCAAACACAGCACATTGCTGTCATCATCGTTACGAGATGAGCGCGCTGATTCGCGGTCATAGGCCAAACACGCCCGTATACCTTTAAATCGATTAGCTGCCATACACATGCCTTGACCACTCCCACAGACTAGAATGCCCCGAGCATCATTGTCGTTGCTTCCTAGTACTGCTCCAGCCACCTTCTGGGCAAACACTGGGAAATCGTCAGCAGGGTCAAGCTTTTCACCACCTTCATCAGCTACTTCATAGCCATGGCGCTTGAGCAGTGTCACAAGTCTGCTCTTAAGTTGGAATCCCTGGTGGTCAGCGCCTACAAAGATCTGCATAGGCCTACTTTTCGTCTTTATGTAAAAGTCTACCCGTGTCGGCAACAAGCTCTACAAGGCGATTGCTATAGCCCCACTCATTGTCGTACCACGTTACAACCTTGGCCAAATTTCCATCTACAACATTGGTCAGCAGCAGATCAACTATCCCCGAATGACTGTTCCCCACATAATCTTTACTCACCAATGGTTCTTCTGACACATCAAGAATGCCCTGGAAATACGGCTCTTTGACCGCTTTTTTAAACACATCGTTAATTTGATCAATTGTGGCGTCTTTCTTGAGAACCATGGTCACATCACTCAGGCTTACCACAGGGCTTGGTACCCGCACACTAATACCATCAAATTTATCAACAAACTGAGGTAAGGTTTTAGCCACCGCAATAGCTGCTCCAGTGCTCGTAGGTACAATGTTTTCGGCTGCAGCTCGCGCTTCACGCATGTCTTTAGCCGGCCCGTCTTGCAGAGATTGGCTGGCCGTATAACTGTGAATAGTAGTCAGCATAGCTTTCTCTACGCCAAATGCTTCATCCATAATTGCCATAACTGCAGCAACTGAGTTGGTCGTACAGCTCGCATTACTAATAATATCCCCAGCGCCTTCGAGCTTGTCTTCATTGGCACCAATTACCAGCGTATCAATATCTGCACTCTTAGTGGGAGCCGAAATAATCACCTTTTTTGCACCGGCCGTCAGGTGCATACCGGCGTCCTCTTTTTTAGTAAACCGCCCCGTAGACTCAATAACCACATCAACTTTGTGCTCTTTCCAAGGTAGTTGTGTGGGATCTTTTTCGGCAAGAACAGGAATTTTTTGGCCATCAACAATGATGTTTTTGTCATCAAAATCCACCTTATGCTCATACGTGCCATAGTTGCTGTCGTGTTTTAGCAGGTACGCCAGTGTTTTCGTATCTGTCAGATCATTGATAGCTACAATTTCTAGATCACTTCGGTCAAAAGCTATCTTGAAGGCGTTACGTCCAATTCGCCCAAACCCGTTAATTGCCACCCGTGTCTTCATATACTTCCTACCCTTCAAGCATTAGCATGATTACTTAAGATGAATTATATAGGCAAAAATATCTGGGAACAAATAATAATGTTAGTTTTAATCGCAAGTGGCTTTATCGAATAAAAGCTGGCGTAGGGTTATTACTTCGTCTTCTGAAATTCCGAGAGCTGCTTTTGTGTCTAAACCAGATGATTCAACAATAGTAAACGTGCTGTAGTATTGTCTTCCCATCTGTGGGTTTATATCAACACCGCCTACTATGCGAAGCTCGCCTGTATCATCATCACGACTTGTAAAATTCAAAAGAAATTCACATGCCTGTGTGCCAGCAGTCAACATCTGCGCACGGTTTTGCTGTAACTCATCAAATTCTGCTTCTGTAATAGAAGTAAGTTCATGGCTCATTATTATTTATTATAACATTAATTTAACAAATATACAATATTATTTACTGTACCGCTGTATGCATGCTTCAATAATCTTCTTTGCTTCTTCTATGTCGCCCCAACCAGTAACTTTGGTTGAGCCAGGCTTCTTGAGGTCCTTATAGTGCGTGAAGTGATGCTCAACCAGTTCTTTCCAACGTTCGCCCAAATCTTCAAGTGTATTGAGCCAATCGCCATCATTACGATCATCGGCAACCCGAACAACAATTTTGTCGTCGACTTCACCATCATCTTCAAATTTCATAACCCCTAAAATTTTGGCTTCCAGCCAGATACCAGTTGGCAAAGCTTCGTCACACACTATCAATGTGTCTAGCTCGTCGCCATCTTCGTCGAGCGTCTGGGGAATAAAACCATAGCTCACAGGCTTAGCAAAAATACCGGGCTCCACACGATCCAGCATAAAAGCCGCTCGCTCACGATCCCATTCAATCTTAAGGATCGACCCTTCGGGAATTTCTACAACGGTGTTAACGGTTCCATTCTGATAATCGCCAGGTGTCAGAACTTTGTTAAAATCAGGCATGTTTTTCTCCTTTCAATGTTGGTTTTATTGTACACTAGACGTTGAATTATTATGAAAATGAAAATCATTGGGCATCGGGGCGTTCCAAGCCTAAAGCTTGAGAACACATTAGCCTCATTCAAAGAAGCTGTCCGCTTGGGTGTGCCCATGATTGAGCTTGATGTACACCTGACTGCCGATAACCACGTGGTTGTATGTCACGATTCGAACCTGGAAAAAGTTGGGGGTGGTAACCACGAAATTGCCGAACTCACTTACGAAGAACTCAAAAAGTTACCTCTCGCAAATGGTGACCCTGCTCCTTTGTTAGCTGAAGTCCTCGAAGTTATAAAAGACATCCCAGTCGTGGTAGAAATCAAAGCCAAGGGTGCCGTTGACCATGTTCTAAAAATAATCGACGAAATGCCGCACTCCCAGGTTCGCATTGCCTCACCACACATTGGTGAAATTGAGCAACTCAAAAAATTACGAAAAGACATCTCAGGATATATCAGGAGTTTATCGAGTCCGTTTGAAGTTATCTACCTAGCTAAGTCGCTCGGTGCTGATGGTATTGATCTTAATTTTTGGATTCTCAATCCGCTCACTTACTGGATGGCCCGTCGTAATGACCTGGATATTATGGTCTTTACTGTCAATAACCGATTCGTTGCCCGTTTTATTCATTTGCTATATCCAAGAGTGATGATTTGTACCAATTATCCACAAAAATTCCTGCCTCGCAAGCGTAGACGTCAGCTCAAAAAATCATGAAAGTTATACTTGACCACATCAAGGATGAAAACACTTCTGTGCGAACGTTTTATTTTAAGCCAGAGCGGCGAATGGACTACACCGCCGGCCAGTTTACCGAATTTCAGTTACCTCATAACACTCCAGACGACCGAGGTATAAAGCGCTGGTTTACGTTGTCTTCTTCCCCAACTGATGAGTTTTTGAGTATTACTACTAAATTTGCTGGCAAATCCGCTAGTACGTTCAAAAAGACGCTATGGCAACTACCCATGAGAACTCAGCTGGACTTTGCAGAAGCAATGGGCGATTTTGTTTTGCCTAAAGATGCGTCTATTCCGCTCGTGTTTGTAGCCGGAGGACTTGGCATTACACCGTTTCATAGTATTGTTTCGTATTTGCTAGCCACTGGAGAGAAGCGCACGATAGAGGTGATTCTAGCCTTCAACACTAAGGAAGATGTCTTATTCGAAGATCTGTTCAAAGCATACGGGGTTACTCCAACAATTGTCCTCAGTGATCCACCATCTAGCTGGACTGGAGAATCTGGACATCTATCGGCTGAGCGAATCTTGAGTTTGGTTGAAAACGCTCAAGACAAACGCTTATACGTTTCGGGCCCAGAACCAATGATTGAAACGCTGGAAAATGATCTGTTGGCTGGCGGGGTAGACAAAAACAATCTGGTACTCGACTTCTTCCCAGGCTATTTACCAATCTAGAGGCGAGATACTCTCCCCCCATAAGGCGAAGCCGCCCTATTTAGTCATCACGGCGGCCATAGCTGGCTCCGGTGCCAACATGTGGCCTTCTAGGTGCTGACGAATCATCATTGCAGCTGTGGCACCTTCGCCACTGGCACTAGCAATCTGCATGGTGGCGCCACTGCGCACATCACCAGCAGCAAACACTCCTGACATGCTCGTCTCTAGATGCTGGTTAGTCTTCACAAAGCCGATCGCGTCTAGCTCAATCTTACTGTTTTTTAGAAACGCCGTATTAGGACTTAGGCCCACAAACACAAATACACCGTCTGTTTCGAACTCAACTTTTTTGCCTGTTGCTTTATCAGTACCGATAACCTCAGTAACCATGTTGTCTTTACCGACAATTTCATCAGTGGTTACGCCCAAATGCACTGTAATTTTGTCGTTCTTTTCGAGTTCGTGTAACAAAACATCACTGGCCGTTAGTTTACTGCGCACTAATAAGTCTATGTGGCTGGCAAACTTGGTTAGAAACAAAGATTCCTGAACAGCCGAATTACCGCCCCCCACAGTTACTAACCGGCGGTCGCGGTAAAAGGCTCCGTCACAGGTGGCACAGTAGTGTACACCACGAGCATAGTATTCTTTCTCTCCCGGCGCCCCGATCTTTTTATAATCACTGCCCGTACCAATTAGCACAGCCTTGGCCACAAAGTCGCCGCTAGTGGTTTTGAGCCGCTTGAGCTTGCCCTCGTCTATGATTTCGGTAACTTCCCCTAGCTCCAGCTCAGTTCCAAAACGTTCGGCTTGTTGCCACAGTGCATCACCTAGCTCCAGCCCGGCAATGCCCTTCGGAAAGCCAGGATAATTATCAATCCAGTCCGTAACGGACGCCAAGCCACCAATGGCACCTTTTTCAAACACCAACGTCTTTAGATCTTCACGTGTCGTATAAATGGCCGCACTTAAACTAGCTGGTCCGGCCCCAATCATAATCACATCCCACAGTTTGTCGTCTGTTTTCGTTTCCTCAGCCATATGTCTCCCTATTTTATCAGATCTGTTTTTGATGCTCCGTGGCACAGTGCGTTTACTTCGAGGCACCTCCACAGCCAAGATGTGATATACCAATCACATCTGGAGCGAGGACAGTGCTGAGAAGAAAAGGCACTGTGCCACCAAGAACCTTAGCTGACTGCTGGTGCGAGCTGAGCTAGGTTAAAACCGACAACTACTTGCTGGGAGTCGTCTTGCTTAGTAACGACAGTTACAGGCACAGCCAGCTGTCCACTAACCTGAAGTGCTTCTTGCTGTCGTTCGGGGTGTTCGTCCAAATTGACCTCTTCATAGCTATAGCCCTTGGCACCAAGCCATCGCTTTACCATGCCGCAGTAAGCGCAAGTGTTGGTCGTGAAGATAGTGATATTTTTCGGCATCGAACCCTCCTTATGTAATGATTTTTTGTGAGGTTTTTTATGTTAACTGTTGCTTGTAGATACAGTATAGATAGTGTGGGGTGGTTCGTCAATACCCCTATATATAGTGTTTTTTACACTATTTTTACCCAATTTTGACCCTAGTGGGTCACTATTAAGCGTAAACTATTTGCCAATCTTAATCAGTTCGATATCGAACACTAAATCGGCATTTGCGGGAATTCCAGAGCCACTTGGTGGACTAGCCCCATAGGCTAGGGCAGCTGGAATCATTAAACGACGAGTGCCACCGACTTTCATACCAGGCACACCTTCTGTCCAACCTTTAATAACTTGGTCAAGCCCAAATGAAACAGGCTGGCCTGTGTCTTTAGAACTTTGAAAGATTACACCAGTGGCAGCTACAGCTCCCGTGTAATGTACCGTTACGGTATCTCCAGATTTTACGGTGTCGCCCGTACCGGGAGTCGTATCAATTTTTTGTAATGAGTCGATCTTTGCAACCGGTGTAAAACCGGAAAGTTGTGTACCTTGCAATTTACCCTCCTGTGGTGTTTGCTTCTGAGCCTGCTGCTGCTTGAGCGCTTCTTGCAAACCAGTATTAATCTTATTTTGTTCGCTTTGCTGATGTGTCGACCACAAAACTGTGACCGTTAATGCAACCGATGTGACTAGAAATAACAATGCGCCGATGCCAGCTGCGGCTCGGTGGTGCCAGGCCATACGCCCTCCTTAACTTTTGACTTCCTTTTTGACTTCACTAGTATAACGTATATCCTCAGTCGGAATAATAGTTTTTGGTTCGCCCGGGAAACCCGAACCAATGGCCTCGAGTAGTGATTGTTTCAATGTCTCAGAACGAAACGGCAGCTTGGGCAGGTCGGAAAGTTGTACCCACTGCGGGTCATAACGGTTTTGCCCCATGGCATCGATACTTTTCTCTACTGAACCTGGATCAAGCTGCGGCTCGCCATCGGCTGCTATATCAGCCAAATAAATATACTGGGTGCCAAATGGATCTCCGGCATGTTCAATAAAAACGAGCCTAGGGTTAATTAGATCTAGCTGTGTTTCTTCTTTGACCTCACGGACTATGGCCTGCTCCGGCGTTTCGCCGAGGTCAATTTTGCCGCCCACTAATGTGTAGTATTCACTACCAAACTTGTTACGTTTCATAGCAAGCATTTTGTCGCCCCGAATCACAATAGTTCTAACAGCTTTTCTCATGATTCCAGTATACTACGCAGCAATTTCAAATTCTTTAAGCTTTTCGTCGTTGGCTTCGGTGTGGCGACGCTGCAGTTTAAGTAGTTGGTCATAAATGCCGCCAGTTTTGGACAATGTATCTGGAGTACCTATTTCATCAACCTTACCGCCCGTAAGCGTTATGATTTGGTCAACGTGTTGGATGGTGCTTAACCGGTGCGCAATGATAATGGTAGTGCGGCCTTTCATGAGCCGCTCCAGTGCTTCCTGAACCATGACTTCGCTCTTACTATCAAGGCTGCTGGTGGCCTCATCCAAGACCAGAATGGGAGCGTTTTTTAGCAGTGCGCGGGCAATAGCAATTCGTTGCTTCTGGCCACCGCTGAGCTTGAGCCCTCGCTCACCAATCTCAGTTTGATAGCCCTTTTCAAACCCTTTGATAAACTCATGCGCATTGGCAGCTTTAGCTACCTCCTCAACTTCCTGTTTGGAAGCTTTTGGATTGGCGTAGGAGATGTTTTCAAAAATTGTGCCACTAAAGAGGGCTGGGTCCTGGAATACCACACCAATATTTTGACGCAAGCTGGTTTGAGTAACTTCATTCACATCAATGCCGTCAATCATAATTGTGCCAGCTTTTGGTTCGTATAAGCGCATGAGGAGGTTTGTGATAGTCGTTTTGCCCTCGCCACTTTCCCCAACCAGCGCAATTTTACTGCCGGGTTCAATTCGAAAACTCAGATTCTTGAGTACCTCTTCATGGTCGTAACTGAAGCTCACATTCTGATAGACAATTTCGCCTTGTTTTACCTCAAGCCGCACGGCTCCAGGTTTGTCAGCGATTTCCGGTAGGGTGTCGAGGGCTTCAAAGTAATCTTTACTATCGGCAATGGCTCGCTGCGTCCGATCGACCAAAAAACTGATGCTAAAGATTGGTAAGCGAATAAGCGCGGCATATTGGATAAGCAAGACCATCTCGCCGATGGTGTAGACGCCGCGAGCAGCTTCGACAAAGATATACACAAAGACCGCTAGAAAAATGAAGTTCAGCACCACCCGACGCCGCACATCGCGCCAATGCCAATATTTACTCTGTGGCTTAGTGGTTTCAGTTGCCTTATTGATATGACGATCAAAAAATTTCAGTTCACGGATTTCTTGAATAAAGCTTTTTACTACTTTTACTTGTCCCACGCTTTCGGTAAAACGACCGCTGGCAATGTCGAGATTGTCATTTATTTCATGCTGGTAATCTTGCCACTTGCCGCTACTCTTGGCTGTCATCCATATAAAAACTGGGTATAACAAAAACAGCATAAGCGCCACTTGCCAGGAATATATAGCTACAATAATTAGCGAAAAGACGGTACTAAAAATAAACTGCATAAAGTTGTTAGAGAACATCTGAATAAAATCACTAATCTGATTGATACCACGACTAAGACGGTTAATAATTTTGCCTGATAGCTCTGTGTCGAAATATTGCTGAGGCAGGCTGAGTAGATGCTCGTAATAGCGTGAGCTCAAGCTTTGGCGCAGTTTGGCAGCCAATATATCGCCTAAATAGCCTCCAATGTTGCTAAATATTGTTTGTCCGAGATCGGTCAAAAATATCAGAACCGCGAATGTGGCTACTAACTTAACGTTTACATTGCCACCGCTTAGATGGTTGGTAATTTGGTCAATCGCGCCCTTGGTAAATAAGGGCTGCAGCTGACTCATGCCAGCTAAAATAATGGTGAAAATGGAGATGCTAACGTAGTACGGCCATAGCTCCTTAGTAAATTTAAGAATTCTCCAAATATGCTTCATATCACTATAAGCTTAACATGTTAAGCTTGCCTGCTCAATTGGTTTCTCCATCATGGCACGAACTGTGTCATGCAATAGTGGAGAAATTGACAGGTTTAAATAGATGGACGTGGGGGGAGAAGAGTGGATGGGGATGCCAAGGCAGGCGGCTGGGAGGGCTTGAGCCTCAGCATCCGCACCATCGCGCTCTCCTCTCCCCCACGGAAGTGGCTGATTCTCATCAGCACGAACACGCAGGTCCCGCCGCTCTGACTAGCCACGCGGGCAGGTCTCGTGACCAGGAGCGACGGGACCCGCGAAGGGACCCTGTAGATTTTACTAATCTGCTGGGGCGGAGACTGCGCGTCTCGTACAGAGTTTCAAACCTACAGGGCCTAACTGTGAGCAATTGTATGCTCAGCGAACGAGAAGGAGACTGCTATATAAGCCAGAAGGTCGTTGCAATTGACCTGAGCGAACTCGCACTCTCTCCTCTCGTGATGCACCTAAGAAACGCTGCTTCGCAACTTTCGCGGCGGCTGCGCCCCTTTGTACTCTCGAACTGACCTCGCGTCGCGAGCGTCCGGGCACCATGCATCAGGATTTTGTCTATAACATAGACGATCGAGCCTATACACTTTCTCAATGTACATGCATGATCGTCCATGTCTAAAATTCTCTATTTACACCTGTCAAAGTGCGCTTTGGGAGTCAAACCTCACGGTGCTCAACCAAGCGAAACAATATTACTCCCGTTGGTCAACCGTGTCAATAGTGTCAAAAAGCGTTGGATCTTGAATAATCGGAGCCGTCGCTCGCCTGTATGCGGCTGAATCTTCTAGAGCAATACGCGATATCATGAACCTGGCACGAACTACCTGCAGATTTTCATCGGGCGAGGCATAGAGCTCTCTGCCGCCAAAGCTAGTTCTGGCAAAACGATCAAGACCGGTTGCGATAAAAGTTAATGCCCCAGCAGCCAGATCCACTTCTTCTACCGTGCCCACTGTAGGCGCCTCTATGATTTGCAAATTATCTCTGTATTGTTTCTCAACCGTGTCTTCAACCAACTCCAGAGCCACGAGTGGTAATGCTGGAGCGCGGTGTCTTAAAACTTCTAAAAAATGTTTTTCTCTAAGTTTTGCCTGTGTGGGTGTATAGGTTTCAATGCCTTTATGTGCATGTTGACCTTGTGGACGAGTATGCGCGCGTGTTTCACGAAGCAGTACTGACACTGATTGTGCGGTCTTAAACATTTCGCGTCGTTCTCGTTTGTCAGGATATCTCTCACGTACCATGCACACCTCCCTACCCAATACATTATAAGGTAGGCTACAAGCGTTCGGCTGTGAGTTTTTCTTTTGCGATAGATGCAACTTTATCGAGTAAGTTATTTACTTCCTCGGATTGCAGCGTTCTTTCGTATGAAGCAATTGTCAGCCGAAAAGCCATTTGTTTATGATCTTCGTCGCCTTCCCTTTGGAAAATATCGAGCGAGCTGAGGCTGGCAAAGGTATCTTGCGGCTTAATTTGGTCTAGTGCGCCCCAGAGAACTTGTTGCAAATCTTGGTATGTCACACTACTTGGCACTTTGAGCGAGATATCCTGTTCGACGCTAGGAAAACGTGATAACGGCGTATAGGTTTGCCCTTTGGCTTGTTTTAATACTTCCGCAAGATCTAGTTCGAAACCCGCAATATACCTTGGCAGTTTCAAGTTTCGGCGCGTCGATGCATTAATTTCACCTAGTTCGGCTAGCAGTTTGCCATCCTGTGTACGCACATAGGCTGATCTATTTTTATCAAATGGCGCAATGGCTGCTTTGCCGACTTCCATTTTGGGTCCATCTAAAGCTTGTTCATAGATTGGTTGTACTCCAAACACATCAAGTATTCTCTCTAGATATTTTTTAGCCTGGTAGTAGGCTGCTCCGTTATATTTCTGGGCATCTTTTTCATCTGCTACAAAAACAAACCCGACTCGATACTCCTCTATTGGCAACTTGTCTTCTATAAGGTCTTTATTGTGAACCTGGTTAATTTCAAATAGTGCAAATTCACCATAGCCGGCTTTGATATTAGGATGGACTTTATCAAGCAGGCTAGGTAGTAAACTCATGCGGTAATATTGCAGGTCTGGACTGATGGCATTGTTCAGTTCAAAAGCGTTATCTTTGTTCTGTCCTGTCTTTTCAAGCAAGTTGCTATGTACAAAACTGTAGGTCAGTACTTCGTTCGCACCACCATCAGCTAGAACATCGCGGATCTTACTTTTGGCATCCAGTAACGGGTCTCGTTGGCTTGGAGTGATGGTTCGCTTTGGCAATTCCTGTGGCAAATGGTCGTAGCCATACAGGCGGCCAACTTCCTCAACAATGTCTTCTGGGATTTCAATATCAGTGCGCCAAAACGGAGCGATGACTTTGAGATTTTCTTGTTCCTGACTCACGCTAAATTCCACATTCTCAAGCAACTTTTTCATTTCCTCTGGTGAGAGCTTAAGTCCTAATCGCTCATTAATAAACGAGCTGGAAACATTTACTGTGCTGAGTGAAGGCAAATCTTGATGTACATCTTTTACATCGCTGGCTTGCTTACCACCAGTCATTTTCTGAACATATTCCATTGCCAAAGCAATCACGCGGTTGTTTTGGAGAACCGACTGGCCTTTGGTAAAGCGCGTTACTGCGTCAGTAAATAGTCCGTACGTCATGGCTGTTTTACGAATGGAGTACATATTGAAGTTCGCACACTCCAGAATGATATTTTTGGTAGTTTCATCAACTTCAGTATCTGCTCCGCCCATAACCCCACCAATTCCAACGACTTCTTTATCGGTGGTAATAACAATAGCAGGATCACTTATTTTAATGCTTTTGCCGTTGAGCAGCGCTATAGATTCTTCTTTTTTAGCTTTTCGAGCAACTAGTGTTGGCGGGCCACTACTGCGAGCTTTAACTTTATCGTAGTCATAGGCATGAAGTGGCTGTGCGGTTAGGTGCATTACGAAGTTAGTTATATCAACGACATTGTTAATGGGTTTAAGCCCCACACGTATTAAGGCAGCCTGTAGCCACAAGGGGCTTGCTCCAACCTTGACATCTTTCATTGCCACCGCCGTAAAGCGTGGCGTCAATTCATGATCTTCAATACTAACTTCCAGTGGCAGTTCGTTAATTGATTGAAATTGTGGCTCATTCAAGTACCAATCTGGACTTTTGAAGGCCAGTCCTTGGATGCCAGCTATCTCACGTGCATCGCCCAAAACACCAAACAGATCAGGCCGATGCGTAAACATCTTGTTTTCTACGTCAATAACTACATCGTCTAACTTGAAGAGCTTCTTAAAAGGTGTACCGGGCTTAGCTAATTCATCACTAATATCACCGGGCTTAATTTCCAAAATTCCACTATGGTCCTCACTAATACCAAGTTCACTCAAACTTGCTAACATGCCATTACTTACCTTGCCACGAATTTCACGGGCTTCTAGTACAAAGGGGTCTTTGCCAAGTGAGCTTGGAACGGTCGCACCTGGTGGAATCCAAGCTGCCAGCATATCGGCATGCACATTGGGTGCCCCGCAAACGACTTCAATCAATCCTTCACTATTACGATTGACGTCCTTGGTCACATTGCCATCATCAACCAAACAGAACGAGAGTTTGTCGGCATTAGGATGCTTCTCACACGAAACTACTTTTGCAACTACAATTCCTTCATATCGTGGGCCCCATTCAATAACTTCATCAACTGCTCCTAGCTGCGCGCCAATTTTCTCAACCAGCTTATCCGTGCCAATGCCCGATAAATCAAGATCGGTAATTTGCTTGGTCCAATTCAGAGAAATCTTCATGCTGGAACCCCAATTTTTGCCTTTAAAAATGATTCCGCATCTGGAAATATCTCATCGAACATTAAGTACAAAGTTTCATATTTGTCCGGCTTTCCTATGCCATAACACTTCTTGCCCATACCAAAAGCTACCCCAAGCTCCATATGAGAGGACAATCCAGCAGGAAAAACCATAATAAACTCCTCGGCCTCTCTTAAGCCACTCATATCATTTTCGTAGATTTTACGAAACGTCGGGTTATCTTGCCAATCGTGAATGGTTTCAAGCCGTGCCATAAACTCCTCAACTCCGTGGCCTGAGGTATCAATCAAAATTCCATCGCTGTCGTAAGCATTATCTATAAAACAATAGACCTTTTTTCCAGCTTTTCGAAGGGCATCGAGCAATGTACGAATACTGTCATGATTGCGCCATTTTCCCGCTAGCATATAGTCGTATTTCATTTGAACTGCCTCAAGAAGTCCAGTTTGCCGGATTCGAAATGCCGTATATCTTCGATGTCGTATTTCATCATCACTAAACGATCAACTCCACAGCCCCAGGCAAAGCCGGTGTACACATTTGGATCTATATCGGCCATTTTGAGCACATTGGGGTGAATCATGCCACAACCTAGTAGCTCAATCCAGCCACTGTAACTACAGACATTGCAGCCTTTTTTCTGACAAAATGGGCAACTCAGTGCAAACTCAAAGCTTGGTTCGGTAAAAGGAAAGTAAAAAGGCTGGGTCTTAACTTCAATTTCTTGCTGAAAATATTCACTCAAAAAAGCTTTGAGGGTCGCAATCAAGTGACCAGCGTGAACGCCTTTATTAACATATATGCCTTCAAACTGGTAAAAGGTATGTTCATGCCGAGCATCAAGGTCCTCATTACGAAAAACTCGTCCTGGAATCACAATACCAATGGCCTCACCCTTTTCTAACTTATCCTTATTGGCTTTTAGTAAGCGGTTCTGCATGGTTGATGTGTGTGCGGGAGCAATTAAACCATCGGTGGTCATAAAGGTGTCGTAGTCATCTCGAGCAGGGTGACCTTCTGGAAAATTAAGGGTCTCGAACATATGATAATCATCATCCAGTTGGCGAGATTCCACTGCGGCAAAGCCCATTCGGCCAAATATTTCCAGAATGGTTTCGAGTTCGGTCATGAGTGGGTGCTTGCTGCCTTGGTCACTTGTGAGAAGTTTAGGCCGCTTGCCGGCAGCAGTATTTGTATCGAATGGAGCAGTGACATCAATGGGCGGTAATTCCTCAGCCTTGTCTGTCTCCCCTGCCACCATTTCTTCTAACTCACTTTTGAGCTGATTGATTTCCTGACCAAAACTTGCTCTCTGATCTTCTGGTAAAGTCGGTATTTCGCCATACAGAGCGCGTAGCTCCACTGCGCGCAAAATATCTGCTTTGTTTTCCAGCTCACCGAACCGTTTTTTGAGCAGTTCTGCAGTTTCCGCCACCTTCTGATTTTGATAAGCCATTTCAGGAGAATTATACCATCTGTTATCCTAGATTGTATGGCAACCTTCTCTTTTGATATCGTTTCTGACTATGATAAAGCCGAAATGAACAACGTATTCGACCAGGTTCAGCGCGAACTACAGAACCGATATGATTTCAAGGGCACACCAGCGGCTGTGGAATGGCTGGACAGTGACAAAACAGGCCTCAAGATCACTGGTAATGGCGATTGGCAGATAGACGCTATTTTAGATATTGTTCGCAAGAAACTAGCTGCCCGCAACCAAAGTCAAAAGGTACTGGATACTTCTAATGAACTGGTCGAAAGTAACCTCAAAACCACCCAAGTAGTGCCCTTCAGGCAGGGCCTTGATCAAGAAAAAGCTAAAAAAATCACGAGTCTGATCCGCGAAAAGTTCCCCAAGGTCAAAACCCAAATTCAAGGTCAAGAAGTTCGCGTGACAAGCTCAAGCAAAGATGAGCTGCAAGTTGTCATGCAAACCCTCCGTGCTCAAGACTTCGATTTCCCTCTGAGTTTTACAAACTATCGCTAGATGGTTGCTGCATATTCCTGGGCCCAACGAATAGCTAAACGATCTGGTTGACCGGCTCTGTAGAATTCTTGTGCACCTCCAACCAACAGCGCACCCATAGCTAATCTCAAAGGTGCTTCTATGTATAGGTTCTGTGAATCTACACCACCACAGGACAAGATAGCCACATGATCTTCAGCTGATGCACGAGCTATTTGAAGCCACCGTCGTGCGATTGGTGCAACGGCAGGTCCACTTGCACCACCTTTGCCATTTCCGCACTTGAGCTCAGGGAATGATTGGCCACCAATGGTATTAATACCTGTCAAAAAATCTATATACGGATTGATTGCCGTAATTAGATCGACAACAGCATGCTCATCAACTTCATCTTCGAGAGACATAACGTGTGGAGAATCTTTGGCTCCCAAACAGATTTCATCCCCTACTGCACTGCGTGTAGCACTCATAACTTCTGCACTTACTTCAGAGTTGTTACAGGTAGGTGGATGAAAATTACCATCTTCGTCTTTCCCGTTTGGGCAGCTTAGGTTTACTTCAATCGCGGTGGGATTTTGAGCTGAAGCTTCTTCGGCAAGATATGGAATAACATTACTGGGTTTTTCATGTGGCAAGTTTGTGACCTGGATGATTGTTTTAATGCCTCTATCAGAAAGATTTTTAATGGGTTCTGCGAGCTTGCGCATTCCTTCGATTCCACTGCAGGGTAGCCCCCGGCAATTTCCAGCCAATTTGCGCTCTGGATAATACACAAAGTCTTGCGGCTTTTCACTCGTGGCATTACCAGACCATTCGGGTAGTGTCCAACCTCCATTTGTTAGTACAGGAACTGTGAGGGGGTCTTCTATTTCCTCAAAAGGTGCAAAATGGGCTGCTTCTTTCAAAGGACCAGCGGCTATAAAAAGAGGAACTGCCTCTCCTGGATACAACGGATGTTGTTCAAAACTTGTCATTATTTTCCCCTTTCCATCAAACTGGTCGTAAAATTCTATGAAAACCCTTCACCAATTCATTACGGTTGCTGCTGTGCTCACCATCATAAAACCATACATGCGAATCGGAGATTTGCATCCGGCTCAGATATGCACCTACATTAAATCGTCTAACTGCATCTTCTGGCACTAGCTCTGAATAAGTTGCAAAGGGTGTTTCGTGATATTTATTACCAACTCGAGCTTCGATTTCTTGAACAGACTTTTGACCAATTTTAAATACACTCTTGGATCCATCGTCAGCTGGCAAGTTAAATCGTTGACGTGGCTGGATACAGAGCATGTCCTCTAGTTTTTCAAGACTTATCCGCCCATCTTCTTTAAGTGCTTCAGTTAGAAGAAGCGGAATTTCAAGTGGGTGATTGGTTACTCCGAAGGTAGGAGGTGTCGCACTTTTATCACCAGGACGATGCGGTGCGCAATCCGAACCAAACATATCTATCCACTCAATATTTGCCCACAAAAAGTCCACATCTTCTTTCGATTTGAGCGTGGGCTTCATGCAGCCTTGTCCACCCAGTAGTTCCCTATCCGTTTCAGTTAAGAATAGATGGTGTGGTGTTACTTCACATGTAACGTTCATGCCGGCTTGTTTGGCTTCTATAATTGCTTCGAGCTCGACACGTGAAGATACATGGGCAATGTGTATGGCCCAATCTTTGCCGCCCTCCCTACGATAAACTTCACGCAAGACTGTAGCCACATTTTCATCTTCTGCGTGAACAACCACCGGCTCACCTTCGTGGTCAATTTGCCAGTCTTCAATAGCATCACGAGCATCTTCAACACGGATAGCATAACCACCCTCCGTATTGTCGACATATACTTTTAACCCCAAAACGCGGCCTTTCACCTCGGCAAAGCGGTGGCGCATGATTTCACGATTAATTGGTGCGGCTTCATATGAATAAAGCTCGTTTGGATCAAGGCCAAACAACGCACCCATATCTACAACGGCTTCAGTGCCTAAGCGCTGTTCAAATTCAAAAATGCGATTCAAAGAGTTAATGGGGTGGGGGTGGGCTTCGCTCGCATAGCCCTGCGCATCTAATCCTCCACCGAGCCTGCCAGTACGAATGGACTCGTTAGGCATAGCCAGACCACCCGCAAAACCCGAGAAGAGCATTGACCGAGTGTATTCAAACACACCGGCTTTACCGTCGATATTATTTGCACCACCTAGCTGAACAAGGGCGTCGAAAGCCCTGGGATGACAGTGTGGGTCAAATGCTGCCGGAGCGATAACAATCTCGTTTTTGATAACCTCAAGTGACATAAATACTTTTCCTCTGGCTATAGCATAGCAATCTTAAGCCCTTGAGCAAGCACAAGCATGTTCGGTCTCAAATTAACACTCTCCCCACATAGCCCTGCAATACCACATTGCCTATCTTGATCTTGCTTACGGTATACTTGAAAGTATGGAAGAACCGGCAGATCTGCTTGAACAAGCCAAGGCAGTTCTGGAAATAAATAAACATGGTGACTATACAATCCCGACCGAAGGGCTTTATACGCACCAATGGCTGTGGGACAGTTGTTTTATTTCTATTGGGCTTAGGCATTACGATATCGATCGTGCCCAAAAAGAAATCTTGAGCCTGCTTAGAGGTCAATGGGCTAACGGCATGTTGCCGAACATGATCTTTGCTGGTGGTGATAAACATCGCCAAGATCGTAATATTTGGCGCAGCTGGCTCAATCCACTTGCTCCAGATGATGTAGCTACCAGCGGAATTACGCAGCCTCCCATTATTGCCGAAGCGGTTATAAAAATTGGTGAAAAACTAAAGCCGGCAGAGCGGCGCACCTGGTATCAGCAGGTCTTTCCAGCGATATTAGCGTATCATCAGTGGCTCTATAAAGAACGCGACCCGCATGACGAAGGCCTAGTACTGCTCGTACACCCCTGGGAGACGGGGTTAGACAATACACCGCCCTGGATGAGCGAGCTCAAACAACATCAGTTGCCTTTTTGGATTAGATTAGCCACCAAAAAACCACTTGTGTATCTGGTTAACCGCCTTAGGCGCGATACACGCTACGTTCCTGCAGATCAACGTCTGTCAACCTTTGAGGCTTTGGCGCTTTACAGCGTACAGCACCGTTTACGTCGCAAAGCCTACGACATAGACAAGATACTCAGCCACTCCTTGTTTGCCATCGAAGATCTTGGTTTTAACTCTATGCTTGTACGTGCCAACCACTGCCTAAGGCATATCGCCAAGGCTATTCACCACGAATTGCCTGATGAACTGACGAAAAAGATAAATAAAACCGAGGATGCACTCGAAATGCTCTGGGATGGCTACACTGGTCAGTATTATTCGCGTAATTTTATTACGCATAAACTTATCAAGGAACCCAGTATTGCCACACTGCTGCCTCTCTATAGTGGTAGCGTATCCAAAGAGCGAGCACAGCAGTTGATAGAGCTACTTAAGGACAAGCGACTTTTTGGTGCTCCGTATCCTGTCCCGAGCGTTCCGCTCAATTCTAGTTGGTTTAAATCTCATAGCTATTGGCAGGGTCCGGTGTGGATCAATACCAATTGGCTGATAATAGAGGGTCTGAAACGCTATGGCTTTGACGAAGAGGCTGCGGAGCTAGCTCAATCCACAACTGCTGTGGTTGAGAAAAATGGTTTATATGAGTACTTTTCGCCCATTGATGGCACACCTGCCGGCGCCCATAATTTTTCTTGGACAGCTTCGCTTGTTATAGATTTAATAGAAAGTTATCGTTAGTTTAATCTGTAGCGTCGAGTGTATTAAAAAATTGTAACCATTCATCTTTTGTAAGATCTTTGGAAGTTTTTACGAACACAAGTGTTTTATTGTCGGCACTGACTACGGCAACTTGCGACCCTCCAGCTGCATCAGGCCGAGTCAATGCGACTTTCCCTGTTTTCGTTTGAACTTCATCATATTGTTTTAGAGTTCCAATTAATCGGTCGTAGATCAGTACATCGGGATAGGCTTGTTCGGTTATAGTCACTTGATTGTTTTGGTAGGTAGCTACCATACTTAGAACAGCGCTTTGTTTATCATATTTAATCGTACTCTTATCTAATTTAACTAAGTTTCCTGTTTTCGGTAAATAAGTGACAAAGTTTAATTGCTGGCGGATATCGGCTGGCAACATGGGTTTTGGTTTTAGCCATAGTTGCCACACCAATCCGAGTCCAAGCAACATAATTAGGATTGTGCCTATTACCGTTATTCGCATCCTTCGACGGCTACGCAGTACCGACTTCTCGTTTGAAAACTTCATCTAACGTAAGTTTAAGTTCACGGCAATCGAACCTCGACAAGAATCTGCATTTGCTGCACAGGTACTGCTAAAAGCCGATAAAGATAAACCCGGCACACAATATGCAGCGCTAGTACATGCAGGTAACGTTGTTGCCGTTACGTAGCCAGCAGTTCCAATAGTCTGAACATATAGACCAGCGGTTCCAGCGGTTGCTTTCATATAGGCAGGCCCTGTAGTAGCAATAATTGCATTCATGCTGTTGGCAGTGGTACCAGAGTTCGTTACTGCGACAAATACACCACGGATAAGCGCTAATCCCGCAGTAGCTGCAGTTCTTGTTACCTGTCCGGCAGTTGTGGTCTGAGCCACGGCCCACCCAACACTTGGGTTATTCGTAACGTTGTTAACGATCTCTTTGGTCGTAGTTGTAAAGGTCCGTGTATCATAAATTTCAGAAATTTTACCGCCACCTGTGTTTGTTGTAGAAATATCTGCCAAGCAGAGTATTGGTGCACTGGCGGAGAAGGTTGGCCATAATGTGGTTTCTGTTGCGCTTTGTGTAATAGCAACTGCACCCGAAGTATTTAGACATACATGAGCCCAAACACCAGCACCAGTTGTAATAGCTTGATCTGAAGTTTGAGCAGGAACAATTATTTTTCGCCCACCAGAAAATGCAGTACATCCCGTCCAGCGGATACTAGCAGTGGTCCCACCCATATAAACCTTACAGGGTCCATTGTTTGCAAGTGTTGCATTGATTCCAATCCAGTTACCTGGGTCTGGACCAGAGTCGGGTACAACACCAAAAAGCTGTAAACCAAGAGAGGCTGTTGATACCATATCCTCCCATTGACCATTGATACAACCGCGTACAGCGTTAGAAGCACTGTTGTAGTAGATAGTTCCGCCGTTCACAGTTGCGGTACAAGTGCTAGCCGCTTCGGTAAAGGTGCTGAATGAATCTAGCGTTAGGCCAGATAAAGTTGTATCGGAACTCGCATAACCACCACCAATGATAATGTCATTCTGATTATTGGTAGTTGTAACACCACTTGTTACAAATGATATTGTTCCGGCAGTGTTACTTCCAATGGTTGTGGTGCCTGATCCCGAAGCATTTAGGTTTATCGTACCGGTAACAGTTAGACCCCCCGTCCCCTGAAGTAGGCCGGTGCCACTATTAACTCCAACCGAAGAAACAGCACCCGCACTCGTAACATCAAAGTTAGTAAAGTCGAAAATACTCGTTCCAGCAGTTGATCCACCAAACAGCACGTCCCAACCCGTTCCAAGTTTGAAGGCAGTGCTCGTAATAGATGCACCAGGATCGGTTAAATTGCCAATGTTTAACCCATTAACAAAGTCTGTACCAGAAGCATTTGTAGGACTAAAGCCCGGGATATTTATAGCATTGTATGCAAGCGCATCAGTTGCCCCACCTGTGTATGAGGTGTTAATTGTAATAGCATCGTCCGAAGCGTTCGAAACGGTGGAATTAAGTATGATAGAGCCCGTTCCTGCAGTGGTTGTAATGTTCTGGTTGGCGCCTAAAGAAATGCCACCATTTGCATTAATAGTTGAGGAGAAAGTGCCACCTGCTCCAGTAAATGTAGTGCTACCAGCTGTACCAATGGTCCCTGTAGTAGTAATAGAGTCGCTACCGACATCAATTGCACCAAAACTTGTTCCGATGGAACCGGCGTCTAGAACACCAGTTCCCGTAATTCCTAGTGTTCCTGTATACGCTGTATCCACAAGTGCAGAGGCGTGACCGTCAAGAAGATTAAGTTCAGCGCTTGAGATAAGTGTTCCTTGGTTATCAATTATCGTTGTATATCCACCACCGCCACTGTTCTGAATTTTTAGGGCAGCTGTTATTGGTAGATCGGAGTCGGCATTATTAATAGTAATCCCATTGTCGAGGCCGTTTGTATTAGCAGAGTTGGCTTGCTGGATAAGTATGCCTTGGGTCGTACCAGATGTGGACGAGGGGGTAGCGATGACCGATAGCACATCTACGCTTCCCGCTAGGTCACTCGTTACCGAAATATTTTCTGTACCATTAAAAACATAATCTACATCTGTGTTAAAGGTGGACTGACTATTGTATGTATTTGTACCACTCCAGGTGTTGGTTCCAGAAAGTTGTGCAAATGATGAACTGTCGATTCCGTCTAATAAATCCGAATTGAAAGCGTACGGTGCAGCCGTAAAACGCACCATCGGGCTCATTTCCCCATCACCACTACAATTTGATAGGAAGGTAGTAGTGATAGTACAGCTCGATGTATTTCCGAGCTGCATCGAAAGCCAAAGTGTACTGTTATTGAAGTCAACGCTTCCGGGTAAGCTAGTTACAGCACCGAGATTAATCTGAAAAACCCCGTCAGTAATCGTTACTCCACCAGTTCCACCGATCAAACGATCTTCAGTCCAAAGTAGTGTCTCATCGCCCCCTCCCACTACCCCATCACCGCCAGAGTAAATCTTGAACTCCATGTTGTAAGTCCCGTTGGTAATATTCGTGCTGTTACTGCTAAGGACAATTTTGCCCTGAAAATTGATTTGCCTATTGATCGTTGCAGAAGTTTTTGCCGGTTTTTGAACCATTAGAAAGAGACTAGTTATTGCCATGAAAAGCAATAACCAAAGCACCAAATGCGAGCGTAGTGTTACCCTCTTTATTTCAATCCTCGCAAACCGCTTAATGTACACATTAAGCTTAACAGCTAAAATTGGTTACAACAAGGGGTAAAATGAGTCATTTTGAGCGCTTTTTGGGCGCTTTTATATCCATAGTTTTTGATAGCTTTTGAGTATCCTTATCGCCGTCACGGATGGCTATCCGCTTGCGTTTACGTGTAGGCCAAAAGAAGAAGGGTTTAGATTGGTTACGATTAATGCGCTTGGTTGGTCTACCCGTATCGTATGCTTTGCCATTTTTAAACATTTTTTTCACCATTCTCATGTGTGAAATTTTTGTAATTCGCCGTTTAAGCCGAATGCCAAAGCGTTTGATGAGTAAAATGAGAGTAATCAAAAGTATCAACCCAAGACCAATAAGTGGTAAATTCAGAAAACGGATGCTATACGTTTGAGTTACAAACTTGTCACTACCCTCAAAACGATATGAAACTGAGATAGTATACGTTCCTGGTAAGAGCAAACGTTTATGCGGCATAAACACCACAGAAAAGTCTCTTACATGCTCGGGCAAAATCAGTGATGATTCAGGGTTGATTACACCCCTACTGACTTCGCGGCCGGAGTGATCTTTGAGCATAACAATACCACGTGGTACTACATGAATGTTCCCGTCATTTCGTAATCGAACTGTTGCACTGGTGGGCAGCTTCCATAAATAGGTCTTGGAAGTTGGTGGTTCAAGCTTTAGGTTATAGATTTCTCCGCCCACTTTTCTAACAAATAAAAGCGACGCCGCTTGTGGTGCTAAATTAACTTGATTTTTTGAATTTGAGTTTTGGTCGGTTGACTTAACAATAATAGCTCCATAGTGTCCGCCAGGACCCAGTGTGCTGTTGTTCTGGATCGAAAAGCCAACCACCGCTGAACTTTTGGGCTGAATCGTAATTTTATCGGTATCAAGTTTGAGCCAATGGGCAAGTCCATATTTTTGCTGATAGTCTGCCGACAGACCAGAAAATACTACACCGCCCGTATCGTCTAGTGCTCCCATGTCTACTGTCGACAGAGAAAAAGTAGATGGCTGTGAACTATTATTTGCAACTGCGAAGCTACCTGGCACACTGGTTTGATTTGGCAGTATCAACACTTCTTGAAAGGGAGGTGTAATTGTAATTCCCCCCTTTGAAGAGGCTGCATAACCTTGCGCCACCGATAAAAGTAGGATAGGCACTAGATAAAGTAATAAGAGCAATTTCTTAAACATGGTGGGTATAAGCTGTTTCATTTTTTTGCCGTTTCGGCTCGTTTGGCCTGTTTCTTATATTTTCGTCTAGATACCACAAGATAAATTATTATTGCTAGCAGTACTGCTGGAATGCCGATAAATACTGCTAACAGTCTCCACGGCACTACCCAGAAGCTAACGCTGGCTTCCAGCGGCACATCGCGCGTGCCATCATCGTACGTCATCAGTAAGTTAGCGGTGTATTTACCGAAACGTAATTTGCCCAGCTTGCCGTTATCCCAATGCAACGTCATAACTGGTTGGCCATTCTTGAGCACTGTGGTACCACCTGCCTCTTTCGTTTTGTAGACTGGATAGCCATCATCCCACTGGACCGTAAAGACACGGCTGCTCTTTGGTAGAATATTGCCTTTGGTAGTGTTAACCGGAATGGTATCGATCTGCTGTTTACCACGTTTAATGTAAATGGTGCCCGACGGTGCTAAGTGAATGTTGCCGGTGTTAGCTAACTTAATGACGAAAGTAACGGGCAGGAACTCGTAGATCTTTCTGGTGGTATGAAAGTCGGTAAGCTTGGCTTGACGCTTGGCGTTAGGCGAGAGGACATCAAGCAATACGAGCGTAGCGGTGCCACCCCGAACTTGGGCGTTTTTGTCGATCGCAGTCTCGGGGTTGGCGCGTGAAAACGTCACGGCATAGTAGTAACCAAGTGCTGCGGTCTTCGGTACCGCCACGGTCATCGTGATACTTTTCCATTCATTCGGTTGGGCAACGAACTGGTTCTCGGAGAAGCTGACCCAGTCAAAGTAGTCATCGCCTGGTTGACGGTCATCCAGTTGGGGCTTACCTTCTTCACCAACCGCACTAAACTTCATGAGACCGACTTTGAGTACTTCAGTTTTAGTGCCACTGTTCTTGACGCGTAGTTCAGTCGTAATTGTTTCGCCCGGTTTAGCCGTCAAGCTGATGGGCAGTGGTGAGGTTGTCAGGTTCAGGGCGCCAGTGTCAGATTGGGCATGAATAAAGGGGACTACAAACACCGTAGCCAGAATAATGATTATAAATAGTAGGCTAGTTCGTTTCACGATTTACTTACCTTCTGACTTGTCTGAGGTGCCGTATGTTTGGCAAGCTTTTTCTTAAATCGTCGTCTCATAATGAAGTACACAAGTAATGCCGGAATTAGTGGAACTAAGATAATGCCTATAATTAGTCTCCACGGCACTACCCAGAAGCTAACGCTGGCTTCCAGCGGCACATCGCGCGTGCCATCATCGTACGTCATCAGTAAGTTAGCGGTGTATTTACCGAAACGTAATTTGCCCAGCTTGCCGTTATCCCAATGCAACGTCATAACTGGTTGGCCATTCTTGAGCACTGTGGTACCACCTGCCTCTTTCGTTTTGTAGACTGGATAGCCATCATCCCACTGGACCGTAAAGACACGGCTGCTCTTTGGTAGAATATTGCCTTTGGTAGTGTTAACCGGAATGGTATCGATCTGCTGTTTACCACGTTTAATGTAAATGGTGCCCGACGGTGCTAAGTGAATGTTGCCGGTGTTAGCTAACTTAATGACGAAAGTAACGGGCAGGAACTCGTAGATCTTTCTGGTGGTATGAAAGTCGGTAAGCTTGGCTTGACGCTTGGCGTTAGGCGAGAGGACATCAAGCAATACGAGCGTAGCGGTGCCACCCCGAACTTGGGCGTTTTTGTCGATCGCAGTCTCGGGGTTGGCGCGTGAAAACGTCACGGCATAGTAGTAACCAAGTGCTGCGGTCTTCGGTACCGCCACGGTCATCGTGATACTTTTCCATTCATTCGGTTGGGCAACGAACTGGTTCTCGGAGAAGCTGACCCAGTCAAAGTAGTCATCGCCTGGTTGACGGTCATCCAGTTGGGGCTTACCTTCTTCACCAACCGCACTAAACTTCATGAGACCGACTTTGAGTACTTCAGTTTTAGTGCCACTGTTCTTGACGCGTAGTTCAGTCGTAATTGTTTCGCCCGGTTTAGCCGTCAAGCTGATGGGCAGTGGTGAGGTTGTCAGGTTCAGGGCGCCAGTGTCAGATTGGGCATGGCCTCGTCCATACAATAAAATGCTGACAGCCAGCACACAGATAATTCCCCAAAGTCGAAGTGGTCTAACAATACCCATTTATTACCATCTAGTATAACAGGGGCATTGTTATCATTTCCAAAGATCAATAAAAAACCGGCCATTTGGCCGGCTTTATCGCTACTTTTTAAACTGGTTAGAACGAACCAGCGCCAATGATAGTCCAGGTGTCCGCGTAATCAGTTGCGGCAGGAGTGTTTCCGTCAATTGCAGCTTTCCCACGGAAGGTAATTACATCACCATTTGCTGTGCCAGCAGAGCTTGCGATCATGCGATAGGTAGAGTCAAGACCACTACCGGCATTATTAGCAGCAGTACCTTGATATGCAAGAGGTATTGAAGGGTTACCACCGCCTGAAGCGTTAGTAGTAACTTCGACGCCGACAACATAACCTTCGGTACCATTACTTAAGGTGGCGGCAGTTCCAGGCGTGGTTGAAGCAATCGTATGAGAAGCCGTTGAAGAAAGTAGCCCTGTGTTCAAGTCTTTTGCCCAGGCTATCCAACCATTGATTGCATTCGTTGTTATAGTAACTGTTCGGTCAGAAGTTTTACGTACGTTGGAAGTGTCCAAACTGCTGGTGAAGTTGGCACTGTTTGCGTCCAGTACGAAGTTAAAAGATGGTGGTACGGTTGCATTAACCGTCACCTGGTCATCAGAAATTGTGCGAACTGCTACGGTGGTTGAGTCGCTACCAACAGTTATAGTTGGGTGGTATTCACCTGCGCTTGCATCGGTTACTGCAGTCGTAGAAGTTAAGTCAACGCAATAGGCTGTTGTAGCAGAAAGAGCAGTCACACCGGTAATTGTCACCGTTGAACCCGAGCCTGAAGCGCTCAGTGTACCCGGCAATGAAGTTGCACTGGCATCACATCCAGCGGCACCGACAGCCGTTTGAGTGGCATTAACTACACCAGATGAGCCTGTCCAAGTTGTTGAGTCAGCTCCATTGAAGTTAACTGCTACCGTTGTAGCACCAGCACCAACTGTCTTAAATACCAGTCTGAAAGAAGTGGTTTGCCCCGCTTTCATGCGGTCCAGACGGATGTATGAGTTCGTTAATGTTGCAGCATTAGCTCTTGATGCCAAAATTCCGAAAATTGCGGCTATCACCAATAAAAACGCTGCAATAAAATACAGCGGCCTATTTAATGTTTGCATAATTTGTGTTCTTTCTTTCATAAAATTGAAGTTCTTAGGTAAAGCTTACGTTTTACTCGCGCGGGTGTCAAACCTTTTCCGTGTTTATCCACAAGCTGTTAAAAGCTAGCAGAAGCAATTAATGTTAAAACATCCGAGTAGTCGATTGCGGCTGGTGTGGTAGAAGTTGCTCGTGCTTTTAGCAGTAACGAGCCCCGACCAGCCACAATTGGTCCAGACGATGCATACACTCGGGTAAGTATCGTATCCAAAATGCCAACGTTTTGTGATGAGCCAGTAAATGGAGATTGGGCTGTCAGAGGTCCACCAGAAGACTGTGTTGCCGAGGAATTCTGTGCTCCATACCCTTCGTTTACACTTGCAAGATTGGCTGTAGCAGAATTGATAGTGTTACTTGCAGCAATACTATGGAGTCCCGCATTGGCTGAAACCACAAATACTGCCCCACCATTTTGTCCATTGGTATCAAGATCGATCCAAACCTTTTGATTACTATCTATTACATTATTGGGCGTTAGGGCGTTAAACGAAACAGTATACGGTGGACTAGTGTCTGTATCGGTTGCCGAAACGTCAATATCAAATGTCAGACTTGCACCAACGGTGCTTGCACTGGCAGCTGCACTGTAGCCTGACTCAGTAAAGTCTCCGTGTTCGGCTTTAACTTTGACAGTGTAGGTGGTGTTTGGTAGCAACCCTATGACATCAAAACCACTGCTACCCCCCCATGTCGTATAGGTTTGCCAGTCCGTACTAATAAGAGTCGCACCGACTGTGTGGTCACTTTTTACATAATTTGTGGTTGGACTAAACCCATCGGGACTAATTGCAATGGCAAAGGTTGCGTCACTGGGGTTACCACCATTGTTAATGACTATGTGCAATTTATTGTAGTAATTTGAAGGATTTGTGACGGCAGGAGCGGCTGGAACATTTGCTTGCTGAGTTGGAATTATGCCGGTGCCAGCTTTGTAGGTTGTGCTGGTAGTTGAGGCTGAACCCTGTTCTCCACTAATGGTAGTTGACCTATAGGTAGCTGAGCTACTGTCTGAACTGCCTCCGGACCCAATACCATAAGATTGAAGTTGGTACGTTGAGCTAGATGGTGAGGCTGCAAATAGTAGCGCTATGCCGCCCAGTCCAAAGAGTGTTGATTTTAAAATCCCCATGCTTATCTACCAGTATACTAAAGTGAGCTTTACTTCAGCCATTTAAAATTACCGACAATTAGATTCATATCATCAGATAATTGTTGCCGGCTAGTACCAGTTGTGCCTGAAATTGTTACGTAATACTTTGGGCTATCAATAAAGAACGTGATCTCTGACCCATCATGTTTAATGAACTGCTCAGCAGTGTTATCACCCACGGTGACCATAGAAGCAGTAAAGTGCGCTTGGTCTGCCATACGCAGCTTATAAGCCGCATCTTCGCGCATAACTACTCCTGCATCTTTTCTTTTGACCGTTATTCCAACGTTTCGCGTATCTGTTATACCCTTATTTGCAACAAGGCTAAATTGTTCGACAACAAGTCCACTAGGTGGATTATTATGAATGTCTCCGTATTCTTCAGGATACTCAATTGATACGGCAGTTCCAGTGTAGTGTCGATTTTGTGGTTCTGATTGTTTTGTATTTGTTTGAGCAATAGCATCATTATTTATTATTCCGTTGGAAGGCGTTCGGTTGTAACTCACAAATAAATAGACTAAACCAAATGCCAATAAACCCAGGCCAACAACAAGTATTTTTTTCTTAGGGCGTTTCTTGCCTGCCTCTTGTATTGTAGTGTTGTCCGCTTTTTTTTCGTCACCCACTTAATCATTTTCTCCGTCATTTGGGCGATCAAGCAGCAACGGTTCTACGCCTGCGCTGGTATCTGCAATCTTCACCACATCTTTATCGATATATTTGAGTTGTTTGTGCGCACTATTGTAGTGGTTCACGGTCGCACCCAAGCTGTTACCAAGCCGCTGCATAGAATCTTCGTGAGCTGAAATGTGCTTACTCAGTTCGCCTACCCGTTTTTGGATTTCCATAGCTTGTTCTTCGATTTTCATGCCTCTTAGTCCCTGCATAACTGTCTGTAGATATGCAAGAAAAGTAGTCGGAGAGGTTATAATTATTTTTTTTCGCGAGGCATACTCAATTAGATTCCGCGAATCACTTCCAGCGTCACCAACTTTATTGACAAGCAAATCATAGTAAATTGCCTCAGACGGGATAAACATAAAAGCAAAATCAGTGGTATTTTCCCGCGGTCGAATATACTTAGAAGTTTCGTCAATTCGTTTTTTTACGTCTTTTTTGAACTCTGCGCTCAAAAGGATTCGTGAGGGCGCATCCTTTGCCTCACGCAAGCGGTTATAGTTTTCTAGCGAAAACTTCGAGTCTATTGGCACAATATTTTTATCAACAAATATGACCGCATCGACTATTTCGCCGTTCTTAAAGCCATATTGCATCTGGAACACGCCTGGGGGCAAAATATTCTGCAAAATAGTTTCCAGATGGATCTCGCCAACATTGCCACGCTGTTTTGGGTTGGTTAGGATATTTTGAAGTGTTTTGAGCTCGTCAGTGACATTAATAACCTGTTGATTCGTATTCTTGAGTGCTTCTAGTTGCTTGCTTACATCCGCGACAATCTTATTGCTGGTCTGGAACTGCCTGAGTAATCCCTCTTGGCTTTTGCCCAAATGACTGGTCAGTTCTTTCTGAATATCATTCTGAAGCTTAGAAACACTTTCAGACAACTGCAGTATGGCACCTGTATCAGTTTTATTTTCTGACTTGTTAATGACGAAAAATAGCAGTACACCGAGTAGAACCAGACAGAAAACCCCCAAAAATATCACCGCAATGATCATACCTACATTGTACCGTGTTTATGCCTAACCGATAAAGTGGTGAGCAACGACTATCACCGATCCAACCAGGGCAGCACCCAATATAACCAGAGCAGCCTGTAAGTCAAATAGCTTTGGTTTTTCCCTGGACGCCTGGATACTGGGAATAATATCGCTGGCGGCCACATAGATAAAGAAGCCAGCCGTGGAGCCAAGTAACCAAGCCAGTAGCACCGTGTTGGTTCTTGCGGTTAGATAAAACAAAAGTGTGCCGATGGCCGTGACAATAATTGCCACGCCGTGAACCATTATCACTCCGTTTTTTTTCATGCCGCGTTTGAGCAAATAACCAGAGTCGGCCATTTCCCTGGGGATTTCGTGCATCGCAACCGCAAAGGTTGTAATGACTCCTGTGCTTGGACTGACCAGGAAGGCGGCAGCAATTGCCGCACCATCGATAAAGTTATGGAGCCAGTTGCCGGCTGTCACAAGCACTGTAACCGGTTCAGCCGATTCTTTGTGGGTACCGTGCTTCTCAAATGGCTCAACACTGTGGTGATGAAACCAGTGCAGCCAGCCTTCTAGCAAAAAGAAGAAGATCACTCCAACCAGTGCGGCTGTTAATACAGTGAGCGGCTCGTATTGTTCAACGCCATCATGTAAAAAATCTAGAAAAGCGGCCGCTAGCAATGCTCCAGCCGCAAATGGTGTGGCGTATTTGGCGAGCCAATTTACCGTTGTTTTGTAGCTCAGTAGTAACGTACTGGAGATAAAAACTGCTATGTCGCCAGCCAATGAGACTGCCAAAACAAGCCATACAGAGGGATGCATTTTTGGTTCCTTATTACCGAACCAGCATAAATTTAACTAATAATAATTGCAAATTTGTCGCAATTTTTGCTATGATTGCGATATGACACCTGATATTTCTCAGCTCAAAACTGTTTTAAAGAAACGTCATTCCAGTCTTACGGTGGTTCGTCGCACGGTTTTTGAGATCTTGGCGCTACACGATGCCCTGACTATGGCTGAGCTTATAGACAAAGTTGGCGCCGTGGCCGACCGCGCCAGTGTATACCGTACGATACAATTATTTGAAGGGTTAGGAATAGTTCATCGTCTGCAGATTGGCTGGAAGTACAAGTTAGAGCTAAGTGATGCATTTGTTAACCATCATCATCATCTGACCTGCTTGAACTGTGGCAAGGTTATCCCACTCAACGAAGATGCTACACTCGAAAAAGAGTTGATGAAGCTTGCTGATGAGAACAATTTTGAAGCGACTGGCCACCAGCTGGAAATCCGCGGCTACTGCAGCGACTGCCAAATAAAAATGACCCCAGCGATAAGCCAGGGTCGAGGGAAGCCTCACACTTCCAGTCTTTAGCATAAGCTTCATTGGCTCGCTTTTCAATTACTTTTTGGATATAAACGGACTATTTTTGATATAAAACCGCCAGGGTTGATGTTGCTCTCGACTAATGCCAATCCGAGTGGTTTGAACAATATCTGAAGAGTCCAATGCAGGTTGCAACTTAAGCTGCAGCGGCGGACGGGACAGATCATGTCCGTTGAGCTGGCGGTCTATTAAAAGAGCCTGGCATAGTTTAGCCGGACCATCGCCCACATCGTCCCGCCCGCCGCGATTCGTCCGCATTATCTCCAACCCCTCCATCGGTTCAAGTGCCCGAATTAGCACCGCACTGCCCTCACCTGGCTGCCCAGTAACCACGTTGAAGCAAAAATGCATGCCGTAGGTGAAATAGACGTAAGCCACGCCGGCC
>CAZPPF010000001.1:0-6555 GCA_964588395.1 uncultured Candidatus Saccharibacteria bacterium | reverse complement strand
GAAGTGTATTGACTCACCAAAGCATAACCATCATAGTAAAAGACATGGAAGAGGTGGCACTAGCAGAGCTTATTGATCTGCAAGGCAAAACAGCAATTGTAACTGGTGGTGCTATGGGAATTGGCAAAGGTATTGCCGCGCGTTTGCATGAAGCCGGAGCCAATATTGTAATTGCTGATTTGGATGAAGCCGCTGCCCATGCAACCGCCGATGGTCTGAGTGCTAAGCGGCCCAATAGTGTCTATGTGGTCAAAGCCGACGTCGCCAGTGTTCATGATGTTACAAACGTCGTTCAAAAAGCCGTTGAGCAATTTAACAGCATTGATATTCTGGTCAACAATGCTGGCATTTTCCCCAGTGTGCCGCTTTCACATATGAGTGAAGACGCTTTTATGAAAGTCATCGACACAAACCTGCGCAGTGTTTTCCTATTCTGCAAACACGTTTCCGACCAAATGATCAAACAAGGCCATGGTGGAAAAATTATCAATGTTACCTCTATCGATGCCCTGCATCCTTCAATGATTGGACTTGCTCAGTATGATGCTTCAAAGCACGGCGTCTGGGGATTTACGAAAAATATTGCTCTGGAACTGGCCCAACATAAGATTTGGGTCAATGCTATAGCACCCGGTGGAGTTGCTACCCCTGGTGTAGCCAAAATGCAACAAGCCCCAGCAGACACCAATTCTGAAGACCTAAAAAAAGCAACTGAAGCCTTTTTGGCCACTATCCCCATGCACCGCATGGGTGATCCTGACGACATCGGGCGAGTGGCTTTGTTTTTGGCCTCAGAACTCTCTAGTTATATGACTGGTACGCAAGTGGTAGTGGATGGCGGCGTCTTGCTTACCTGATCTGTTATCATAGATAAGAGACTACTATGACCAATCTTAACCCCACTCCCGAACATATTGCTCGCGTCAAACGCAATCTGCGAGAAGCCGGCGCTACTAAATGGGGCATGCTGAAGCTAGAAAGCCGCTACCTTCCAAAAGTATTGCACGAAGATGAACTAATTGGCGGTATGGTCTATGGACGCTACGGTAAAGGTTCAGCTATGTTAATTGCCACTGATAGACGAGTAATATTTCTTGATCGATCACCAGGTTATACCGTAATAGACGAGTTAACATATGACGTGGTGTCTGGTGTGAGCTTAAATTCACGCTGGCCGTATGCGAGCATTACCTTGCACACTCGCCTAAAGGATTTTGTTCTGACATTTGTTAACCTCAAAGCCGCCGAACGGTTTGTGGAATTTATTGAACAACGACGACTAGAAAACGTGGACCACATTTTAAACACACCTTTGCAAACAAGTAGTAAACCTACTGGTAACAACAAATTAACTGATGACCAGATCTCGTTTCTAAAAGACCACGACATTGCGACGTTTTCTACCGTTGACCGTGACGGCACCGTGCATGGAGCTGTTGTCTACTACATGGTGGGTGAAGAAAACAATATATATATTTTAACGAAATCAGAGACGCAGAAGGCCCACGATATCTTCGGCAACAAGCAGGTGGCATTTACTATTTTTGATTCGTACTTGCTGCAAACTATGCAGCTGGAAGGCGAAGCCGAAGTTGAAGCCAATCAAGAGATCAAAGACAAAGTGTTTTCGGAAATAGTGCGCCCACGGCCATCCAAAACGGGCCAACAGCTACCACCAGTTACCCAGCTCAAAGAAGGTTCCTTTATGGTTATTCGAATAACTCCAAAGAACGTAAAGTTTCGCGACTACAGCGCCAATGCCTAGCGTATGTGATTGATTATCACAGCAATCAAAACCAAGATACCTAGTAACTTACGAAATCTATTTACGCCACTGTAAATTTCGAGTATCGACCAGATGATAATTGCTCCAGTGGCAATATAAAGTATGAGGTGCTTAAACGTACTGTATGGTAAAAACCAGGTTACAAAGGTGATAACAAACCATGTAGCAAGAAAGATATTGGGTTTTTGCCAAATAACATCCTTACCATACTCATCTCGCCAAAATTTGTCCCAGAATGTCGCGTTTCTAACCATTAGGATATTTTACCACCCGCCGCCTCCACCGCCGCCTCCACCGCCGCCGGAAAAGCCGCCGCCACCGAAACCACTTGAACTGGAGCTGCTGGGTGAGCTAAATGAGGCTGCACTGGCTGTGCCAAAACTATTGAGTGACGATGCCAGATAAATAACGTTAAAGGTGCCCCAGTTGCCTCGATACCAATCCGGTGGTTCGTTATATATATTTTCAAATTCCTTGGCCCACTGTTTTTCTAGACCAAACAGCATGGCATAGGGCAACAGGCTCTCAAATAACTTAACCTTTTGCGCCGGTTTCCTTGGATCAATACCGGTAGCCTCGATCTTTTCTGCCCCTTCGGGACTTTGCAAGAACTTAATACGGTCTTTTTCGGCAATCTCAATGTATTGCTTCAGCCCTCGTAAGTAATCACGCGTTGTGACTCCCTTTTCACTGCGAGCCGGCATAAGCGCTGCAAATACCATGGTGATAATTCCAGCCAGTATAAAACCTCCGCCAACTATGGTCGCAATGGTAACAAATCCAATTAGCAACAATGCGCCGCCTGCCACCAGGTAACTCGATCCGGCCTTTTTAGGGTTGCTAGCAAAATAGCCCTGTTCGGTCAGTGATTTCGCCAAATCTTTATCGAGTGTGCTAGCGGTGGTATAAAGTTTGTTTTTGAGGCTCGTTAAACTTACCCGGACACCCGGTTGAGCCAGCTCGCCAAAGAAAGCCTCGATAATCTGTGATTCCTCAGGTGTTCGTTCTTTTGGCGCTTCCATTAGTTCTAGTTCGTAGTCCTTTTTGTCTTTGAGAATTTTCTTTTGCACAGTTTCATAAATTGTTATGTGGCGACGAATTGCCAAGTTAATAACCTGAGCGGTTATAGCTTGTCCATTGATTTTTTCTTGGTAAATAAAAGCGTTATCTAACACGCCTAGATCTTTTGGTGGGGTATATTCGGGGATAATAACACCACGACCCTTGGGGTCCCGACCGGTCCGCCGCCACTTGGGATACATAATTACAAATGCCAGAATAGGTGGTCCAACAATGAGCGAGCCAATTAGTATGTTCTTGAGCTGCTCTTTGCGCCGTGCGGTCGCAATCTCTGGCCCAAGTACAAAGGTGTCTTTATTAAAGGCCAGAACGTAGGTCATAGTTTCGCTGGCAGATAAGTCAGAGGCCTGCGCGGTTACCAAAACACCATCATTTTCAGCTGTACGTACCATAGTGCACCGCATGTCATTGTTTTGGCCGTAACTACCCACCAAACAGCGCTGCTGTTCTTGCAATGAACTGACCAGACTGCCAGGAATATGAATTCGAGCTGTTACACTGCCAAACGGCTGTTGCCATTGGTCGCCATTCACATCCCAATACAATTCCTGATGATCACCCAAAAACGAGATTACATTACGCATTGTGTAGGTAATAACATAGGTCTGGGGACCATGCACGTAGCGATCGGCATCGCCAATTTTCAGAACTAGGTTGCCGTTTTGATGTGACGTTTTGTAGTTCCAGCTGGTTTGACCGTTTGTAACACTTTGTACATCCAGACTCACGGTATGGTCTTGATACGTTTCGGGAATTGCCCGAAGAATTCCATGGTTTTGGTCATAGTCTGGAAATAGTGCTTCGATGTGTTCGACCACCTTCATCGTACTGACGTTCGCAGGTGTACGATCAAGATAATAATCTGCCGAAAAAGAGCTAATACTAAAGTTTTGCGTGTTCTGTGCTGCCGCCGGCAAAGACCGCGTTAATGGCAAGATTATGGCGAGTGCCACAAAAAACAAAACTCCCCAATTCCTTACGTGTTTCATGCTTTTACTCTAACACGAGTCAAAGCAAACCTCAGGGTCTAGGGAGTCTGTATTTTAGACGAGCTTTTGGTAACTAGAAAGAACCAACGACAGGATTGCCGGGTTCGCTCGGAGCGGCAGGCGATTCTGGCTCTGCAGGAGCTTCCGGAGCAACAGGCGCTTCGGGAGCAGGTGCATCTGGTGCAGGAGCTGGATCTACCGATGGTACGGGATCAGCGGGTACAGCTGGTTCTGATGGCACAGCTGGTGCTGGATCACCCATTGGTGCAGGATCAACTACTGGTGGCTCAGGTGTTGTTGGTGGTTCTGGCATTGGCATGCCGCCTGGGTTTTCATCAGGCATACCTGGTGCTGGTGGTGTAGTTTGTGGGTCCATTAATTTATCTCCATTTTATATTTTTGAAATTACACTATAACCTTAATGCTTTTTGTAAATAAATGCAAATCGTGTCATGGAAAACAAAAAAGGGCTCTTGCGAGTCCTTTTTTGCCGCTCCACTTCTATTGCTAGAAGCTTTGCTAAAACACCTCACGATGTTCTAGCAAGTACTTTAGACTTGCCCGAAAGACTTGTCAATACATTATTTATATTTTATAAATGCTTACGTTTTATTTCTGTGGATAACCTTCAGCCATATTTAAGGTTTTGACGTTATAACAGAGATATTAAACAAGGAAGTTGACGATGGCTAAAGAAACAGAAGAAGTAAAAAAAGAACCAGAATCGCCAAAGGCGAATCGAACAACAATAAACCCTACCACTCGTAATATATTGCTGGGTGCGGGTTTGATTGTAATTATACTGTTGGCTTTTGGTGCTGGAATACATGCAAACGACTATCGCCATAACAGAGGTATAAGTTCGGTCGGGTTTGGTCCCTATATGACTCGTAAGCCAGGTTTTAGAGGTGGTTACGGAGGCAATACGCAAACACAAAATGGCATAGTTTTATCTGGTAAAGTCACCGCAGTAAACGGCAACGACTTCACTGTTGATCAGAATGGCTCATCCAAAACCGTCAAGACAGATAGCAACACCCGCTTTCGAGGTGTCGGTATAAACGGGCTAAAAAGCGGCGATCAAGTAGTAGTCAGTGGTACCACAAACTCTGATGGCAGTATTCAAGCCTTAAGTGTCGGCGTGGGAGCAATGACGACCAGTAGCACTGGATCATCATCGCCAGATGCGGGAGCTGCTCAATCTTTCTAGAACTCGTTAGGGTTTATTGCTTGTTTACTTCTCTCGGGGGATAATACCTGCATGGAACCCGATGAAGAAAACCTACCTGACATGCCTGTGGACCTGCCAGGCGAAAGTCAGCAATCTGGGCACACGCCTCAGTATAGTAAGCCGCCCAAACGTGGCTATAAAAAGCTAGCCTTCGTGCTTGTTGCGATCGTGGTAGTAATCGGCTTAGTTTACGGTGCATACAAACTATTTGGCGGGAAAAAAAGTAATACAAACAGCTCCACCCAACAATCCTCACAGCAAGCCCAATCTCAGCCAGCCGTTAGTGATGTTCCGAGTGCCTCAGGCACTAAAGATTATAGTAACGATAATCTCAATCTTAAACTGTCCTACCCATCCAACTGGACTGTAACCGAAAGTGATACCAAAGATTCGTTTCGTCTTGAATCACCTGAATTTACCTACCAAACAACCGACAAAGGTAATGTAACGGGTAATTTTCGCATATATGTACGCAAAGGTGCTCGTGACATTGATAGTAAATACATCGCTCGGGGTGTAGCTATACAGCCTTCTGACAAATTGACCTATACAAACCCGGCTTCTACTCAGCGTAAAGATACCTATTTATCTCTGTTTGGCCTTGATACCACCGACAATTTTGCATTTTTCCTCATTGCGGGCAACTTTAATCTGCAAAAAGGCCAAAGTCTGGGCCCCACCTATGGTAAAGAGTTACAAACCTTTATCATTGCTGGCGGTTTTTCATCAAAGTCGCTTCAGGACGACCTGGCCACAAATAAGGTTCCGGTTTCTACAGTTCAAACAAGCAACGCCTACAAGGAAGCAGTGGAAGTACTCAAATCGTTGCAGCTCCAGTAAGGTCCACTACTGAGTGAGCACACCAACATTGTTGACTATAAAGACAGTGCTAATTTTGTTGGCGCTGTTAAAGCTGAAAGCTATGACCATGTTGTCCGATTTTCCAATAACAGCGTTTGATGGGAAGTACTGTTTGTAAAAACCATTCCGCCAAGCTGTTAGGGTTGCGGATGGCAAACTAAAATTCCAGGGGTCAGTGGCATGAGCCATCCAGCCTGTAATATCTTGGGTAGCCAAGAGTGGCGTCCTGCTTCCAATACCTTCAGAAGCGGCCACAATCACACTGACAGGATTTGCCATATAACCTTCAAGGGCTGCTGAGTTACCACTGGCAAACACAGCTTTTATGGTATCGATCAGGGCTTGACTTGGTACGGCCGCCGATACCGGTGTGGTGGTTGGCGAAGTCGAATTTGTAGCAGCTTTCGCTGCATCCAATGATTTTTGAGTAGCTGTCTGCGCTTGCTTGAGTTGATCAATTTGGCTTTGTAATTGCTGTTGCTGCTTCTTGGCTTCCTTACTGCGCCACCCATACCCGCCAACAGCCCCAACTAGTAAGGCAGCAATTATTACCAGTGCTATCACATTATGCGAACCATTTTGGTTGTTTCGAAGCTTACGCAAAGTTT